>JADKHK010000013.1:605000-907500 GCA_016721845.1 Lysobacterales bacterium
GGCCACGCGGAAATACCGGGCCTCGTTGAAGAACAAGCGTGCCCGTTCGGCATCCATCGGCAGGATCGTCGGCCCGGCGCTGTTGTTCAGGGCGAGGACGTGTTCGAGTTCGTGGTCGCGAACATCGCGCAGGCGTAGCGTCATGGATTCGGCAACGGGCAGGGGGAGCGGGCGCGGATTATGGCAGAGCAGCCCGCTCTGGCCAGTCGCCAAAGCATGACTTTCGTGGCGTGCGGCGGCACTGGACGGGCGCCTATGATGGCGCTATGGCTCTCACCCGCTTCGATCACGGCAACTGGCTCCGCTACGCGGGGCTGTTCACCTATGCCTGCGTCGGCGTGCCCCTGCTGCGCGAAACTGCGGCGCTGGCCGAAGAAGTCGATGTTCTGGTCTGGCTGCTGCACGGTACCGTTCCGGATGGCATCGGTGTCGACGAGCCGCGCGATCTCGCCGGCTGGTGGCTTGCCTATGTCGCCTTCGGCCTGTCCTACTGGGCCCTGACCAAGGACCTCTCGCGCGCCCGGCCGCGGGCGCTGCGAGTGCCCTTGCTGATCATCATGAACCTGGCCGCGATCGCGATCAGCTGGTTCAGTCAAAGCGGTCTCTCCGGGATCCTGTTGCTGGTCATGGCGGGCGTGTTGCCGTGGTTGCTGGCGCCGCGGATGGCCGTGGTCTGGGCGATCATGCAGAACCTGAGCCTGCTGCCGGTCTTCGTCGGCCTGCGTGACCTCACCGGCGAGCCGTTGTACGGATGGTTCGATGCGATTCTGCAGAGCTTGCTCTATGTCGGGTTCTCGAGTTTCACCTTCGTCACGTCGATGGTCGCACGCGGCCAGGCGGAGGCGCGGGAAGAGCAGCGTCGGCTCAACTCCGAACTGCGCGCGACCCGTGCCTTGCTTGCCGAATCGACTCGCATCGCGGAGCGCGTTCGCATCGCCCGCGAATTGCACGATCTGGTCGGTCACCACCTCACCGCACTGACCCTCAATCTCGAAGTCGCCAGCCACCTCGTCGACGGTAATGCCAAGGACAAGGTGCGCCAGGCGCAGTCGGTCGCGAAGCTGCTGCTGTCGGATGTCCGCGAAGTGGTCGGCCAGATGCGCGACGAGGCCGAGATCGATCTCGGCAGTGCATTGCGCTCGCTGATCGAAGGCGTGCCGACCCCGAAAGTCGTCATGGACCTGCCCGATGATTTCCGGGTCGAGGATGCGCGTCGCGCGCATGTGCTGTTGCGCTGCACCCAGGAAATACTGACCAACACCATCCGCCATGCGCGAGCCGAAACCCTGTGGTTGCGTTTCGCGCGCGAAGCCGATGGCGCACTCACCCTGCGTTCCCGGGACGACGGCGTCGGCGCCGACGCCGTCGCCGCAGGCAATGGCCTGTCCGGCATGCGGGAACGTCTGAACGAATTCGGCGGTTCTCTGGATATCGATACCGCCCCGGGTCGCGGCTTTGCGCTCGCGGCCACCCTGCCCATGGAGACCAAACCATGATTTCCGTCGTACTTGTCGATGACCAGACCCTGGTGCGCCAGGGCGTGCGCAACCTGCTTGAACTCTCCGATTCCATCCGCGTCGTTGCCGAAGCCGCCGACGGCGTCCAGGCGATCGAGTTGATCCCGCGCCTGAAGCCCGACGTCGTCCTGCTCGACATGCGGATGCCGAACTTGTCCGGCCTGGACGTGCTGAAGACGCTGACCGCGCGCGGGCAACTGCCGCCGACCATCATCCTGACCACCTTCGACGACGACCAGCTGGTGCTGGCCGGGCTCAAGGCGGGAGCGCGCGGCTACCTGCTGAAAGACGTCACGCTCGATCAACTGGTCGACGCGGTAAAAACGGTCGCGGGCGGCAGTTCGCTGGTGAAGCCGGCGGTGACTCAGCGCCTGCTGGCTGGGTTGGAGCACATGCACAACCAGTTTGCCAGCCTCGACCAGCCGGACCCGCTGACCGAGCGCGAGACCGAGATCCTGCGCTTGATGGCGGGCGGTTACAGCAACAAGGAGATCGCGAATTCGCTGGGTGTGGCCGAGGGAACCGTCAAGAATCATGTCTCGAACATCCTGTCCAAGCTCGGCGTACGCGACCGTACGCGCGCGGTGCTGAAGGCCTTCGAGATCGGCATCGTGTGACGGATCGCGCATCCGACGGTAGCAAACCGCCGGGTGAAGCCAGTAACATCCCCCACCTTTGCTTCCCGGAACGAAGTCCCTGCCCATGCTGCGAATCGTCGAAATCATCCTGGCCGTCGTCTTTGCCGTCCTGTTTTTCATCGTGCTCGGCCTGTTCTTCGGAAAGGACGCACGCATCACTCGCTCGGTCGAGGTCGGCAATCCGATCACCCAGGTCTACGACAGCCTGAACGGCTTCCACAACCTCAACCAGTGGAATCCTTGGCAGCACGTCGATCCGAACATGACCAAGAACGTCAGCGGCGAGGCCTTCGGCGTCGGTTCCCGGCTCGACTTCCAGAGTTCGGAGAAGCGCGTCGGCAACGGTTCGCTGCAACTGGTCGAAAGCACGCTCGAGGACGACGGCGTGATCCGCTTCGCCGTCGAGAATGATTGGCTCGGCAAGAACAAGCAGCTGATTTTCCGCCTCAAGCAGGATCCGAAGACGCGCAGCGTCAGTGTCATCGCCGAGTTCGATGTCGAGTACGGCTGGAATGTGCTTGGTCGCTATGCCGGCCTGTATCTGGATGGCCGCATCGGCGAGGATCTCGAAATCGCGCTGGCACGCTTCGCGACCACCATGGCCACGGTGCCGATGGTCGACTACAGCCAGATGGTGGTCGAGGAAGTCGAACTGCCGGGACAGAACATTCTTTACGTGGGTGGTGGCATTCCTGCCGCGCCGCGCAAGTGGGACGAAGCCCAGATCGAAATGGACAAGGCGTGGAAGCAGGTCGAGGACTTCATGAAGGCCGAACGCATCGTTGCAACCGGTCCGAAACTGCGCGTCGTGAACGTGCTCGGCGAGGAGTTCAACGACTTCTCGATGGCCTATCCGATCGAATCGGACGCAGTCGCCGTCAAGAACAATGTCCGCATCGGCAAGTCCTATGCCGGCAAGGCGCTGAAGCTGCAGTTCGTCGGCGACCGTCTCGCCATTGGTGTTCCGCGCGGTCCTCGCGAGGCGTTGAAGGCCTATGCGATGACCCATGGCCGGATGTACCCGTGGGACGGCTCCGGCCAGTACGACGAGTGGGTGGGCGATGATCCGGCCACCGGTTATCCGCTGACCAATGTCTACCTGCCGCTGATCAAGTAATTCCAGCGACATGCCGCACCATCGCCCCGGCTCGCCCGGGGCGATTCGTTTGTGCGGGAACTTTTCCGCAGATGCGCACACAGAGTGCCGCTTGAAATCCCGCGGCGCCGTCCCCAATCGGTCGCGCGCCTTGTCCAGTTCAGCCATCGCGAGCGCTCTCGATGATCGAAACCAGAAACCTCAGCAAACGCTACGGCGAATTCGTTGCCGTCGACCGCATCAGCTTCCGGGTCGAACCCGGGCAGGTGCTCGGCTTCCTCGGCCCGAACGGTGCCGGCAAGTCCACCACGATGAAGATGCTCGCCGGGTTCCTGACGCCGAGCGATGGCAGCGCGTCGATCTGCGGCCACGACGTGGTCGAATCCGCGCTCGCCGCCAAGCGTCTGGTCGGCTATCTGCCGGAAGGAGCCCCGAGCTACGGCGAGATGACGGTGCACGGCTTCCTCGAATTCATCGCCGACATCCGAGGTCTGTCGGGTGAACAGCGTCGTCGGCAGCTGGACGATGCCATCGGTCGCCTGAGTCTGCAGGGTGTGGTGCAGCAATCGATCGAAACCCTGTCCAAGGGATTCAAGCGTCGCGTCGGACTGGCGCAGGCGATCCTGCATGACCCGAAGGTGCTGGTGCTCGACGAGCCCACCGACGGCCTCGATCCGAACCAGAAGCACGAGGTGCGTGCCCTGATCCAGGCGATGGCCAAGGACAAGACCATCATCGTGTCGACGCACATCCTCGAAGAGGTCCACGCGGTCTGCAACCGCGCCATCATCATCGCGCGCGGCAAGGTGCTGGCCGACGACACGCCGGCTGCGCTGGAGGCGCGTTCGCGCTTCCACCAGGCGGTGTCGTTGAGTGCCGACAACGCGCAGGCCGCGCGTGACGTGCTGGTCCGGATCGGCGACGTCGCGGCAGTCGAGATCGATACCCAAGATCAGCGCGTGACGGCGTTCCCGCGCCCGGGCAAGGCGATCTTCGGCGCCGTCGTCGATGCCTTGAAGGCGAACGGCATCCAGGTGCACGAGATCGCACTCGAGCAGGGGCGGCTCGACGAAGTCTTCCGCCAGATCACGACCACCGCCAAGGAAGCCGCATGAGTCCGACCCGCATCCTGTTCCGGCGCGAACTCGCGAGTTACTTCGCGACGCCGGTGGCCTACGTGTTCATCGTCATCTTCCTGCTGCTCTCGGGCGCGTTCACGTTCTACATGGGAGGATTCTACGAGCGCGGCCAGGCCGACCTGCAGCCGTTTTTCGGCTTCCACCCCTGGCTGTACCTGTTCCTGATTCCCGCAGTGGCGATGCGGTTGTGGGCCGAGGAGCGCAAGTCCGGCAGCATCGAACTGCTGCTCACCTTGCCGGTCACGATGGGCCAGGCCGTGCTCGGCAAGTTCCTCGCCGCCTGGGCCTTCGTCGGCATCGCGCTGGCACTGACGTTTCCGATCTGGATCACCGTGAACTACCTCGGTGACCCGGACAACGGCGTGATTGTCGCAAGCTACCTCGGTTCGCTGCTGATGGCCGGTGCGTTCCTCGCGGTCGGCTCCTGCCTGTCGGCGATGACGCGCAACCAAGTGGTCGCCTTCATCCTCACCGTGGTCGCCTGCTTCCTGCTGCTGCTGTCCGGTTTCCCGATGGTGCTGGATTTCTTCCGCGGCCTCGGGTTGCCGCAGGGCGTGATCGACGCGATTTCCGGGCTGTCGTTCCTGACCCATTTCAACGCGATCAGCAAGGGCGTGCTGGATCTGCGCGACCTGTTCTATTTCGGGCTGATGATCGGTTTCTGGCTGTATGCCACGACCATCGTCATCGACCTCAAGAAAGCCGACTGAGGAGGCCGACCCATGATTTCATTGAATCGACGCACCCTGACCGGCGGTTCGCTGGCCCTGCTCGGCGTACTGCTGGTCGCGGTGCTGGTGATCGGCAACGTGGTGCTGCGCGGCGCCCGCATCGACTTGACCGGCAATCACCAGTACACGTTGTCGCAGGGTACGAAGCACATCCTGTCCGGCATCGACGAGCCGATCAATCTGTATTTCTATTATTCCGATCGTGCCACGCAAGACATTCCGCTGCTGCGCAATTACGCCGTGCGCGTGCGCGAGTTGCTCGAAGAGATGGCGGCGAAGAGCGGCGGCAAGTTGCGCCTGAACGTGATCGACCCCTTGCCGTTCTCGGAGGAAGAGGATCGAGCCTCCGGATTCGGTCTGCAGGCCTTGCCGGTGGGGGCAGCGGGCGAGTCGGTGTTCTTTGGCCTGGCCGGCACCAACAGTACCGACGGCCAGAGCGTGATCCCGTTCTTCCAGCCGGACAAGGAAGTGTTTCTGGAATACGACATCGCCAAGCTCGTGCACAGTCTGGTCGTCGGGAAGAAGCCGGTGGTCGGCGTGCTGGCAGGCTTGAATGTGGCCTCTGGTTTCGATCCGGCCACGCGCCAGATGCGCGACGGTTGGGCCTTCTATCAGGAACTTGGGGACCTGTTCGACTTGCGTCAGCTCAATCCGGCGGCGACGACGAAGATCGATGCCGAAATCGGCACCCTGCTGCTGGTCCATCCGAAGGGCTTCAGCGATGACCTGAGCTATGCCATCGACCAGTTCGTGCTGCGCGGTGGCCGTCTCGTCGTGTTCGTTGACCCCTATTCGGAGCGCGATGACTCCGGCAATGATCCGGAAAATCCGCAGGCGGCGATGTTCGCCAAGCGTGATTCGGACTTGCCGACGCTGTTCAAGGCCTGGGGCATCGACTATGACCCGACCATGGTCGTGCTCGATGCAGCCAACGCCTTGCCGGTGCAGACCCAGCCGAATGCGCCGCCAACCCGGCATCTGGCCATCCTGGGTCTCGGCAAGGACAGCTTGAGCCAGGACGAGATTCCGACGGCGCAACTGGAGAGCATCAATTTCTCGACCGCCGGCCAGTTCAAGGTGGCCGATGGGTCGGCGCTCAAGTTGATCCCGTTCGTACAGAGCAGCGGCGACGCGATGCTTTACGAGGCCGAGCAGCTGAAGTTCATGCCTGATCCGGAGCAATTGTACGAACGCTTCGCGGCAACGAAGGAACACTATGTCATCGCCGGTCGCCTCGAGGGCAAGCTCAAGACGGCATTCCCGGCGCGCAGCGACGAGGGACATCTGTCCGAATCGAAGGAAGCCGCCAACATCGTCCTGGTCGCCGACACCGACGTGCTGAGCGATCGTCTGTGGGTGCAGGTGCAGAACTTCTTCGGCCAGAAGCTGATGAATGCGTTCGCGAACAACGGCGACCTGATCATCAACATCGTCGACAACCTGGCGGGTTCCGCCGATCTGATCGGCATTCGCGGGCGTGCGACATCGGCACGGCCGTTCACGACGGTCGAAGCGATCAAGCGCCAGGCCGATCAGCGCTTCCGTCAGAAGGAGCAGGAACTGCAGAAGCAGCTGGCGGATACCGAGCAGAAACTGAACGATCTGCAGCAGGGCAAGTCGGCCGAGAACGCCACCATCCTGACTCCGGAGCAACAAGCGGAATTGACGCGCTTCCGTGACGACAAGGTGCGCATCCGCAAGGATCTGCGGCAGGTGCGGCGTCAGCTCGATGCCGATATCGAATCCCTGGGCAGCAAGCTGAAGTTGATCAACATCGGCCTGATGCCGCTGCTGCTGACCATCGGTGCGCTGGCGTTGCTGTGGTGGCGTCGCCGCGAACGCGTGAAGGCCTGAGGAGTGCCGCGATGACGAGACATACGCTGGTCAAATTGGCCCTGGGCACCACGGTGGCCGTCGTGCTGGCCTTGTGGGCAAGCGCTTCGCGGGGTCCGACCGATGAGGCGGCTCGGGTCGGTGAGCCGCTGCTGAAGGGACTGCGCGAGTCGATCAACGAGGTCACGCAGTTGCGCGTGATCGAAGCGGGCGACAAGCCCGCCGTGACCTTGCAGCGCGTCGCCGACGGCTGGACGGTCGTCGAGCGCGGTGGTTATCCGGCCGATATCGGCAAAGTCCGTGAAACCCTGATCGGTCTGTCCGAAGCCACCCTGATCGAGGCCAAGACCGCGAATCCGGAGCGGCATTCGGTGCTCGGCGTCGAGGATGTTGCGAAGCCGGATGCCAAAGGCATGCGCGTCGAGATCGATGGCAAGATCCCGGCGAAGATCGTTGTCGGCACCTACAGCACGCAAGGCAATGGCAGTTTCGTGCGCCGCAATGACGAAGCCCAGGCCTGGCTCGCGAAGGGCAATCTGGTGCCGGACCGCCAGGCTGCGAATTGGTTGGTGAAGGACATCGTCGATATCGCCTCGGATCGCATCATGCGCGTCGAGATCAAGCGCGGCGACAGCTCGTTCGCGGTGCTCAAGACCTCGCCGGAGCAGACCAATTACACCGTCGAAAACCTCCCGGCCGGGCGGGAACTGCTGTCCGAGTACGAGGCCAACGGCATCGCCTCGGTCCTCGCCGGACTCAAGTTCGATGATGTTGCAAAGGCCGAGTCCGCGGTCCCAGATCCGTCCTCGATGATCGTCGCAACGTTCCGCACCTTCGACGGGCTGGTGATCGAGATCACCGGATTTGCATCGGAAGGCAAGCGTTATGCGACTTTCGCGGCCTCGGTCGACGGGGCGCGTGCCGACCTGGCTGCCAAGGCGGCGCAATTGAATGCCGTTGCCGATCACGAACGCGCCACCAAGGCCGAGGCGCCGGCTGCTGATTCGGCCGACCCCTCCACCCAGCCGGCAGCGGAACTCCCGTCGCCGCCTTTGGCCGTCACCGACCCAGCCGCCTTCATCGCCGAGCGCCGCAAGGCGGTCGATGACGAGGCGACCAAGCTGAACGTGCTCACCAAGGCCTGGGTGTACGTGCTTCCGGCGTACAAATATGCGAATATGGATAAGCGTCTTGAGGATCTTCTGAAGCCGAAGGCGTAACTGGATTCGCCATTCCGGTGGCGAATCACCCGCGCGACGCGTTGCGACGGTCAATCCCCCGAATGGGCAGTGGAGCGAAATGGGCTCCTGCTTTCTTTTTTGTGGAAGACCGGATAAAGTCGCGCGCTTTCTTTCATCACCGGTTCGCCGGCCTGTTCGTCAAGAGATCCCAAATCATGGTCAAGATTCGTCTTTCCCGCGGCGGTGCGCCGAAGCGTCCGTTCTATCACATCGTCGTGACGGACAGCCGCAGCGCCCGCGACGGTCGCTCGCTGGAGCGCATTGGCTTCTACAACCCGGTTGCGACCGGCAAGGAAGTCAAGCTGCAGCTGAACGCCGAACGTGCGCAGCACTGGATGTCGCAGGGCGCGCAGCCGAGCGACAAGGTCGCGTACCTGCTGAAGCAGGCGGCCAAGCCGGCGGCTTGATCAGGACGATGAGCGGCCGCCAGATCACGGTTGGCCGCATCGTTGGCGTGCATGGCGTGAAAGGGTGGGTCAAGCTGCTCTCGCACACCGATCCGATCGACAACCTGTTGCGATACCGGCCTTGGCGCGTCGCGCTGGACGGCAGCGAAACCGAGTTGAAGCCGCTGGAAGGGCGGTTGCAGGGCAAGGCACTGGTGGCGCGACTCGAAGGTGTCGATGACCGCGATCAAGCCATGCGCTGGATCGGTGCCGACATCCGCATCGACCGTTCGCTGTTGCCGCCGCCGAAGAAGGGCGAGGTGTACTGGGTCGATCTGGAGGGATTGAAGGTCAGGACGACCGACGGCGTATTGCTCGGTACCGTGTCGCATCTGTTCGCCACCGCGGCGAATGACGTGGTGGTGGTGCAGGGAGAACGCGAGCGGCTGATCCCCTTCATCAAGGATCGGTTCGTCAAGTCGGTGGATGTGGACGGCGGCGAGATCGTCGTCGACTGGGATCCGGAGTTCTAGGCGATGCGCTTCGATGTGCTGAGCCTGTTTCCGGACTTCGTCCGCGATACGGTCAAGCTGGGCGTGGTCGGGCGCGCGATGGATCGCGGCTTGCTGGACGTGCAGGGATGGAACCCGCGCGATTTCACCGAGGACGTGCACCGCACTGTCGATGATCGACCCTGTGGCGGCGGACCCGGGATGGTGATGCTGATCGAGCCCTTGCGGCGCTGTCTGGCTGCAGCGAAGGCGGCAGATCCGCGGCCGGCGAAAGTGCTTTATCTCAGTCCTCAGGGTGAGCGGCTGACGCAAGGAAAAGTTGAAGCCTTGGCGCGCTGCGAGCGGGTGATCCTGCTATGCGGTCGTTACGAGGGCATTGACGAACGATTCTTGGCCGCTTCGGTGGACGAGGAAGTATCGATCGGCGATTATGTGCTGTCCGGCGGCGAGCTTGCCGCGGCGGTGCTGATCGACGCGGTCGGAAGATTGCAGGACGGCGCGCTCGGCGATGCCGCTTCTGCGCAGGAGGATTCGTTCTCCAACGGATTGCTGGACTGTCCGCATTACACGCGCCCGGTGCGCGACGGCGGACAGGACGTACCCGAGGTGCTGTTGTCCGGAAACCATGCGCACATTCGGCGCTGGCGTCTGAAGCAGTCTCTCGGCAGGACATGGTTGCGTCGCCCTGATCTCCTGGCGCGATGCGATCTGGACAAGGCAGCTCGGAAGCTGCTGGAAGAGTTTCGGCAGGAGTATTTCGCCGAGCATGGCCACGACCGGTCAGGACGACCGGACAGCCGAAACTGAGCAACACAGATTTCTACAAGGTGATGTCATGAACTTGCTGCAGCAATTCGAACAGTCGCAAATGAGCCGCACGCTCCCGGCTTTCAGCCCGGGCGACAGCGTCGTCGTCAACGTGAAGGTCAAGGAAGGCAACCGCGAACGCGTGCAGGCCTATGAAGGCGTCGTCATCGCGATGGCCAATGCCGGCCTGAACTCGTCGTTCACCGTGCGCAAGATCTCGCACGGTACCGGCGTCGAGCGCGTCTTCCAGACCCACAGCCCGATCATCGATTCGGTGCAGGTCAAGCGTCGCGGTGCGGTGCGTCGCGCCAAGCTGTATTACCTGCGCGATCTCGAAGGCAAGGCAGCGCGCATTCGCGAAGACCTGTCGCAGAGCATCGCGGGCTGATCCAGTCCCGGTGCGACGAAAAAGCCGCGCATTGCGCGGCTTTTTTGTTTTCCGTATCCGGAGGGACGCTCAAAGGGCGTCCCATCCCGCCTTCGGCTTGAATCGCTCGCCATGCTTGGCCGCCAGCGCCTCCAGTCGGGTTTGCAGCGCAGCCGCGCCAGTATCGCGGATGTACTGGATCGGGCCGCCTCGGAATGGCGCGAACCCGGTGCCGAAGATGATGCCGGCATCGAGTTGTTCGGCGTCGTCGACCACGCGTTCGTGCAGACAGGCCACGGCCTCGTTGAGGAAGGGCAGAATCATGCGGTCTTCCAGATCCCCCGGCGCCTGATAGTTCGACGGCACCTCGGGTTTCTGCGCGCGGCCGTCTTTCCACAGGTAGAAACCTTCGCCGTCCTTCTTGCCGCGTTTGCCGGCGGCGATCATGCCCTGCAGCTTGTCCGGTATCGAGATGCCGAGGAACGGACTGAGCACCTTCGACACGCCGGTCGCGACATCAAGCCCGACCGTATCCATCAGTTCGATCGGACCCATCGGCATGCCGAACTTCTTCGCGGCACGGTCGATCACCGGTCCCGGCACGCCTTCCGCGTATAGCGTCGCGGCTTCAAGCATGTACGGGAACAACACGCGGTTGACCAGGAAGCCGGGCGAGGTCGCGACGGGCACCGGCAGCTTGTCGATGGCTTTCGCGAAGGCGGCGACGCGCGCGCCGACGGAGGCGTCGAGGCCGTCATGCCGCACGATTTCGACCAGCGGCATCATCGCCACCGGGTTGAAGTAGTGCAGGCCGACGAAGCGTTCCGGATGGGCGAGCTGGGTGCGCAGTTCGGTGAGCGGGATGCTGGAGGTATTGGTCGCCAGGATCGCCGTCGCTTTCATGCGCGGTTCGAGATTGGCGTACAGCGCGCGCTTGGCATCGAGGTTCTCGAAGATCGCCTCGATGATCAGGTCCGCCTCCGGCACCTTGGCCGATTCGACGTCAGCGACCAGGCGCGCACGCACCGGCGCGATCCGGTCCTCGGTCTTCAGTTTCTTGGCGAACAGTTCCTCAGCGCGTTTCAGGGCCGGCTCGATGTACTTCATCTCGCGGTCCTGCAGGCTGACGGTGAAGCCCTGCAGGGCGCACCAGGCTGCGATGTCGCCGCCCATCACGCCAGCGCCGATCACGTGCACGTGGCGGATGCCGTGCTCGGCGCCGCCGCCGAGTCCCTTCAGCATTTCCTGCAGGAAGAAGATGCGCACCAGGTTGCGGGCGGTGGGCGTCTCGGCCAGCTTCGACACCGAACGCGGTTCGGCTGCGAGGCCCTTTGCGACGCTGCCACCGTTGCGACGCCAGAATTCGATCATCGTGAACGGGGCGGGGTAGTGCTTCGGATCGGCCTTGCGCGCGACCTGCTTGCGCATTTGCGGCGCGAGGATTTGGCGGGTCAGCCACAAGTTCGTCGCCCAGGTCTTGAAGCGTTGTCCGGCCGGACGATGTGCACCGCGCAGGGCCAGTTCCTTGGCTCTCGCGGCCAATTCCTCGGGGGCGCATACCTTGTCGACGAGGCCGATCGCGCGGGCATTGCTGGCGCTCAGGCCACGCCCGGTCAGCATCATGTCGAACGCTGCTGGTGCGCCGACCAGATGCGGTAAACGCGCGGTGCCGCCCCAGCCGGGCTGGATGCCGAGCTTCACTTCGGGCACGCCGAGGCGGGTCTTCGGATCGTTCGTCGCGATGCGATAACGACAGGCCAGCGAGATTTCGAGGCCGCCACCCATGCAGTGGCCGTGGATCGCCGCGACCGTCGGCATTTTCAGGCCAGCGAGCTTCGCGAACACGCGATGACCGCGCTTGATGGCGTCGATGGTTTCGCCACGTTCGGCAAAGCTGCGGAATTCACGGATGTCGGCGCCAGCGATGAAGCCTGCGGGCTTGGCCGAGCGCAGGATCACTGCTTTGGGCGGCTCGATCTGGATGCGTTCGATCAAGCTGCCGAGTTCTTCGAGCACCTCGCGCGACAGGCTGTTGACCGACTCGCCGGCGCGGTCAAGCAGCAGGGTCAGGACGCGGTCGCCGTCGATCTCGTATTTCCAGTGGCGGGGCTGCAAACCGTCGAACATGGGCACCTCGATGGGCATTTCGTGATGGAGAACAATGATCCCGGGCCGATCGCGGTCTGGTCAATCGCGGCCGTCGAGGCTAAGGTTGGCGCATGAGCGGAGACAACCGGATCAGCACCACGTCGGAGGCTACGTCACTCTTCGTGACGCCAAAGCTCTACGACGAGATTGTCGAGTGCGACAAGCACCTGATCGCGATCGAGTCGCCGCGGGTGGACGACATCATCGCGCAGTTCCGTCAGTTCGCGATGCGCAGCGGGAATTCGGTCTATCACTGGTCCGAGGGTGCCGGCATCGTGTCGATGCGCGAAAGCGATCTCACCGTGCCGGGCAGCCAGCGGATTCACGACGCATTGCGTCACGTCCAGAACAGCCTGCATGTCGGCGTCTACCTCTTCACCGGATTCTCCAAGCTGCTGCGGCCGCCGGTGACCGGCGTGCTGCGACAATTGGCCAAGCAGCAGGGACAGGCACGCAAGCTGGTGTTCATCGATAGCAAGGTGCGCATGCCGGAAGGACTGGAAGTATTCGTGCACCGCATCGTCCACGACATTGAAACGAAGCGTCCGCCGCGTCTGCGCGACGGACGCTGGGTGACTTGAGGCAGCCATGGCGGACGGTGCAGTCCTGTTGCTCGTGAACGAACGTGGTGATCGTCGGCTGCTCTGGGAGCTGCTCGACGGCGAGGAGTTCGAGGCGCTTTATGCGGCGAAGGATGTCGCGCAAGCGCGTTCGATGCTGGCACAGGACAGTGAGGTTGCGCTGGTCGTGCTGGAAGTCGGCGCAGAGGACAGCGAAGTCAAGCTGTTCTGCGAGGAGCTCATGCAGGATCCGCAGACGTCCGCGTTGCCGGTGCTGATCGTCAGCAGCGTCGACCCCGGGCACGTGTGGACGCATGCGGTGCCGGCCAACGTGCGCGGATTTCTGCATTCGCCGGTAGAGTCCGAGGCGGCCTTGGCACTGATCCAGTCGGCCATCATGCCGGCAGCGCCAGTTGCGGCCTCCGCGGCTGTCGACACGGCTCACGTTGCCAGTTCGGGCGAAGACTATCGCTTTGCCTTCGACGCCAGCCTCGATGAACTGCTGGTGTCCGACCCGACCTCCGGCAAGGTGCTGGATGCCAATCAGACCTTTTTGAAGCAATCCGGATTCACGTTGGATCAGGTGCGCGCGCAGACCGTCGACCAGCTCGACCTGACCCATCGTGGCGATGCCCGACGCGAACTCATGCAGTTGATGCAGCGCCAGGGCAGTGTGCGTACGCGGCAGATGACGCCGCGGGCAGACGGTCGCCGGGTGCCGGTCGAAGCCGTTTCGACGCCGGTCCGTGTCGGCGAACAGATGCGGCTGCTCACCGCTCTGCGTGCGATTCCGCCCGATGCCGTCGGTCGTCCATTCGGTGAATTCCTCGACTTGCTGTGGAGCCAGCGCGGCAGCGAGGGCTTGTCCAAGGCATTGACTCAACGTCTCATCGAGTGGGCCAAGTTCGATTTCCTGCATCTGGTGGCGCAACGTGCCGAGACTGGCGAGGAGGGCGATCTCGTCGTCAGCTTTCAGCGTCCAGGTCTGCCGCCGCTGATCGGAGAACACCTGCGCAATGCCGCGTTGCGCAAGGTCATGAATGGCGATGCTTTTGCCGTCCATGCCGACGCCTGGAAAGCGCTCGGCGGCGAGGCGATCGCGAACAGTTATCGATTTGAGTCCCTGGTCGGCATTCCGCTGCGCGACGAGCGCCAGGTCGTTATCGGCGGCATGGTCTGTGCCGGGCGCCACGTGATTGCAGAGGATTCGGGTCTGGTCCAGGCGGCACGATCCGTGGTGACACGCCTGGCCATGGAGCTGGAGATCGAACGTGCGCATGAACTGGGTCGCGCCAAGGGCTTGCAGGATTCGTTGACCGGCCTGCCGAATCGCCTGCTTTACAACGATCGTCTCGAAACCACGATCAAGGAAGCGCATCGCACCGGCGAGTGCTTCGCGGTGCTGTTCGTCGACCTGGATCGATTCAAGACCGTCAACGACAGTCTCGGCCACGGGGTCGGCGACGAGTTGCTGATTGCCGTATCCAAGCGCTTGCGTGCCTGTGTGCGCGGCAGCGATACCGTGGCGCGTTATGCAGGCGACGAGTTCACCCTGATCCTGCGCCACATCGTTCAGCGCGACGACGTGCTGCGTATTGCCGAGAAGATTTGCCGTGTGCTGGAAGCGCCGCTGACGCTGGGCGACGGTCGCGAACTGCACATGACTTCGTCGATCGGCATCAGCTTCTACCCGGACGATGCGACGACCGCAGAGAAGATGCTGAAGCATGCCGACATCGCGATGTACAACGTCAAGGGCATGGGTCGGAACAACTTCCAGGCCTACGTGGCAGTACCCGAGGAATCGCACCAGCAGCGCCTGTCGCTCGAATCGAAGTTGCGCGTGGCGGAGCGCAACAACGAGCTTCGCGCCTACTACCAGCCGCAGGTGAATACGGTCACCGAAGACATCATCGGCATGGAGGCCCTGATCCGCTGGGAACATCCCGAACTGGGCATGATTTCCCCCGGCTTTTTCATTCCGCTGGCCGAGGACAACGGCTTGATCGTGCCGATCGGCGAATGGATGCTGCGGACCGCCTGTGCCGACACCAAGCGCTGGCATGACAAGTTCGGCGTGCCGCTGCGGATCTCGGTGAACCTGTCGGCGCTGCAGTTGCGCCAGCCGAACATGGTCGAGGTGGTGCAGCGCGTGCTTGAAGAGACCGGGCTGGACCCGAATCACCTGGAGCTCGAGGTCACGGAAAGCATCAACGTCAAGACCATTCCTAACCTGATCGAGACGTTGCAGGCGCTGCGCGACATGGGCTGTTCGATCGCCATCGACGATTTCGGCACCGGCCAGAGTTCGCTCGACTACATCAAGCGTTTCCCGGCCGACCGCATCAAGATCGATCAGACCTTCGTGCGCAACATCGGTGTCGACCCGGACGACGAGGCCATCGTTCGCGCCACCATCAACATGGCGCAGCACCTGAACCGCAGCGTGATTGCAGAGGGCGTCGAATACGAGGAGCACCTCAACTTCCTGCGCGAGCACGGATGCGAGGAATTGCAGGGTTATCTGTTCGCCCGGCCGATGCCGCCGGCATCCTTCGAAAACCTGATGGCGGAGCGTGAACGCCTGATCAATGGCGGCCCGGTCGACGCGGCGGAATTGTCGTGAACTTTATCGATTCGCGCTGGTCTATGAGCCCGATTCCTCAGAACGGGACCGCGCGATGCCAGCCAGTTCGTCCTTGCTTCCCACGCCCGCGGCGGTTCTGCCGTTCGCGGCGGTGATGCCGCCGCAGACCCCAGCCGGAGCCGCACGCATGAGCGAGGCCGACGCCGATCTGGAACTGGTACGCCGGGTCCAGGCCGGACAGAAGAACGCCTTCGATCCGCTGGTGCGCAAATACCAGCACAAGGTGTTCGCGATCATCCTGCGCTACGTGCACAACCACGCGGAAGCGCAGGACGTCGCCCAGGACACGTTCCTGCGGGCCTACCGTGCCCTGGCAAATTTCCGCGGCGAAAGCGCGTTCTACACATGGCTTTACACGATCGCGACCAATACCGCGAAGAACCATCTGGTCTCGATGGGCCGTCGGCCGCCGAGTGACGACATCCAGATCGACGATGCGGCCCAGTTTGAGAGCGCGATGCGCTTGCGCGATCCGGCGACGCCGGAGCGCGAGATGATGCGCCAGGAAATCGAAAAGGCGGTCACGACGGCGGTCGATAAATTGCCGGAGGAATTGCGACAGGCGATCACGCTGCGCGAGGTGGATGGCCTGAGTTACGAAGAGATCGCGCAAGTCATGAATTGTCCGATCGGTACCGTGCGTTCCCGCATCTTCCGTGCGCGCGATGCCATCGACCAGAACCTGCGGCCGCTGCTGGATGGCCGCGATACCGGATTGGAAGCGTCATGAGCGACGAGACCGTACGTGAACAACTGTCGTCCTTGATGGACGGCGAACTGGCGCCGGACAGCGCGCGTTTTCTGAGCAAGCGTCTGGGCAATGATCCCGAATTGGCGGCGACCTGGGAACGCTGGCATGGTCTGCGCGACAGTCTGCGCCAGCAGGGCACGTTGGCGCCGATCGATTTTTGCGCCCGGGTGCGCGAGGCGATCGATGCCGACGAGGGCATGGGCGCGCTTGAAGCGCGTGGCCCTGGCCGGATCTGGCGTGGCGTGGCCGGTGGCGCGATTGCGGCCGGTGTCGCGGTGTTTGCGCTGATGCTGGGTGGCCCGGTCACCACACCGGAGCAGGCCGTCCCGGTCGAGGCCACGCTGGCGAGCGTGGCACCGGTCACCACCAGCGATCTGACGCCGAACTGGCGTCTGTCGCCGGTTGCGGACCGTCAGAGTTTCGTTCTGGCGCAGCCTCAGCTCAACGATGAGTTCGACGGCTACTTCGTCGATCACGGCTTGGCCAATGGCAGCGCCGGGGCGCTCGGTATCGTGTCCTACGTGCCGGTGGTGGCGGCACCGGCCACGCGGGCCGAAGCGGCTCAACTGCAAACTGCCGGCAGCGCTGCCCGCTGACATGAAGTCGTCGCTGCGTCTCTGTTTGTTGCTTCTGGGAGCTGCAACCTCGGCGGCAGCCCAGGACGCTCTAGGACTGTTGAGCGCCGCCCAGCAGGCGCAATCGGCGCGTGCTTTCGAAGGCGTCGTGGTGTTCATGCATGACGGCCGCTTCGACGCCGTGCGCGTGGTTCAGCGGCCTGGCGAAGGCGGTTACCAGCAGGTCGCCAGTCTCAGCGGAATGCCGCGTGCGCTGTTCCGCGATGGTCGAGAGACCCGGATCGAGGCGCCGGGTCGTGCCCAGCGCTTGCCATCGATGGTGTTCGCTGCGCACGTGTTCGATGCCGGTCGGGTGGGCGAGAGCTACCAGATCAGCGATGCCGCCGAGGAACGGATTGCCGGATTCAACGCACGAATCGTCGACGCAGTGGCTCGAGACGACGTCCGCCACTCGCAACGCTTGTGGATCAATCCGGAGAATGGCCTGCTGCTCGGCGTGGCCCTGATCGGACCGCGTCGCGAAACCCTGCAGCAGGTGATGTTCACGTCCATGGTCGTCGATGCGCGCAGCAGCGGCGAGGCAGCGGCCAAGGCAGCGGTGGTGGCACCGGCCATGGCCGAAGTCCCGGTCACGTTGCCGAAGGGATTCCGGTTGATCGCCGAGCGCATCGAGAGTGCGCGACGCAGCCTGATCCTGAGCGACGGACTGGCGATGATCACGCTCTATCTGGAACCGCGCAGCGACGAGCTTGACCGCCTGACCACGCTGCGACGCGGCGCAACCCAGCTGGCGTCGCGTCAGCTCGGGCACCAGCGTGCGGTCGTCGTCGGCGAAGTGCCGTTGACGACGGCGGTCGATCTCGCCAATCGCGCTGCCCAAGCGCTGAACGATTGAGTGGTGCCGCGCTGTCGCGCGGCCCGTTTTCACACACAAGGAGAGACATCCATGTTGAAGCGTTGTCTGCAGATCGCCGTGTTCGTCGCGGCCATTGCAGTGTCCCCGTTGCGTGCGCAGGCATTGCCGGATTTCACGCAGCTGGTCGAGCGCAATGCGCCGGCGGTGGTCAATATCACCGCGCGCAAGAATGCCCCTGACGTCAATGATCCATCACAGCTGAGCGAAGAGGAGGTGCCGGAAATCTTCCGTCGCTTCTTTGGAGATCCGCGCCAAATGCCGAATCCTGGCGGTGGCGAGCGCGTGTCCGGCGGTTCCGGCTTCGTCATTTCGGCCGACGGCTACCTGATGACCAACCACCATGTCGTGGACGGCGCCGACGAGGTCACGGTGCGCCTGAAGGATCGCCGCGAGTTCAAGGCCAAGGTCATCGGCAGCGATCAGCAAAGCGATGTCGCCCTGCTCAAGATCGAGGCCAGCGGCTTGACGGCAGCCACGCTTGGGGATTCGTCGAAACTGAAGCCTGGCCAGTGGGTGGTCGCGATCGGTTCGCCCTACAACCTCGACTTTTCGGTGACCGCGGGCATCGTCAGCGCAGTCGGCCGCAATCTCGGCGACGACCAGCGCTACGTACCCTTCATCCAGAACGATGCCGCGATCAACCGCGGCAACTCTGGCGGCCCGCTGTTCAATCTCGACGGTCAGGTCGTCGGCATCAATTCGCAGATCTTCTCGAATACCGGCGGCTCGATCGGCCTCAGCTTCGCGATTCCGATCGATTATGCGAACAAGGTCGTGGCGCAGTTGCGCAGCAAGGGCAAGGTGTCGCGTGGTTACCTCGGTGTGGGCCTGAATGAGATCGATGCGACCAAGGCCAAGGCTTTCGGACTGTCGCGCGTGACCGGTGCGCTCGTCGCCCAGGTCAATGCCGACACGCCCGCCGTGCGTGCCGGCCTCAAGGAAGGCGACGTGATCGTCAGCGTCGATGGCCAGAAGATCGAGCGCTCGGGCGATTTGCCGCCGATCATCGGCGCCACGGCACCGGGAACCAAGGTGACCCTCGGCATCGTCCGCGACGGCAAGCCGATGACGGTGCCGCTGGTCGTTGGCGAGTTGCCGGCCGACTTGACCGCCGGTGGCGGTCGCGGAACCGGTCCGGAAGCCGAACCGGTCAAGGGGGACGCATTGGGGCTCAATGTCCGCGAGTTGAGCGCCGACGAGCGCGAACAGTCCGGCATCGACAACGGCGTCCTCGTCGAAAACGTGACGGGCAGCGGCGCTCGCCGTATCGGGCTGCGCCCGGGCGACGTCGTCATCATGGTCGGGCGCAAGCGCGTGAACTCGGTGGCCGACTTCAAGGCCGCTGCGGCTGCGATCCCGAAAGGCGAGTCGGCGATGTTGCTGGTCCGTCGCGGCGGCAGCAACTCGTTCATCGCCTTGCCGCCGGAGGAATGATCCGGCGCCCGTCGATGGCCGGACCGTGCGATAATCCGCCATCCCCTTGAATGAGTGGCCCCGGCTTCGCGCCGGGGCCTTGGTATTGCATGAAGCATATTCGCAATTTTTCGATCATCGCCCACGTCGACCATGGCAAGTCGACGCTAGCCGACCGCATCATCCAGATCTGCGGCGGTCTTGAAGCGCGCGAGATGGAAGCCCAGGTGCTCGACTCGAACCCGATCGAGCGCGAGCGCGGGATCACGATCAAGGCACAGTCGGTCTCGCTGCCGTTCACGGCCAAGGACGGACAGACCTATCTGCTGAACTTCATCGATACCCCGGGCCACGTCGATTTCTCGTACGAAGTTTCGCGCTCGCTGGCGGCCTGCGAGGGCGCGCTGCTGGTCGTCGATGCGGCGCAGGGCGTCGAGGCGCAGTCGGTCGCGAATTGCTACACCGCGGTCGAGATGGGTCTCGAGGTGCTGCCGATCCTGAACAAGATCGACCTGCCCACGGCCGATCCGGAAAAGGTCAAGAAGGAAATCGAGGCCGTGATCGGCCTCGACGCCACCGACGCCATCCAGGTCAGCGCCAAGACCGGGCTGAACGTGCGCGACGTGCTTGAAGCCATCGTCGAGCAGATTCCGCCGCCAAAGCCTGGCGACTGCCCGCAGTTGCAGGCGCTGATCATCGATTCCTGGTTCGACAACTATCTCGGCGTCGTCTCGTTGGTACGCGTGATGCAGGGCGAGATCAAACCCAAGGACAAGATCCTGGTGATGTCGACCGGGCGCACGCACGAGGTCGATCAGGTCGGCATCTTCACGCCGAAGCGCAAGGTCACCGACCGTCTCGGTCCGGGCGAAGTCGGGTTCGTCTGCGCATCGATCAAGGAAGTGCACGGTGCGCCGGTCGGCGATACCTTGACCATGGCCAAGGATCCGGCCCCGTCGGCGCTGCCGGGTTTCCGGAAGATGCAGCCGCGCGTGTTCGCCGGCATGTTTCCGACCAATGCAGATGACTATCCGGATCTGCGCGAGGCGCTGGAAAAGTTGACGCTGAACGACTCGTCCCTGCATTTCGAGCCGGAAAGTTCGGAAGCGCTCGGTTTCGGATTCCGCTGCGGTTTTCTAGGCATGCTGCACATGGAGATCGTGCAGGAGCGTCTGGAACGCGAATACGACCTTGACCTGATCACCACCGCCCCGACTGTGGTCTACGAAATCCTCGACACCGATGGCAAGGTCGCGCCGCTCGACAATCCAGCCAACCTGCCGCCGCCCAACAAGATCGAGGAGATCCGCGAACCGATCATCCAGGCGACGATCCTGACCCCGCCCGACTACGTGGGCAACGTCATTTCGCTGTGCGAAGAAAAGCGCGGCAGCCAAGTGTCGATCAACTACCTCGGTTCACAGGTCCAGATCATTTACGAAATGCCGCTGGCCGAGGTGGTGCTCGACTTCTTCGACCGGCTGAAATCGGCCAGCCGCGGCTACGCCTCGCTCGACTACCACTTCCTGCGGTTCGATCCCGGCAGCTTCGTGCGCCTTGACGTGCTGATCAATGGCGACAAGGTCGATGCACTGTCGTCGATCGTGCACCGTTCGCAGGCCGACCGCCGCGGCCGTGATCTGTGCGAACGCATGAAGGACCTCATCCCGCGCCAGATGTTCGACGTCGCCATCCAGGCCGCGATCGGGGCGCAGATCATTGCGCGCTCGACGGTGAAGGCGATGCGCAAGAACGTGCTCGCCAAGTGCTACGGCGGCGATGCCACGCGCAAGAAGAAATTGCTGGAGAAACAGAAGGAAGGCAAGAAGCGCATGAAGCAGGTCGGCCGCGTCGAGATCCCGCAGGAAGCTTTCCTCGCGGTGCTGCAGACCGACTCCAAATAACTCCAGACACGGACGCCCGCATGGGAAACATCAAGCTCGATTTCGCCCTGATTCTCGTGGTGCTGACGGCCGTCACCGGCTTCGTCTGGGCCATCGACCACTTGCTGTTCGCGAAAAAGCGCACTGCCCGGTTAGGTGATGCGGCCAAGGAACCTTTGCTGGTCGAGTACTCACGCTCGTTCTTTCCGGTGATCTTCGTCGTCCTGATCATTCGCTCGTTCATCGCCGAGCCGTTCCGGATTCCGTCCAGTTCGATGATGCCGTCACTGCTGATCGGCGATTTCATTCTGGTCAACAAGTTCTCCTACGGCATTCGCATTCCGGTACTGAACAAGGAAATCATCGCCATCGGCAAGCCAAAGCGCGGTGACGTCGTCGTGTTCAAGTATCCAGGGAAGTTCCCTGGCGACCCGGCGGCCGGTACGGACTACATCAAGCGGGTCATCGGCGTACCCGGCGACACCATCAGCTATGTCGAAAAGGTCGTGTACATCAATGGCGAACCGGTCGAGCAGGTGCCGATCGGCCGTTACGAAGGGGTGGGTCAGGGCCAGGGCATGACCGGCGCGCAGCGATCGATCGAGAAGTTGCCCGGCCGAGAGCACGAAATCCTGCAGAGTCCCTATGCGTCCGCACCACCGCCGCTCGGCGATACCTGGACCGTGCCCGAAGGCGGCTATCTGGTACTGGGCGACAATCGCGACAATAGCGAAGACAGCCGGTATTGGGGTATGGTGCCCGAGGCCAATCTGGTCGGCCGCGCCTTCTTCATCTGGATGAACTGGGATTTCGAGAACGGCGGCGTCGACTTCGGACGAATCGGTTCTGTCATCCGCGGAGGAGAATGAAATGACTATCGTGCGTTCGCGTCAATCCGGAATTTCCTTCTTGGGATTTATTATCATTCTCGCGGTCGTCGGGTTTTTCGCGTATCTGTTCATGAAAATCTATCCCGCCTATTACGAGTACTACAACGTAGTCTCGGCGATGGAGGCGATCAAGCGCGAGCCTGCAGTTGCGCGTTGGAGTCCAGCGGAGATTTTGCTCTCTCTGGAAAAGCGCATGTACATCAACTACGTTGAAGAAAAAAACGTCAACAAGCGAAGCTTCCAGATCAAGCGTGCAGGGGCTGGCTACACGCTCTCGGTCAAGTACGAGCGCCGCGAGCCATTGATCTACAACCTAGACTATGTCGCGAAATTCGAGCGTACGGTCCAATTGGGCACTGGCCTCGGTACGAATTGAACTGTGATCAGTTCCCTCTGCGATCTGGCGCTGGTCCACCGCAGTGCCCGTGGGGCCAACAACGAGCGCCTCGAATTTCTCGGTGACGCGGTCGTCGGTCTGGTCGTCGCGGAATTGCTTTACGAACGCTTCCCGAAACTTGACGAAGGGGTGCTCACGCGGATGCGTGCGCACCTCGTGTGCGAACGTGGGTTGGCAGAGGTCGCCCGCAAGCTGAAGCTCGGCGACCGCCTGCAACTGGGGCCGGGTGAACTGAAGTCCGGCGGTCATCGGCGCGACTCCATCCTCGCCGATGCGCTGGAAGCGCTCGCGGCAGCGCGATATTTCGAGTCTGGGTGGGATGCCTGCCGCACCGAAGTGCGCTCTTGGTTCGAACCCGCCTTGAGCAGCATGCACACGGACGAATTCGGCAAGGATGCCAAGACTCGACTGCAGGAATGGCTGCAGGCGCGCTCGCTGGGATTGCCCGACTATCAGCTGGTCGATGCGACGGGTCCAGAACACGCGCGTGAATTTCTGGTGCACTGTCGCGTCGCTGCGCATGCGCGTCAGACCGAGGCGCGAGGCAGCAGCCGCAAATTGGCAGAGGCACGTGCGGCCGAGGCCATGATCACCCAACTCCTGAGTGAAGAACGCAAGGCGACTCCCGCATGACCGAACATCGTTTCGCCACCGTTGCCGTGGTGGGTCGCCCCAACG
The DNA here is from genome assembly GCA_016721845.1 of Lysobacterales bacterium. Lineage (NCBI taxonomy): Bacteria > Pseudomonadati > Pseudomonadota > Gammaproteobacteria > Lysobacterales > Lysobacterales bacterium. The sequence goes on from JADKHK010000013.1 coordinate 628,126, forward strand.
TCGGCAAGTCGACGCTGTTGAACGCCCTGGTCGGCTTTTCGCTCAGCATCGTCGCGCCGAAACCGCAGACGACGCGCCATCGATTGCTCGGTGTGCTGACCCGCGACGATGTGCAGTTTGCCTTCCTCGACACGCCTGGCATCCATCGAGCGCAGGCGCGAGCCCTGAACAAGATGCTCAATCGAACCGCGTTTTCGGCGCTGGAAGAGGCCGATATCGTGCTGTGGCTGTTGGATGCGATGCGCCGTACCGACGAGGACGAGCTGGTCGCTGAGCGACTGAAAGGTCGCAAGGTGCCGGTCGTGATCGCGTTGAACAAGGCCGACAAGATTGCCGACAAGACGAAATTGCTGCCGATGATCGCCGAACTCCAGCAGTTGTACTCGCCGGATGCGATCGTGCCGATTTCGGCGCTGAAGAATTCCGGTACCGAACAGTTGATCAAGGTGCTGGCCGGGCTTGCGCCGGTGGGAGATGCGCAGTTCGATGCCGAAGACATCACTGATCGCAGCGAACGATTCCTTGCCGCCGAGCGCGTGCGAGAACAACTGATCCTGCAACTCCACGACGAGTTGCCCTATGCGACCAATGTCGAGATCGAGCGTTGGGAACAGGAAGGCGATGTGGTCAAGATCGGGGCGGTGATCTGGGTCGAGCGCGACGCGCAGAAGGCGATCGTGATCGGTGCCGGTGGTGCCCAGCTCAAGGCCATCGGTACGCGGGCGCGAAAGGTTCTGGAGAAGTTGCTGGATGCTCGGGTCCATCTGGAGACCTGGGTGCGCGTACGCGAAAACTGGTCGGACGACGAACGTGCCTTGAAGCGCATGGGCATCGACCAGGCCTGAGCCATGGCCGAGCGCGTCGAGCGGCAGCTGGCCTACGTGCTGCATCAGCGCGCCTACCGCGAAACAAGTGCCATCCTCGAGTTGTTCACGCGAGATCATGGCCGCGTCGCCGTCGTTGCGCGCGGATTGCGAGCTGCGAAACCGCGCTTTTCACGAGGCAACCTGCGTGCCCTGCAGCCGATCGAATGCGCCTGGCTGCACCAGGGCGAGTTGGGCCAGCTGACCGCGGCCGAGGCAGCCGGGTTGCCCCTGGTCCTGAACGGATCCCGGTTGCAATCAGCGCTGTATCTCAACGAATTGCTCGTGCGGATGTTGCAACGTCACGATCCGCAAGCGGCGCTGTTCGAGGCTTATGCACGCTTGTTGCCGCAATTGTCCGCGAATGCCAATGCGCTTGGATTTCAATTGCGTCGTTTCGAAATGCAGCTGCTGTCCGAGCTTGGCTACGGCATCGACTTTGCAGTCGACACTTCGACGCAGATGCCGGTCGTGCCGCGCGGGCGGTATCGGGTAATGCCGGAACACGGCGTGATCAGTGCACGACATCTGGAGGTCGACACGATCTCCGGCGCCGCCTTGCTGGCGTTGTCATCGGGCGAGCAGCCGGATCCCGTGGCATTGCGCGAATTGCGCCGGATGATGCGTGCATTGCTCCTGCACCATCTCGGCGGACGCGGCCTGAATGCCTGGCGGGTGCTCAGGTCGCCAGTGCCGCCTTCAGATCGGGCATGAGCACGGCGCAGGCCTGATCGTAGCGATCGAGCAGGTCGTGCCAGACGATGGGGGTTTGTCGCGTCTCGTCGATGAATCGCGTCAACGGCAACGCGCCGCAGAATCCGGCCGAGGACTTCATTCGATGCAGGGATTCGCGCAACGCATGCTCGTCGCGGACTGAAGCCGCAGCCTCGAGCATGCCGCGATACACCGGCAGCTCGTCGCGCAGCATGCTGCGCAGTGTGCGAACGGTATCCATGTTGCCCCAGATCGTCATTGCGGCCGCATCATCGAGGCCGGGGGTGGCTGATCTGGAGTGACCCGACAAGGCGCCGTGCAATTGCTCGATCGCGATGGGCTTCTCCAGCGCCGAATCGAAACCGATGGCTAGTAAGTCGTCCGCGCGTTGATCATCCAATTCTGCGCTGATGGCGATCAGGCGTGCCCTGCGGATGCCTTCGATCTCGCGCAGGGCCGGCAACAGGGTGCTGCCGTCCTCTCCATCGAGTCGCTGGTCGATCAGCAGGGCGTCGAAGCTGCCCGTTTTCGCTGCTTCCAGCGCCATCGCGGCGGTCGCTGCAACAGCGACGGCATGGCCCAGGGCTTGCAGTTGCGATGACACGACTTCACGGACGATCGGATCATCGTCGATCAGCAGGATCTGCAGACTCATCGGTCGACCTCGATTCGGGCAGGGCGGCGGGGCTGCCGGTAGACTACACGGCCCGAGCCAGCGCCCAGAATCCCCTTGAATCGACGTGTTTCCGCCGAGCCGATGCAGCTCGACATCCAGAACTTCACCCACGACGGCCGCGGCGTTGCGCGCGTCGAAGGCAAGGCGGTCTTCGTGACCGGCGCCCTCGTCGGCGAGCGCGTGATCGCGAAGCTCACCGCCAAGCATCGCCAGTTCGATGAAGCCGAAGTCGTCGAGGTCCTGCAGGCGTCTCCCGATCGTGTGGTGCCGGGATGCGCCCATTTCGGCGTCTGTGGCGGCTGTGCGCTGCAACATCTCGCCCCGGCGGCGCAGATCGCGGCGAAGCAGCAGACCTTGCTCGACAACCTCGGCCGAATCGGTGATGTCACTCCGAAACGCATCCTCGAACCCCTGCAGGGTGACGCCTGGGGTTACCGTCGCCGTGGTCGACTGTCGGTGCGCCATGTCGAGAAGAAGGGACGTGTGCTGGTCGGTTTCCGCGAGACCAATGGCAAGTTCGTGGCCGACCTCCAACGTTGCCCGGTCGTGTTGCCGGCGATCGGCGAACGCCTGACCGCAATCGCCGAACTACTGGCCTCGATGGATGCCGTGCGCGAGATTCCGCAGATCGAGTTCGCCTGTGGCGACGCGCTCACGGTGCTGGTGTTCCGTCATTTGCAGCCGTTGTCGGCGGGTGATCTCGCCAAACTCCAGGCATTCGCGCAGCGCGAACAACTCGCGGTGATGCTGCAGCCAAAGGGGCCGGAGTCGTTGCACGCACTGTGGCCGGAGCAGATCGAGTTGTACTTCGACATTCCGCGCTTCGACCTGCGCCTCGACTTCGATGCGCTGGATTTCATCCAGGTCAATGCCGCGATCAATGCGCGCATGATCGACCATGCTCTGGGCCTGCTTGCCGTGCAACCGGATGAATCGATCTTGGATCTTTTCTGCGGTCTCGGCAATTTCACGTTGCCGCTGGCGCGTGTGGCGAAGTCGGTCGTTGGTGTCGAGGGCGACCACGCGCTGGTCGCTCGGGCGCGGCGCAATGCCGAACGCAACGGCATCGGCAATGCCGAGTTCTTCATGGCCGATCTGGCCGAGAACCAGCGTGACGCGGCCTGGGCGAAACGTCACTATGACCGCGTCCTGCTCGATCCGGCACGCGCCGGGGCCGACAAGCTGATCGAATGGTTCCCGTTCAAGCAGGTGAAGCGGGTCGTCTACGTGTCCTGTCATCCGGCGTCGCTGGCACGGGATGCCGGCCTGCTCGTGCGAGAACATGGCTTCAAGCTCAAGGCGGCGGGCGTGATGGACATGTTCCCACACACCGCCCATGTCGAATCCATCGCCATGTTCGAGCGTTGAGATGGGCGTCGAGATCGAACGCAAGTTCCTGGTGCGCGGCAATGCGTGGCGCGAACAGGTCACGCGCCGCATCGTGATGGACCAGGGCTATCTCGGCGGCGATCGCTGCTCGGTACGAGTGCGCCTGGAGGGCGATGCCGCGATGCTCAACATCAAGTCGCGCGAAGCCGGCGCACGCCGCCTCGAGTTCGAGTATCCGTTGCCGCTCGCGGACGCGCAGGACTTGCTTGAGCAGCTGTCCGGTCCGCGCGTCACCAAGACGCGGCATCATGTCACCGTCGATGCTGCGTTGTTCGAGATCGACGAATTCGCGGGTGCGAATGGTGGCTTGATCGTGGCGGAAATCGAGCTGGATGCGGTCGACGCAACTTTCCCCCGTCCCGAGTGGCTCGGTCGCGAAATCACCCACGAGATTCGCTTCTACAATCTGCGTCTGGCCGAATCGCCGTTCTCCGAGTGGCCGGATCGCGACGCATTGATCAAGGAAATCGCATGCTGATGATCGGCATTGCCGGCAAGACGCTGGCTCCCGAAGAATTCGACTGGATCCGTGCACCGATGGTCTGCGGCGTCATTCTGTTCACGCGGAATTTTTCGTCGCGTGAGCAGTTGCTCGCCCTGTGCGCCGAACTTCGCGCCGCACGAGGGGAAGAGTTCCTGATCGCGGTGGACCAGGAAGGCGGCCCGGTACAGCGCTTTCGCGAGGGGTTCACGGCGCTGCCGGCGTTGGCACTGTTCGGCGAGCGCTATGCCATCGATGCCGCCGGTGCGCTCGCATTGGCGGAACAACACGGTTGGCTGATGGCTTGCGAAATGCTCGCGCTCGGCATCGACCTGAGTTTTGCACCCTGTGTCGACCTGAAACGAGGCAATCGCGCCATTGGCCAGCGCGCGTTCCATGACGATCCGGCAGTAGTGGCGGCCTTCGCAGCGGCCTACGTGCGCGGCATGCACAAGGCCGGCATGGCGGCGACCCTGAAACACTTTCCCGGCCATGGCTCGGTGCTGGAAGACACCCATTTCGATGCCGCGGTCGATCCACGGCCGTTCGCCGTGATCGAGCGCGAAGACCTGTATCCCTTCACCGCAGGATTCGCCGCGCAAGCCGAAGCGGTGATGATGGCGCACGTCAGTTATCCCGCCGTCGCCCCCGAGCCTGCGGGCTACTCGCCCTATTGGATCCGCGACGTGCTGCGTGAGCGCTTGAAGTTCGCTGGCATCGTGTTCTCGGACGACATCGGCATGGCTGCGGCCGAGTCCGCGGGCGGCATCAAGGCACGCATCGACGCGCACCTGGATGCCGGTTGCGACATCGTCCTGGTCTGCGCGCCAACCCTGGTGGCCGAAGCCATCGTCGCGGTGTCGCAGCGCCAAGCCTTGCCGATGGCGAGACTGGCGTCGCTGCGCGCGCGCGCTGTCCCGCAGTGGTCGCAGTTGCTCGCGGCCGATGAGTTCATCCAAACCCGCGCTGGCCTCGCCGCGCTCAGCCAGGAGTCCGTGGCATGAATGCCCATCCGCTGTCCGAAGCCCTGAAACACTCCGACTGTCTCTGGTCGCGCGAGCAGCTGTTCAGCGAGATCGCGCGTCTCGGCCGCGAACTGGATGCTGCCTATGCCGATTGCCCGCAGCCGCCGATCTTCCTGACCGTGATGAACGGCGGCATGTTCTTCGGTGCATATCTGGCGCACGCGAGTGGCGTCGATTTCCACTTCGACTACGTGCATGCGACACGCTATCGCAGCGGCACCCTCGGGCACGCGCTGGAACTGGTGAAGGCGCCGCGCACGCCGCTCAAGGGACGCGACGTGCTGATCGTCGACGACATTCTCGACGAAGGCAAAACCCTGGTGATGGTGCGCGATTGGTGCCTGGCACAGGGTGCTGCCTCGGTGCGCATCGCGGTGCTGGCCGAGAAGAAGCATGATCGCTGCGTGCCCGGCTTCAAGGCCGACTTCATCGGGGTCGATGTTGCCGATCGCTATGTCTACGGCTTCGGCATGGATTACTACGAGCAGGGTCGCAACCTCGATGCCATCTACGCGTTGAAGGACTGAGCCGATGAGCGTTGAACTGGGTCTGATCGGGGGTACCGGCCTGTATGCGTTTCCGGGGCTGTCGAACGCGACGCGCGTCGAGATCGATACGCCCTTCGGCGCGCCGTCGGGTGCCTATGTCTGTGGTGAGCTCGATGGATGCCGCGTCGCCTTCCTGGCACGTCATGGCGAGTCGCATACGGTCGCTCCGCATCGGGTGAACTATCGCGCCAACGTGCACGGCTTCAAGCAACTCGGCTGCCGTCAGGTGATTGGCATCAATGCCGTCGGCGGCATCCGCCACGACATGGGGCCGCGTGTCCTGGTGATCCCGGATCAGATCATCGATTACACCCATGGTCGCGCGAGCAGCTACAGCGATCGCCCGGACACCAAGGTCGAGCACATTGACTTCTCCTTCCCGTACACACCGGCTTTGCGCGCGCGTCTGTTGACGGCGGCGAAGCAGGCGGGCATCGCGGCGATCGATGGCGGCTGTTACGGCGCGACTCAGGGGCCGCGACTGGAGACCGTGGCCGAGATCGCGCGCCTGCGCCGCGATGGCTGCGACCTGGTCGGCATGACCGGCATGCCTGAAGCGGTGCTGGCACGGGAACTCGGCCTCGACTACGCCTGCATCGCGCTGATCGCGAACTGGGCTGCGGGTTGCGGCGATGAAGGCGAGATCAGCATCGAGGAAATCTACGCACATCTGGCGGCGGCCACGGCCCAGGTGCCGCCCTTGGTCCGGGCGCTGTTGGCGATGAATCCGCGCTGAAGGCTTGTAATTATTTTCAATCTGGGAAAAACTCTGGTCGCTGCGCCGTCGTGGCCAGCCGAGTTTCCTTTCAAGGGTTTGTCCAGCAATGCGCACCGGTACCGTGAAGTGGTTCAACGACGCGAAGGGCTTTGGCTTCATCGCGCCTGATGACGGCGGCGAAGATGTCTTCGTCCATTACTCTGCCATCACCGCGAAGGGCTTCCGCAGCCTTCAGGAAGGCCAGAAGGTGAGCTTCGAAGTCCAGCAAGGACCGAAGGGCGCACAGGCCGCAAGCGTCGTCCCGGTCGGCTGATCCGACCCCGCAACGATGCTGGAAAAACCCCGCTCCGGCGGGGTTTTTCTTTTTAGTGCTGAGGCATCGTGAATTGCAGGCGCGCCAGTTCGGCATAAAGGCCGCCGGCCTGCATCAGTTCCGAATGGGTGCCGATGGCCTGGATGCGACCCTGGTCGAGCACGACGATTCGGTCGGCTTTCTGCACGGTGGCGAGCCGATGCGCGATGATGATCGTGGTGCGGCTGCCCATTACGGCATCGATGGCCTCCTGGATCGCTGCCTCGGATTGCGCGTCGAGTGCACTGGTCGCTTCGTCCAGCAGCAGAATCGGCGCATCGCGCAGCAGCGCCCGAGCGATCGCGATGCGTTGGCGCTGGCCGCCAGAGAGCCGGACGCCGCGCTCACCCAGTTCCGCGGCGTACCCGCCGGGCTGGGCGATGATGAACTCGTGGGCCTGGGCCGCCCGGGCAGCGCGCTCGATCTCGGCCCGGGTCGCGTCGTCTCGGCCCATCGCGATGTTCGATGCGGCGTCCATCGCGAAGATCACCGGATGCTGTGGCACGAGGGCGATACGACTGCGCAAATCGGTGAGGCGGGTGGTTTCGATCGGTTGATCATCGATCAGGATTGTTCCGGACTCAGCCTCGTGGAAGCGCAGCAGCAACTGGAACAGGGTGCTCTTGCCGGCACCGCTGGGACCGACCAGGGCGATCGTTTCGCCGGGACGGATGTCGAGCGAGAAGTCGTCGAGCGCGATCTGCTCGGGGCGGCTCGGATAACGGAAACGCACGTGCTCGAAACGAATTGCGCCGCGTCCCAGTTGGGGCGCCGGAAGGGCATCGACGTGGTCGCGCACGGCGGGGTCGGTGTGCAGCAGTTCGGCGATCCGCTCCATCGCACCCGCAGCGCGCTGCACTTCGCCCCAGACTTCGGTGAGCGCGCCGACTGAACCCGCTGCGGTGACCGCGTAGAACACGAATTGGCCGAGCGTGCCGGCAGTCATGTTGCCGGCGAGTACGTCCTTGGCGCCGATCCACAACACCAGGGTGATCGCGCCGAATACCAGCAGGATCACCATCAGTGTCAGCCACGCACGGGTGCCGATGCGGCGGCGCGCCGTCGCCAACGAACGCAGGATGGTGCCGTCGAAGCGCAGCGCTTCGGCCGCCTCGCGCGTATATGCCTGCAGCGTCTGGATCGCGCCGAGCGATTCGGCCGCCTGCGCGCTGGCGTCGGCAATGCGTTCCTGCGACTCCTTGGACAGGCCGCGCACGCGTCGGCCGAAGAAGATGATCGGCAGGATCGCGAGCGGTATCACCAGCGCCGCGAACCCGGCCAGCTTCGGGCTGGTGACGACCAGCAGCACGCTGGCGCCGACCAGCATCACTGCACTGCGCAGCGCGACCGAGACCGAGGAGCCGATGACCGTCTGCACCAGTTCGGCATCGGCGGTGATGCGCGACAGCAGTTCGCCGCTGCGGCTGCGCTCGAAGAAGCTGGTGTCGAGTGTCAGCAGATGCGCGTACAAGCGCCGTCGCAGGTCGGCGACGACCGACTCGCCCAGCATCGAGATGAACCAGAAGCGCAGCGAGGTGGCGACGGCCAGGACGCCGGCGACGATGAACAGGCCGAGGAAACTGCGGTCGATGGCCGAGGGATCAGCGCCGGAAAAACCGTGATCGATCATCTGGCCGACCGACCAGGGCAAGGTCAGCGTCGCCGCGGTCGAGATCGCCAGAAACAGCAGCCAACCCAGGGCGAGCCCACGATAGGGCCGCAAGTAGGGCAGCAGTGCACGCAGCGGCTTCAGGCCGGGCTTCGGCTGTGGGTCGGGTTCGGACATCGTTCGATTGTGGGGGCTGGCCGCGGCGACACAAGTCGTTTGCGCGAATCAGTCGAGCAGACGCAGCGTCGCCTGGCCGCGGGTGGCGTCACGCAGGGCGATGCCGAGGCGATCAATCTGGTCGGCGCGCACGTTGATCTGCAGGGTGACGCCATCGGCGTCGAAGGCTTCGTTGTTTTTTTCTGCGGCCAGCGCGTCGATCAGCGCATGCACGGTGCCGAGATGGGCGAACCCGGCTGAAATCTCGGCCGCCTGCATGGCCACGCGTTCGAGTCGCTCCGCGGTGCGCAGGCATTCCGCAGCGGCACCGCCATAGGCGCGCACCAGGCCGCCGGCACCCAGCTTGATACCGCCGAACCAGCGCGTGACCACGACTGCAACCAGATCCAAGCCTTGTCCGTCGATCGCGGCCAGTATCGGACGCCCCGCCGTGCCAGCCGGTTCATCGGCATCATCGAACCGGTAAAGCTCGCCGATGCGATAGGCCCAGCAGTTGTGGCGCGCATCGGCATCGCTGGCGCCGGCGATGAAGGCCAGGGCCGCCGCGACGTCGGATGCCGGCGCGGCCTGCGCGATGAAACGACTCTTCTTGATCTCGATCTCGAAGCGATGCGGCGCCGCCAGGGTCGGCCGCAGACTCATGGGTCGTAGCGGCGCAGATCGGTCGGGATGACGACGTCGGGATAGGCCAGGTGGAACGCGTGCAGTTCGGTGCGCGCCTCGGTATGGCGTCCGTCGCGCACAAGCTGGCGGATGTGCGCCAGCCATGGCGCAGGCGCGCGCAAGTCGGCCTTGCGTTTCGAGCTTGCGTCGGTGCCGACAATGGCTTCGTCGCCCTCGCTGCGCAGGCGCCCGCCTTCGGCGGACAGGCCACCCAGCGCATCAGTGACCGCCGGTGCGGCCGCCGTTGCCGGTGCGGCGATGTTCTGGCGCCGCTCCGGAATCGCGGCTGCACCACCGTAGTCGGCCCGCTGATGCGGGTCCGGCACCCCCGATTTCTGCTCGGCCGGCGCCGGAGCGGCCAGTGCTTCGGCCGCGGCCTGCGGCAACGCCTGCTTGGCCAGCGCCTCGTCCTTGAACGCCTGCGGCTCGGTTGGGACGGGTGGCGGCGGGGGGGCGGGCGGTGGCGGTGCGCTCGGCAACTGCGCCATTTCCAGGCCCTTGTCGCGGCTGCGATGGTCGCCCGACACGACATCCACTTCGAACACTTCTTCGCGCGTCGCGGGTTTCGCAGCCGTGGTCGATTCCGGCATCTGGCGGGCCTCGAACACGCGCCAGCCGATACCGGCCGCGATCGCGACCCCGGCAAAACTGGCGGCGAGGGCGATCCAGCGCGGCGGCCGGTGTCGCACCGGCTCGGGATGCGCAACGGCTGCACGCGCCTTGGTCAGCACGGCGCGATCGAGCAGTGCGGTCGGCTCCGATTGCGGCAGACGCTTGTACGCCGCCACCTCGGCCTCGTAGTCACGCATCAGGGCGTCGAGTTCCTGGTCGTTCATGCGTAGGACCTCAAGCTCACCCGCAGTTTTTCAAGGGCATAGCGCAATCGCGATTTAGCGGTTTCGCGACCGACACCCATGACTTCGCCGATTTCCTCGATGCCGAGCCCGTTCTCGACCCGCAGCAGGAAGGCGCCACGCTGGTCGGCCGGCAATTCGGCCAAGGCCTCCTGCAGGCGGCGCGATTGCTCGAAGTCGCTGAGCACGCGCTCGGGGCGTTCGCGCTCGTCGTTCTCGGCGACACGGAAGACGTTCTCGGCGGTTTCGCCATTGTCCTCGGGACGTTCGCGACGGTACTGGTCGATGACCAGGTTGTGCGCGATCTGCAGCAGCCAGGTCGAGAACTTGGCTTCGACGCGATAGCGCGCGCGCGCCTGGATCACCCGTCCCCAGACTTCCTGGAACAGTTCGTCGGCCAGCTCCCGCCGCTTCACGCCGCGCAGCAGGAACCGGAACAGCGGCCCGCGATGGCGCGTGTACAACGCCTCGAACGCACGCGCGTCGCCGCTTGCGTAGGCCAGCATCAGTTCCTCGTCACTGCGTTCGGTCATCGTCGGCGAGCGTAAACGATGCGCCCGATGTGGCATAGCCTCGGGTGCGGGAGATTCGAACAGGGGCAGGGCGATGGCGTTCACGGGCGGTGGAACGCGCTTGCCGTCGCTCCGGGGTTAGCGCAACGCCGCCTCCACCACCTGCATCGCCAAATGCTCGGTACTCGCGGCCTGGGTATCGAGCACCAGTTCGGCGTGTTCCGGATGCTCGTAGGGCGAGTCGATGCCGGTGAAGTTCGGAATCTGTCCCGCACGCGCCTTTGCGTACAGGCCTTTCACGTCGCGCTGTTCGCAGACTGCGAGGGGCGTATCGACGAAGATCTCGACGAACTCGCCGTCCGCGAAGCGCTCGCGCGCCATGCGCCGTTCGTCGCGGAACGGCGAGATGAACGAGACAAGAACGATCAGGCCGGCATCGACCATCAGCCGCGCCACTTCGGCGACCCGGCGGATGTTTTCGACCCGGTCTTCGGCGCTGAAGCCGAGATCGCGATTGAGGCCGTGACGGACGTTGTCGCCATCGAGCAGGTAGGTGTGATGGCCGCTGGCGAGCAGTCGCTTTTCGACCAGGTTCGCGATCGTCGACTTGCCCGAACCCGAGAGCCCGGTGAACCACAGGCAGCGCGGCACCTGGCCCTTGATGGCGGCGCGCGCCGGCTTGTCGACGTCGAGCGCCTGCCAGTGCACGTTGCTGGCGCGGCGCAGCGCGAATTCGATGCGGCCCATCGCCACCGTGGCATTCGTCGTGCGGTCGATCAGGACGAAGCTGCCGAGTGCGCGATTTTCGGCATAGGGCGCAAACGCGATGTCCTGGTCCAGCGACAGGTTGCACTGCGCGACTTCGTTCAGCGCCAGACGCGTCGCCGCCAGATGTTCCTGGGTGTTGACGTCGACCTTGTGCTTGATCGCGGTGACCTGCGCGTTCACCGTGCGCGCCGCCGTCTTCAGCAGGTAGCGCCGTCCGGGCATCAAGGGTGCATCGTGCAGCCACAGCAGTTGCACCGCGAACTGGTCGGCGATGGCGCAGGGCGCGGCAGCGGCCGCGAGTACATCGCCGCGGCTCACGTCGATTTCGTGATCGAGCGACAACAGGACCGATTGCCCGGCCGCAGCGGTGTCGCAGGCGTGCTCGCCCACCGCAATCGTCGCAACGCGCGCATGCCGACCTGAAGGGAGGGACACGATCTCGTCGCCGACGCGCACGCGACCACTCGCGATCAGTCCGGCATAGCCACGAAAATCCTGATCCGGTCGGCAGACCCATTGCACCGGCATGCGGAACGGGGCGTTCGATTCATCGCGATCGATGGCGACGGTTTCGAGGTGTTCGAGCAGTGGCGGACCCGCGTACCAGGGCATCGCCGGCGAGCGTGCGATGACGTTGTCGCCGACCAGCCCGGAGATCGGGATGGCCTGTACGTGCGCGATGCCGAGGGTTGTTGCGAGGTCGCGATAAGACGCGACGATCTCGTCGAAGCGCGATGCGTCGTAGCCGATCAGGTCCATCTTGTTCACCGCCAGCACGATCTGGCGGATGCCGAGCAGGGCGACGATGTAGCTGTGTCGGCGCGTCTGCGTCAGCAGACCCTTGCGCGCATCGACGAGCACCACGGCGACATCCGCCGTCGATGCGCCGGTCGCCATGTTGCGCGTGTACTGCTCGTGCCCCGGGCAGTCGGCGACGATGAACTGGCGACGGTCGGTGCCGAAAAACCGGTACGCCACGTCGATGGTGATGCCCTGTTCGCGCTCGGCAGCAAGGCCGTCGAGCAGCAGCGCGTAATCGATCGCTTCGCCCTGGGTGCCATGGCGGGCACTGTCACGTTCCAGTTTGGCGAGCTGGTCGTCGTAGAGCTGCTTGCTTTCGTACAGCAATCGCCCGATCAGGGTGCTCTTGCCGTCATCGACGCTGCCGCAGGTGATGAATCGCAGCAGCGGCTTGTTCTCATGTCGGGACAGATAGTCGGCGATGTCCATCAGAAGTAGCCCTCCTGCTTCTTCTGCTCCATCGAGGCACCGGCATCACCGTCGATCAGTCGACCCTGGCGCTCGGACGAACGCGCCAGCAGCATCTCGGCGATGATCTTCTCCAAGGTATCGGCTTCGGATTCGAAGCCGCCCGACAACGGATAGCAACCGAGCGTACGGAAACGGATGCGGCGCAGTTGCGGCGTTTCGTTCTGGCGCAGGGGCAGACGCGGGTCGTCGACCATGATCAGGCTGCCGTCGCGTTCGACCACCGGCCGTTCCTTCGCGAAATACAGCGGCACGACCGGGATCTGTTCGCGCAGGATGTACAGCCAGATGTCGAGCTCGGTCCAGTTCGAGAGCGGAAACACGCGCACGCTTTCGCCGGGCGCGATCCGCGTGTTGTACAGATTCCAGGGTTCCGGCCGCTGCTGCTTCGGGTCCCAGCGATGTTGCGCGGTACGAAACGAGAACATGCGTTCCTTGGCGCGCGAAGCCTCTTCGTCACGGCGCGCGCCGCCGATGGCGGCGTCGTACTGCCCGGCATCGAGCGCCTGCTTCAGACCCTCGGTCTTCATGATGCGCGTATGTTCGGCCGAGCCATGCGTGAATGGACTCACGCCATCGCGCAGGCCATCCGGGTTGATGTGCACGCGCAGTTCCACGCCATAACGTGCCGGCACCCCGTCGCGCAGCGCGTACATGTCGCGGAACTTCCACGTCGTGTCGACATGCAGCAGCGGAATCGGCGGCGGCGCCGGATGGAAGGCCTTGCGCAACAGGTGCAGCAGCACCGACGAGTCCTTGCCGATCGAATACAGCATCACCGGCCGCGAAAATTCGGCCGCCACTTCACGCAGGATATGCAGGCTCTCCGCTTCGAGCCGGTCGAGATGGGTCAATGTCATTCGTGCATTGTCCGCGAAACCGCGACGGCATGGATATGACGTGGCGTGCGTGCGGCCGCGCGTTATGGAATAAGTCGCTGGCTCAATCGAAGCCGTTGTTGAAGATGCGGGCGGTGTCGGTGTCGAGGCGGGCGACGAGGGGTTGGGAGGGGGCTTGGCCGCAGGTGGGTGCGGTGGCGCCGACGAGGGTGGTGGCGAGGCCCCAGGAGGCGATGTTCGAGAGGGATTGCGCCGGGAACTGGCCGGCGCTGCAGCCGGGTGTGCCCGGATAGGTGAAGCTGGCCACGCCGGCCACGCCGAATGCGGTTTCCACGCTGTCGGGCACGCCGGCGCCGTCGCCGAGTTGTACCGACGCGACGTAGTAGCCCACCTGCGACTGCCCGCTCGAACGCAGGCCCATCGCGAACACGGCGCGATTGCCGCTGGCGCCGGTCGCGGCCACGCTGTTGTCGTCGCCCGTGGCGCCCACTGCCACGCTGCCGCCGAGCGCTGGCGCGGCCGGCAGGAAGACCGTGCGCACGGCGTCGCCGCGAATCACGTACAGGCGTGCCGCGGAGCCGAACGCGCTGTTGTCGCCGACCAGTCCGCCCACCACCATTGCGCCGCCGCCGATCTGTCGCCCCTTGTACACGCGCGACCAGAAGCCGTCTGGCGTCGCGGTCGCACCCATGCCGACCGGTGCCAGCGTGCTGCCGTGCACGCGCATCACGCCCCAGCCGGTGCCGCCGCTCATGCGGAAATTGCCGAAGACACGAATGTCGCCATCGCCGCCGACGCGTGCCGCGACCAGGTCGTCGCTCGCGAATCCCGTCAGGTTCGGCGAGGCGACGGCATCGATCGCACCACCGGCGTTGATGCGCGCGACCACGCCGGTCGGCACGCCGGTCTGGGTATTGCCGTCCAGTTGACCCACGACCAGCCACTCGCCATTCGCCCCCGGAAACACGCCCCGCGTGTGCACCCGCGGATACAGGCGCGCGCCGTTGCTCGGCGGAAACGCCATGCCGCCCAGGTCGTAATAGCCCGGACCGCCGAGGTAGAAGTTCGCATCGAAGCCGCCGCTATTCAGGTCGACCAGCGCCAGCACCATCAGGTCGTAGGTGCCGGGCGCGGTTGCGGCGACCATCATGCGGTCGTCGAACGGATCGCCGTTGCCGACCCCGGCACACGCGGTGGACGACCACTGCGGCGCAAGACCCGCCCCGGCCGGCAGAACATTCACGCCATCGCCGGAAAACGCGGTGTCGAGCGCGCCGTCCGCACGCAGGCGGATCACCGCGAGTTGCGCACCCACGGCCCGGAACGCGACCACGGCCACGCTGCCGTTCGCGAGCGGACACGAACCCAGCGGTATGAAATCGTTCAGCGCCCCGTCCAGCACGCGCAGGCCATCGCCGTCGAAGGCAGGATCAAGCACCTCGGCGCTGGAATCAGGGGCAGCCAGCCACAGCGGCAGGCTCAGGAACAACACAACAAGGCGCGACAGGATCGACATGGCAGGTTCCGGAGGAGGATGACCTGCAGTACGTGGAATGCCCCGGAATTCTTCGCTGCGCGCCCTCAGTTCGACAACACCCGCACTTCCACCGCGTCATACGCGCCACGCGCATCGAGGGCGAGGAGGCGGTGGCGGCCGGGGGCGGTGAAGTGGTGTTCGATGGGGGTGGCGGCGGGGCTCACGGCGATGAGTTTGCCGTTGAGCAGCCATTGCACCTCGCCTTCGGCGCCGAGCGCGCGCAGGCGGGCGGCGGGGGCTTCGCTGACGCCGGGAGCGCGGCGCAGGACGGCACCGTTGATGAGTCCGTCGATGCGCAGGCGGCGCGCGATCTGCGGTTGTGCGTCGCGGCATTCGGGCGCGAAGTCCGGCGTGCGTGCAGCGGTGCGGTCGCGTTGCGGCAGCCAGGGTTCGGCCAGTACCGGCCAGTGCGCGATCGTGCGCGAGGTCGACGGCGCTTCCGAGCACGCGGGCAACACGCGTTCACCCTTCGCATTCACCCGCACGACTTCGCGCAGCGATTCCGCAGCCGCGCTGCCGCGGCTCGGCAAGGTCGGCGGAATGCGCCCGTCCAGAATCCACGCCTCGCGCTTGCGATGGCAGAGCGTCGGTTCGGCGGCATCGTAGGCTTCGCCGAGCGGCCAGCAAATGTCGGCCTTGCTGACCGATTCGGGTTGCGTATCGAAACTGGCGGCACCGACCACGCGCGGCAAGCGGTCGGTCAGCGCGATCAGCAAGGGCAGGGCGGTCGCGGCCCCGTACTGGCCCGGAATCGGCGTGCCGTCCGGTCGGCCGACCCAGACGCCGACGGTGTAATGCGGCGTCACGCCGATCGCCCAAGCATCACGAAAACCGTAACTGGTACCGGTCTTCCAGGCGATGCGCGTGCGCCGGCCGGTGTCGATCAAGCCGTTCGGGTCACCGGGGCGGCCGTGGTCTTCGAGCATGCGGCGCACGATCCAGGCCGCGCCGGCGCTGACCACGCGGCGATCATCCTGCTTTGCGTCGGAGGTGAAGCGCACCGGTCCGCCGACGCCACCATTCCCGAACGCAGCGTAGGCGCCGACCAGTTCGTCCAGCGAGGTCGATGTACCGCCCAGCGCCATCGTCAGATTGGGCTTGGCACCCGAGCGGCAGGTCGAGGCTGACGCCGGCATGTTTCAGCCGCGACGCGAACGCATTCGGGGTGATGCGTTCGAGCACGTCGACCGCCGGCACGTTCAGCGACAAGCGCAATGCTTCGGCGACCGAGACCGGGCCGTTGAAGTCGTCGCCGAAATTGGCCGGTCGATAGCCGGCGAAATCCTGCGGCGCGTCGATCAGCAGGCTCTCGGAATGGATCAGGCCCTCATCGAGTGCGAGCGCGTACAGGAAAGGCTTCAGGGTCGAACCGGGCGAGCGCCGTGCCGCGACCATGTCGACATGGCCGAGCCGCGCTTCATCGGCGAATTCGGCCGAGCCGACATACGCCAGCACCTCGCGCTGCACGTTGTCGATCACCAGCGCCGCGGCCGAGGTCTTGTCGGGCAGACGCGAGATCCAGCCGCCGATGCGTTCTTCGAGCGCGCGCTGGGCGGTGGCGTCGATCGTGGTTGCGATCACGCGCTCATGCGGATGCTGACGACGCATGCGCTCCGCGAACAGGGCGGCACGCATCGGCGTGCGCAAACGACGCGCGACCACGTTTTCGTCGCGCGCTTCGCCGATCACGACGGCGGGCCAGTCGCCGAACTCGGCCAGCCGCGCCAGTACCTTGTCGCGAGCCGCGCGGGCGCGATCGGGATGGCGGTCGGGGCGATTGCGGCTCGGCGACTGCGGCAGCACCGCGAGCAGGGCCGCTTCCGAATGCGACAACTGCGCCGACGGCTTGCCCAGATACGCGAACGAGGCCGCCTGCACGCCTTCGATGCTGCCGCCAAAGGGCGCCAGGTTCAGATACAGCGTCAGGATCTCGCGTTTGCTGAGCCGGATTTCGAGCTGCACCGCGCGAATCATCTGGCGGATCTTGCCGAAGCCGGTATGCGGGATCGGTTCGATCAGGCGCGCCACCTGCATCGTCAGCGTCGAGCCGCCCGAGACGATGCGCCCGTGCCAGGCGGCTTGTGCCGTAGCGCGCGCGAACGCAAACGGATTGATGCCCGGGTGATGCCAGAACCAGCGGTCTTCGTAACCGAGCAGGGCCTCGATGTAGCGCGGCGAGACCTGTTCGATCGTCACCGGATAGCGCCAGACGCCCTGAGCATTCGCGAACGCGCGCAACGGCGTGCCATCGCGCGCCAGCACGATCGTCGCGCTGTCGTCGGCGATGTCGGGAATCGGTGGTGGAAAGAGACGATCCAGCAACACGATCAGCGCACATGCGATGAGCGTGTTGCGGAGTCTGGGGTGGCGGCGGAGCCAGGTGATCACGGCGGTGTGTGCGGCGGGGTTGGCCCCTCATCCGCCCTTCGGGCACCTTCTCCCCGTTGGCACGGGGAGAAGGAAAAATGCACTTGCATGGCGCTGGACCGCATCATTTCCTTCTCCCCGCAACGCGGGGAGAAGGTGCCCGAAGGGCGGATGAGGGGCGCTTTCAGATGAGCGGCCGCATCGCGCCCGACATCATTCCGGCGAGACCACCTTGATCGCGGCCGGCAGCGCTTCGCCGATTCCGCGCAGCGTCGGGCGGTACATGTCCTCGACCAGCGGCGACGGCACCTTGTACGTGCCCGGCGAAACCGCACGCACGGCGTAGAACAGGCGTGCCTTGGAACCGTCGTAGAGCTTGATCGCCGCGACATAACGGTCTTCGCGGTATTCCTCGAAGGCGATCTCGGCCTCGGACGAACGCTCGGACAGGGTCACGCCGTCGATGGTCACGCTGTCCCACTGGCTCTGGTCGCCGAGATTGAAGTTCTCGATCTCCAGGCCGCCGGGCAGCAGGTCGACGATCAGCGCATCCTGCATGTTCTCGTCCGACTCCACCGTCACCATCGCGACCAGCGAATCGCCTTCGGTCAGCGGCGAGCCGTCGTACTTCGTGCCGTCGAGGCGGAAGTAGTCGCGACGCACCGCGACGCCATTGCGCATCGCCTTCGGTGCCGTGCTCGGAAAGCCGACGACGTCCTCGGTCAGGTAGATCGGGCCGTCACCGCGCACGTCCATCTTCACGCCGGCGGCGAGGTCGGGCGCGGTAAAGCTGCGCGCGATCTGAGCGGTGGCCGCGAACGGCTCGTTGAGTTCGCCGGCGAAGACATCGCCTTCGATCTTGCGGTCCGGATCGTTCAACAGCGCGCGGCCGAGACGGAACAGCGCGATCTGTTCCTGGGTGCTGAAGTAGAACTTGCCGTCCCACACCGAGCGGCCGGTGATCTCGCGCGCCATCGCATAGACCTTGGCGTCGTAGGCCGGTTGCGCCAGGCCGTTCTCGTGGGTCAGCGCGACCATCAGCGCAAGGTCGCGCAGGTCGGTGCCGTAGTCGCCGATCCAGGCCGGGCGCTTGAACTCGCGGGTGAAGGCTTCCTCGATCGCCTTGGCGCCGCGTTCGCTGTCGCCCATCAGGTTCAGCGCGACGCCGAGATGCACCAGCGGCAACGGCGCAATGAGCTTGCTGCGTTCGTTGTCGTAGAGCGCGCGCAGCGTGCCGAGCGGCGCCCGCTTCTGGCGCGCCAGGACGTAGCCGGCGTGCATCATTTCGGACAGACGCAGGTGCTCGGAATACTCGTACTCGTAGTGGGCATTGCCGCCCGCGAGCAGATCATCTTCGAGGCGCTTGAGTGTGCGATCCAGCAACTGTGTCGGAGGTTCGAAGCCCGCGTCCTTGGCGGCGACCAGCATCTCGGCCACATACGGCGTGATCGTCGAGACGATGTAGTCGCCTTCCGGCCACATGTTGAAATGGCCGCTCTCGACCTGCATCGAGGCGAGGCGCGAGAACGCCACGTTCATGCGCTCGGCGCGTTCCTTCTGGGTCAGCGGCGTGACCGCGAACTGCTTCGCCGTGGCCTCATCGAGGAAGACCAGCGGGAAGGCCTTGCTGGTGGTCTGCTCGACGCAGCCGTAGGGGTAGCCGATCAGGTCGGTCGCGACCGACGCAAACGGCAGCGGCGGCAAGGTGCCGAGGTTGATGCGCGATACCGTTGATTCCGCGACCAGGCCGCTGCGCAGCGACGCGTCGGGGGTGATGGCCGGATTCGAACCCAGCACTTCGACACGGGCGCGGCGTTCGACCGGATAGGCCGGGCGCACCGCGAACTCGATGCTGCGATCGACCTTCACGTCCTTGCCGCGCACCGCGATCTGCACCTTGGCGATGCCGAACTTCTGCCGCGCCGACAGCGGGAAGCTCAAGGTCGTGCGATCGCCGTCGGCCAGTTTCACGTTGCGCTTGCCATTGGCCACGTCGATGTAATCGCCGCCATCGACCATGACTTCGTAGCTGCCGTCGGCACCGCTGAGGTTGTCGAGATCAAGCGCGAGTTCGGCGCTGTCGCCACTGGCCATGGCGCGTGGCGCGCTGGCTTCGACGACCAGCGGGGCCTGCACGATGATCTCGCGTTCGCCGGCGCCGTAGTGCTGTTCGCCGAAGGCGACGGCGGCAAGACGCAAGGTGCCGTTGAAGTCGGGCAACTGCAGCGAAATCGTCGCGGCACCTTTCGCGTCGAGCGCGACCGGTGCGTTGAACAGATCGATGGTCTGCACCTTCACGTTCGGGCGGCGCGCCTGCGGCAGGCCGAGCAGGGCGGCATCGCCACCGTAGCGCAGGCGCGCCTGCAGGCCGTCCAGCGACTCGATGATGCGGCCGTAGACGTCATAGGCATTGATGGCGTGGCGGCGCGGTGCGAAGAACCAGGCGATCGGGTCCGGCAGCGCGAACTGCGTGAGATTGAGAATGCCGACATCGGTCGCCGACAGCGTGACGTGGGCGGTCTTGCCCGCCAACCCCGGCGCCGACAACGTCACCTGGACCTGTTCGTCCGGGCGCGCCTTGTCTTTCGCGACGATGCTGACGTCGACCTTGCGGCTCTTGCGGTCCAGCGGCAGATGGATGACGCCGACGGCACGCGCGGGCGTGATCTTCTCGGCCGAGGAACCCGGACGGAACACCAGCGCGGTGATGTAGATGTCGTGGCGGTCCCAGCTCGCATCGACGGGGATGCGCAGCTTGGTTTCACCGCTCACGTCGATGCGTTTCTGCCACAGCAGCTGGTCGCTCTCGACCATCAGCAGGGCCGAACCCGGATGCGGCGGCTTGATCGTCAGTTCGACGGTGTCGCCAGGGGCATAGGCGGCCTTGTCGAGCGCGAGCTTGACCTTGTCCGGGCGACTGCCACGATCCTGGCCTTCGTTGTACCAACTCCAGCCGGCCGTGAACGGCACGCGCGTAGTCAGTTGTGTCGCCGGGTCGAAGATTTCCAGACGATAGCCGCCCCAATCGACGCGGGCGTCGTAGCGGGTGCGCTCGCCGGCCTTGAGATCAAGCTCAAGTTCCTCGACGGTTTCCCACTTCGACAGATAGTCGGCCTGCCAGCCGCTGCCCGAGACCCAGCGCCAGTTGTAGTTGCGCAGTTCGCGCAGCAGCTTCAGTTTCAATCCGGATGCGGCCAGCAAGTCACCTGCGGCGTTGCTGCGCACGATCTCGAAGCCGGCGTTGTCGCCCGGATCGGCACCATCGGCCATCTCGAAGAGCGGGCGCGCACCGACCAGTTCGGTGGCCGGCCAGATGGTGCGCTTGAGCGGACGCGTCACCGCACGGCCGCCGCTTTCGAACAGCGAACCGACAACGATGACCTGCAGCGGTCCGGTCGGGGTCTTTGCCTCGTCGATCGCGATTTCGGCCTCGAGCAGGCCTTCGTCGTCGAGCACGTCGTCGAGCGCCTCGCGCGGTTCCTTCGGCAGCTCGGCGAGCGGGTCGCCGAAATGGAAGTCCTTCAGCGCGGCGATCGGATGCACGTCGGCCTGCACCGACACGCGCGCCGTGAAGCGATTGCCGGCAGCGGGTGCGCCGTACAGCCAGTCGCCGTCGACCTTGAGTTGCAGTGCGTCGCCTGCAGCGAGCACTTCCTGTGCATCGAGCACCAGCTTCATGCGTTCGGGCAGGAATTCCTCGACGCGCACCGGATAGCTGGTCGGGTTCTGCAAGGTCGGGTCGGTGCTGAATTCGACGCTCCACTTGCCGGTCGGCACGTCGCCGTCGAGGGTACGTTCATAACGCACGTAATTCAGTTCGCCGGGAGCAAGTTCGCTGCGCGCCAGTTCGCGTCCGTCGGGCTGACGCAGGGCCACGAAGAGCGGCTGCTTGGCGGTCATGCGACCGTCGAAGTCGCGCAGGATCGCATTCACGGCGATGGTTTCGCCGGGACGATAGAGATCGCGCCCCGACCACGGGAAGATGTCGAGCGGCATCTGCGAGCGACCCGCAATCGCGAATTCGGACAGGTCGAGGGCCGGCGTGTTGAAGCTGAGCAGGGCGTAGTCGTCGCCCCAGTGTGCGATCAGGGTGTCGGCCGAGTTGAGCTTGTAATCGATCATCGCCAGACCGCTGTCGTCGGTAGCGGCACTGACCAGGGTGTCGCCCTTGCCATTGCGCACTTCGATCGCGACATTGCCCTTGGCGTCGCCGGATTCCAGCGAGGCGGTATGCACCAGCACGCGGTCGGCGTAGGCGCGCACGTGCAGGCCGATGTCGCTGACGAAGAACATCGCGGTGTCGTATTCGCCGCGATAGCTGCCGGATTTCTTCAATACCGCGTAATACAAGCCGGACTGCTTCATCTCCTGGATGTCGCGGATCGGCAGGTAGCTGACGCTGCGTTCATTGCGCTTCACGTCGAGCGCGAAGCGGTTCGCATAGACCGAGTCGCCGTACTTGGCGAGCTGGTCGACCGACCAGTTCCAGCGCTGGCCGTTCTTCTGGAATTCGTCGAGGAAAGGACGCACCTGTTTGTCGCGGATCTTGAAGAACTCGACATCGGCTTCGCCGACGTTGACCGAGACGATCGGCAAGCCGCGCGATTCGTGCAGGGGCAGGATGTGGCCCTGGCTGGCGAAGCCGACCACCGGTTCCTGTTCGCCGGCATAGATCTCGTGGGACTGGTCCTTGCCGAGGGTGCGGCCGTCGGTCGCCATCAGGCTGCCCTTGACGGTCACGACATAGGTCTTGTCGGCTTCGAGGTAGGGGAAGCGCAGCTTCTGGCCCTCTTCGAGGAACCAGCTGCCGTCGGGCTTGGCGCCGTCTTTCAGTGTGATCGAGATCAACTCGTCGAAGGCTTGTTGCGAGACCAGGGGCTGCGAGAACGGCAGCACGATCGAGGCGCGACCGTCGTAGGACTCGCCGGTCGGCGCATCCAGCGCGAAATCCTGGCGCGCCACCGCGGCTGCGCTGGCCTCGCCCTTCTGCAACTCCGGCGGCGCACCATCGTCGCGACCACCGCATCCCGTCAGCGCCAGCACGACGGCCAGCGCCCATCCCGACAGCCCGTATCCCGACCGACCCACGATACCCATGTGTGATTCCCAAGTTCGCGCGGGAAACCCTTCCCACTGCGTGGCGCGAGTATGCCGTGGCTGTGTGTCGCCGTGTTGCAAACTCGGCCTTTACGCGGCCCGGATGCGGCCGGCTTCGGGCGAATCGCGGGCGGGTCCTGCATCAACGCAAGGCGCGCGAGATCACGGCGCCTTCGGATCGCCCAGCCGTGACAGCGCGGCGTCGTAGACGGCGTTGCGATCGCGCTTGCCGACGGCGATGACGGTCACCGTCACGACCTGATCTTCGACCGAATAGACCAGGCGATAACCGGACTGCCGCAGCTTGATCTTGTAGAGATTCACGGCCCCGGAGAGCGCGGCGCTCGGCACGTGCGGATGGTCGAGGCGTTCGGCGAGCTTCTTCTTGAACTGTTCCCGGATTGTCGCGCCGAGCTTCTTCCATTCCTTGAGGGCCGAAATCTTGAAGGCCAACTCATAACGCATCGAGCGTTACCTTGATGGAAGACTCGTGCTGACGCTTCTGCACCAGCTTCAGCAGCTCCGCGTCGTCGACGAGGTCCATCAGGGCGGCGTAGGCGGTCGCCGGCACGCAATAGAACGCCGGCTCGTTGCGATTCAGCACCA
Organism: Lysobacterales bacterium; assembly: GCA_016721845.1. Classification (NCBI taxonomy): domain Bacteria; kingdom Pseudomonadati; phylum Pseudomonadota; class Gammaproteobacteria; order Lysobacterales; species Lysobacterales bacterium. The sequence continues at coordinate 651,190 of JADKHK010000013.1, forward strand.
CGACCGGCATGCCCTTGCCGCTGGCCACAACCTTCATTGGATTGGCCTTGAGCTCCGAGATGCTGGCGGCGGTCTCGGTCAGGATCTGATGGGTCATGTCAGTGGTCTCGCCTGGAGGTTTGAAGACCGGATAATAGGTCTTGAAATAGGTCTCGTCCATGCGTGCCACTGCTCGGCGCTGGGTCGGCTGGTCGGACGAGTCGGATGCACGAAAGTGGGCCGCCAAATTTGGCGGCCAGCGTCAATCGTGTTCCAAACGCACCCAAAGCGGCTTTTCCGCTTCCACCCAATCGGGTCGAATTTCGAGGGCGCGGGTGAGGCTGGTGTGGGCGGCTTCGGGTTGCTGGGCTTCGTGTTGTGCGATGGCGAGGCGTAGCCAGCTGGTGGCACTGAGCGGGCGCAGGCGGGTGGCGTCGGTGAGGGCGCGGATCGCGGTGGCGGCGTCGCCGTCGCGCAGCGCGAGCAGGCCGAGGTTGTAGGACGCTTCCGGCAGGAAGGCTTGCGTGCGGGCGAGGTCGGCGAGTTGCGCGCGGGCTTCTGCGCGATGGCCTTGTCCGGACGCGACCAGTGCGGCAATGAAGCGTGCGTCTGGCGAGGCTTGTCCGGACTTCGGCAGCTGCGTGAGTGACCCTGCCGCATCGTCCCAGCGCCCGGCGCCGGCCTGGTGGCGGGCGAGTCGCAGCCACCAGGATGGATGCGCGTCGTCGATGCGCGCGACGTGGCGGGCGAGGGCGTCGAGCGCGCCGCCGTCGATGCCGTGATCGAGTGCCGCCAGCGCGCGATAGGTCTTGGCCTCGTCGCTGTCGAGTTCCGCGGGTGGATCGAACAAGCGAATGTCGGTGAGTTCGGGCACGTGCGGCGCACGCGGTGCCAGTCGCGTTTCCGCCGCATCGATGCGGCGCACGATGCGATGGTCGGTCATCGTCGCTTCGATCACGTCCTGCGTGCGCCGTTTCGGCAGATGGCAGGCGACGCAATCGCGTTCGTCCGCACCTTCGGCCTGATCGTCGGTCGCGCTGACCTCGCCATGTGCGCGCGGCAAATCCTCGTGGCAGGCCAGGCAGCGTTCGCGATACCAGCCTCGGGCCTCGACACCGACACGACGCACATGCGGATCGTGGCAACTGGTGCAGCCCATCTGGCCGTCGCTTTCGATGTAGCACGGGCTTTGCAGCATGCGCCAGGCGTGATGATTGATCTGGAAGCGCGCGTCGTCCGGCATCGCCGCGTCGCTGACATCGACCGGCAAGGCATCGTCGCGCAGACGCTGTCCGGGACGGAAGTCGTACCAGTCGCGATCGATGCGGCGCGGACCGATCACTTCGACGGCCGGCAGCAGATGACATTGGAAACACACGTCGTTGCGGGTCGCCCAATCGAGCTTGCCCGGCTGGACGATGCTGGATCGAATCTCCGCCAGCGGCGCGCCGCCGAGCACCGTGCGCACATGCGCTGCGCCTGGTCCGTGGCAACGCTGGCAACCGATGCCTTGCGGAAGATCCTTGGGAAACACATCGGGCGACAACGCGCCGTCGGCGTCGTCGGCCACATCGGGATAGGCGTTGTGGCAGAACAGGCAACCGTGCGTGATGCGGCGCTCCACACCCGGATGCTGCGCCGATTCGTAACCCGGCGATGCCGCGAGCCGCTGCGATTCCGCGTACCAGGTCACCGGCAACTGATACAGCTCGCCGGACGCGGTGCGATGCAGGAAACTCTGCGCGCGATGCCCGGAACCAATGGCCCAATCGACGCGCAGCGTCAACGCATGATTGCCATCGCGGGCCCGTTGTTCGAACCACAACGCATCGTCCCTGCGATACAAGCGAAAGCGCTGCCCGGTCGCCGGATGCGTGTACGCCGCGTCCTCGAATTCTTTCGGCAGCCCGACCTGCAAGGGTCGCGAGAACGCGCGTGCCATGCCCACTTCGGAATAGGTCTGCGCGATCTTCTGGTGGCAATGGCCGCAGGTGTCGTCCTGAAGATAGCCACGCGCCACGCCGTCGCGTGCCTGCCAGCCGAGGCGCGACAACACATCGGCATCGGCCTGCGCCGCACACGCGACGCAGGCCAGCAGCATGAGGAACATTCCGCGCATCATGTCCCGATGATACGCGGGCCGTGCATCGATCAATCTTCGCGCAAGGCTTCCGTCGGCGCGATGCGGGTCGCGCGACGTGCCGGCAGCACGGTGGCGAGCAGGGCGGTCGCGAGCAGCAGGGCCGGCACACCGACATAGGCCATCGGTGCGAACGCGACACTTCCGCCGAGCGCGCCGCTCAAGGTCCACGACACCAGCAGGCAGACCGGCAGACCCATCGCGATGCCCCAGGCGACCTGTCGCAACGCGCCGCGCAACACCAGTTTCACGACCCCGAGCGGCGTCGCGCCGAGCGCCACCCGCACACCGATCTCGCGGGTGCGGCTGGCGACGGTGAAGCGCACCACGCCGTACAGGCCGATCGCCGAGATCAGCAGCGCGACCAGGCCGAGCACGGTCGCGACGCTGCGCGCGATCTCGAACGGCATGCGTTGCTGGGCTGCGACCTGGGTCAGTGACCACGGCTCGCAAGGTTGTGCACGATCGCGCTCGTTGCAGAGGCGCACCAGCTCGCGGGTGACGGTATCGACGCGCGCCGGATCGACGGCGAGCATCAGGTCGCTCATCAAGGGCTGACCGAGTTGCGCCGGCAGGTAGACGGCGGTCTTGTCGAGACCAGTGAACAACAGGCCGCTGGCGATGTCGGCGGCGACACCGACCACTTCGACCTCGCGATCCTTGTCGAAGAAAACGCTTTCTTCGCCAACGAGCTTGATGCGCTGGCCGATGGCATTGCGTCCCGGCCACAGACTCTCGGCGGTCGCCGCGCTGACGATGGCGACATCGGCGCGGTGTGTCGCTTCCTCGGCGCGGAAATCCCGCCCCGTGGTCAGACGGACGCCGAGCGTGCCGAAGTAACGTTCGTCGACCAGATTCACGCCGAGCGGCAGGCTCTGCCCGTCGACCACGGCCGGCGTACGCGACTGCCAGCCATACAGCGGCACACGTGCGGCCGAGGTGCTGCCTTCGACACCGGGAATCTGCTCGATGCGACTGCGCAGCGCGGTGTCCACGGCCGGATGACGCAGATCCATCAGCCGCGACACGTTGAAGCCGGTATCGATGTGCTGGGCGCGGTGCGCGGTCGCGACGATCAAGGCCGCGACGACCAGGAGCACCAGACTGGCGGCGATCTGCAGCACCATCAGCACGCCGCGCAGTTTCGACGGCGAGATCGTGCCGATGCGGGCATCGCGACGCGCACCGGAAGCGATGTTGCGATTCGTCGCGGCGAGCGCCGGCAGCAGCCCGAAACTCATCGTCGTGAACGCGGCCAGCGCGGTGGCCGCGATGAAGACGCGACCATCGATGTGGATGTCGATCGGTTCAAGGCCGAGGCCGATCATCATCGACAAGGCGTAACGATGCGTCGGCTCCACGGTCAGCGCACACAACACCAGCCCGAACGCGGCGGCCGCAATGGCGAGCAGGCCGCTTTCGGTCAGCAGTTGCCGAATCAGCCGCCAGCGCGATGCACCGACGCTGGCGCGGATCGCGAGTTCCTGGCGTTGCGCGGTGGCGCGCGCCAGCATCAGGTTGGCGAGGTTGGCGCAGGCTACGACCAGCACCAGCAGCACGAGGCCGAACACCGGAATCGCCGCGATATTGATGTCGGACGCGTCTTCCGCGGCGAGCAGCGATTTGCGCGGCAACACCAGCACGTCGGCGATGCCTTCATCCTGGCCTTGCCGGTTCGGCAAGGCCTGCAGCGCCGGCAACAGGCGCTGGCGCAGGCTTTCCGGGCTCTCCCCTTGCGCCAGCAGCACGCTGACGTCGTAGCCTTCCGAATAATCGCTGCCGGTGTAGTGGCCGCGCCAGGTCGCATAACCTTCGGTGCTGATCCAGTACTGCGGCGGCAACGGTTGCAGGTCGAGGAAGTTCGCCGGCATGACGCCGACGACGGTGAAGTCGACGCCGCTGAAGTTCAGCGTCTTGCCAACGATGTCCGGATCGGACGCCGTGAGCGAACGCCAGCCGGCATCACTCAGGACCAGGGTTGGTGCCGCGCCAGGGGCGTCGTCGCGCGCGTCGAGCACGCGGCCGATACGCGCCCTGGCATCGAGCAGTGGCAGGTAGTCACCGTTGGCCGCGAGGCCGTAAGCGGTGCGTGGTGCATCGCCGCCGAGCATCATGCGCACCATGTTGCTGATCAGCAGGCCGCGGCTCCGCTCGGCGAGTGCGGGCGCGAGGCTGCGCAATTCGTCTGCGCTCAGGCGCGGACGGAAGTAGCCATCTGCACCGCGCAGATCGGCGAGGTCGACCAGTTCGCCGCGTTGCACGATCTCCGGGGTGCGCAGGATGTAGCTGCCGTAGATCGAGAACAGCACCAGGTTCACTGCGATGGCGGCGCCGAGAATGGCGATGGCAGATAGCGCGAACAGCGGGCTGCGGATCAGGCTGCGCGCGGCGCGGCGCAACTCGCCGGCCCACTGGTCGAACCAGGCCAGGCCATGCGCGGCGCGCACCGCGTCCTTGTGCGACTCGACCATGCCGAGTTCGATGCGCGCGCGGCGCGTCGCTTCGGCTTCGTCGTGGCCTTGCCGGATCAGGTGTTCGCGGCGCGCCTCGAGATGGAAGGCGAGTTCGTCGTCGAGGTCGCGCTCGAAGCGGGCGCGGTGGCGCAGACGTCGCCAGAGCGATGTCAGGCTCATGCCAATGCCTCCAGGTTCGGTGTCGCCAGCACCTGTTCCAATGCCGCGGCGAAGCGTTTCCAGTCGGCCGTGTCCGACTTCAGGCGGGCCTTGCCGTCACGCGTCAACACATAGAATTTTGCCCGACGATTGTTGTCGGACACGCCCCATTCGGACTCGATCAGCCGCTGTTGCTCGAGTCGCGCCAGCGCCGGATACAAGGCGCCTTGCTCGACTGCGAGCACGTCCTGCGACGCGCGCTGGATGCGCAACAACACGCCATAGCCATGCTCGCGTCCCAGCGACACGGCCTTCAACACCAGCAGATCCAGGGTTCCGGGAATGATCGGCGCCGCGCTCATGGTTTCACCTAAGAAGTTTAGGCAAGCCTAGCGGGTTCTCCTAAACAATCAAGGAGAGAGGGCTGTGACTGACGGCAGGGGTGGCGACCTTCCCCTGACCACATGGCCTCCACGTCCTCGCGGCCATCATGCGCGGATGACTTCCGCCCTCCGCAACCTGATCCTCATCCTCGGCGATCAACTCGACGCCGACTCGGCCGCGTTCGACGGATTCGAGGCCGCGCGCGATGGGGTGTGGATGGCCGAGGTGCGCGAGGAAGCGACGCACGTGTGGTCGCACAAGGCGCGGATCGCGGTGTTTCTGGCGGCGATGCGGCACTTCGCAGCCGGGCTGCGTGGGCGCGGCTGGGACGTGCGGTATCGCGCGCACGGCGCGCACGCAGCGGCGACGCTGGCCGATGCGCTGAAGGCCGATCTGGCGGTGTGGCGACCCGAGCGCGTGATCATGGTGCTGGCCGGCGACGGTCGCGTCGATGCGGCGATCCGTGCGGTCTGTGTCGAGGCCGGCGTGCCGATCGAGGTGCGCGAAGACCGCCACTTCTACGCGACGCCGGAACAGTTCGCGACCTGGGCCAATGGTCGGCGCGAGCTGCGGCTGGAGTGGTTCTATCGCGACCTGCGCAAGCGTCATCGCGTGCTGATGGACGGCGCCAAGCCGGCCACCGGGCAGTGGAACTACGACCACGACAATCGCAACGGTTTCGGCGCGCAGGGGCCGGGTTTCCTGCCGGCGCCGAGGCGCTTCGTGCCCGATGCGATCACGCGCGAGGTGCTGGATCTCGTGGCCCGCGACTACGCCGAACATCCCGGCGATCTCGACACGTTTGATTGGCCGGTGACGGCCGAAGCCGCCGAAGCCGCGCTGCAGGATTTCCTTGCGCATCGTCTGCCCGCGTTCGGGCAATGGCAGGACGCGATGTGGAGCGGCGAGCCCTGGCTGTATCACTCGCGCCTGTCGGCGGCGATGAACCTGAAGCTGCTGCCTGCGAAGCGCGTGGTCGACGCGGTCGAGGCCGAATATCGTGCCGGGCGCGTGCCGATCGCTGCGGCGGAAGGCTTCATCCGCCAGATCCTCGGCTGGCGCGAATACGTGCGCGGCCTGTACTGGTGGCGCATCGATCAATGGGCGACCGACAACGCGCTCGACGCACACGCGTCGCTGCCCGAGTTCTATTGGACCGGCGACACCGACCTGCACTGCCTGCGCGACGCCATCGGGCAAACCCTGCGCCACGGCTACGCCCACCACATCCAGCGGCTGATGGTCACCGGCCTGTATGCGCTGCTCGCCGGCGTCGATCCGCAGGCCGTGCACCGCTGGTATCTCGCGGTCTATGTCGATGCGGTCGACTGGGTCGAAGTGCCGAACACGCTCGGCATGAGCCAGTTCGCCGACGGCGGCGTCATGGCCAGCAAGCCCTACATCGCCAGCGGCAAGTACATCGACCGCCAGAGCAACTACTGTCGCGGCTGCCGCTACAAACCCGACCAGATGCTCGGCGCCGAGGCCTGTCCGATCACCACGCTGTATTGGGACTTCCTGCGCCGCCACCGCGACCGCTTCAAAGACCACCCGCGCCTCGGCCTGCAAGTCCGCAACCTCGACCGCTTCGATCCCGACACGCTGGCGGCGTTGCAGGCGCAAGCGGATTCGGTGCGATCGATCAATCCGCCCCAGCCCGCGTGATCGCCGTCCCGGCCCGCAAGCGTCCGCCGTAAGCGAACAGCAGGCCGAGCATCGGCAGGGTCACACGCACCTCGAACACGTAGTGCCCGCCCTCGATCCGCTTCGACGCATCGACCCGCGGCATCAGCACCATCGGCACACGGATGCCGTGGATCCAGGCCCGCATCGGCTGCCAACGCCAAGCGCCGTCGGCGACATCGACGTGCAGCGCGATGCGCAGCGCACCGACGGTTTCCACCCAATACCCCCGCGGCCACGTACCGACCGGATGGAAGCGCGAGCGCATCCAGGTCGAATCGCCAAATCGGCGATCCCAATGCAGGGCGTGCGCATCGGAGCGGATGTCGACATGCAACGCGATCTCGCCCGCCTGGCGCGGCAAACCCATGCGGCCTGCCATGCGTCGTCCCAACCATCCGGCGACACCGCGGCCGTATTGGATCCGGACATTGCCCTGCAGCGTGCCGCCGAAACGATGCAGCGACTGCAGCAACGGATGCAGTCGCGAGAATCCGGTATCGAACCAGCGTTCCACCGCATCCATGGGCGACGCGTCGCGCTCAGCGCGTGCCATTGATCGCCAACGCCACTGCCTGCGCGACTTCGATGCCGTCGATGGCGGCGGAGTAGATGCCGCCGGCGTAACTCGCGCCTTCGCCGGCGGGGTAGAGGCCGCGGGTGTTGATGCTCTGGTAGTCGGCGCCGCGGGTGATGCGGATGGGCGACGACGTGCGTGTTTCGACGGCGGTGAGCAGCGCGTCCGGCATCGCGAATCCCTTGATCTGGCGGTCGAGGGCGGGCAGGGCTTCGCGCATCGCGGCGATGGCGTAGTCGGGCAGGGCGGTGCTCAGGTCGCACAGGTGCACGCCCGGCTGGTACGAAGGCAGCACCGATCCGAGTTCGGTCGACGGTCGGCCGGCGAGGAAGTCGCCGACGCGTTGCGCGGGCGCGCGATAGTCGCCGCCGCCGAGTGCGAAGGCGCGACGTTCCCAGTGGCGCTGGAAGTCGATGCCGGCCAGCGGGCCGCCCGGATAGTCCTCCGGGCTGATGCCGACGACGAAGCCGGCATTGGCATTGCGTTCGTTGCGCGAATATTGGCTCATGCCATTGGTGACGACCTGGCCCGCTTCCGACGTGGCCGCGACCACGGTGCCGCCCGGGCACATGCAGAAGCTGTAGACGGAGCGGCCGTTGCGGGCGTGATGCACCAGCTTGTAGTCGGCGGCGCCGAGCAGCGGATGGCCGGCGTGGTCGCCGAAGCGGGCGCGGTCGATCAGCGACTGCGGATGCTCGATGCGGAAGCCGATCGAGAACGGCTTGGCCTCGATGTGCACGCCCTGGTCGTGCAGATGCTGGAAGGTGTCTCGGGCGCTGTGGCCGATGGCGAGCACGACGTGGTCGCTGCGCAGTTCATCGCCGTTCGCCAAGCGCACGCCGCGCACCTGCCGGTCCTCGATCAGCAGTTCCTCGACGCGCGTACTGAAACGAATCTCGCCGCCGAGCGCTTCGATGTCGCCGCGCATCTTCTCGATCATGCTGACCAGGCGGAAGGTGCCGATGTGCGGCTTGCTGACGTAGAGGATTTCCTCGGGCGCGCCGGCTGCGACGAATTCCTCCAGCACCTTGCGGCCGTAGTGCTGCGGGTCCTTGATCTGGCTGTAGAGCTTGCCGTCCGAGAACGTGCCGGCGCCGCCTTCGCCGAATTGCACGTTCGATTCCGGGTTCAGCACGCTGCCGCGCCACAGGCCCCAGGTGTCCTTGGTGCGCTCGCGCACGGCCTTGCCGCGTTCGAGCACGATCGGGCGATAGCCCATTTGCGCGAGGATCAGCGCCGTGAACAGCCCGCAAGGCCCGAAGCCGATGATCAGCGGGCGATGCTTGAGGTTGGCCGGCGCCTGCGCGACGAAGCGATAGGTCATGTCCGGGCTGGCGGCGACATGCGCGATCGCGCGCTTCGACACCGCAGCTTCGACGCCCTCGCGCAGCGTGACATCGACCGTGTAGATCAGCTGGATCTGTTTCTTCTGGCGCGCGTCGTAGCTGCGCTTGTAGACGGTGAACGCGACCAGGTCGTCCGCGCCGATGCCGAGGCGCGCAAGGAGGGCGGCGCGCAGGTCGTCCTCGGGATGGTCCAGCGGCAGCTTGAGTTCGGTGAGTCGCAACATCGCGGGGAGCTGATCGGATTCGGCCGGGCATGCTAGCGTCCCGGCCGATGAGCGTTCCAGTCGCAGTGGAACGAGTCCGTGGATGCCTGGGTGGGGGGGGGGGCGGGGGCCGCCGGGCGGGGGGCCGGCGCGCGCGTGATCGGCGGCGGCGCTGCCGGCCTGATGTGTGCGTTGACCGCGGGCCAGCGCGGCCGGCGCGTGCGCGTGCTCGAGCATGCGAACCGCGTCGGCAAGAAGATCCTGATGTCGGGCGGCGGGCGCTGCAATTTCACCAACACCGGCACCACACCTGCGAATTATCTTTCTGCAAATCCGCACTACTGCAAGTCGGCGCTGGCGCGCTTTCGGCCGGCGCAGTTCATCGAATTGGTCGAGCGCCACGGCATCGCGTATCACGAGAAGGAACTCGGGCAGTTGTTCTGCGACGATTCCTCGAAGCAGATCGTGCGGATGCTGCTGGACGAGTGCGAGGCCGGCGGCGTGCGCATCGATACCTCGTGCCGGGTCGATGGCGTGGAACGGATCGACGGCGGTTTCGTCGTGCAGACCGCGCTCGGACCGATCCGAACGAGCGCGCTGGTGGTCGCCACCGGCGGCCTGTCGATCCCGAGCATGGGCGCGACCGGCTTCGGCTACGAGCTCGCGCGCCAGTTCGGCCACACGGTGTTGCCGACACGCGCCGGGCTGGTGCCGCTGACGCTGTCGGGCAAGCATCAGGAACGTTTCGAAGGCCTGAGCGGCGTGGCCTTGCCGGTGTCGGCGCGTTGCAACGGCCAGCAGTTCGACAACTTCATGCTGATCACGCACCGCGGCGTCAGCGGTCCGGCGATCCTGCAGATTTCCTCTTACTGGCGGCCAGGCGACGACCTGCGCCTCGATCTCTTGCCGCAGGCGGATGCGTTCGCTGCGTTCAAGGACTTGCAGGCCAAGCGTCCCGCGGCCGAACTGCGCACCGCGCTTGCCGACCTGCTGCCGAAACGCTTCGCCGAGCGCCTGTGCGAGGTCTGGTTCGAGTCGCGTCCGATCAAGCAGTTCAACGATCCCGAACTGCGCGCCATCGCCGCGCAACTGCAGGACTGGCCACTCGTCGCCAGCGGCACCGAAGGCTATCGCACCGCCGAAGTCACGCTCGGCGGCGTCGACACCGACGAACTCTCATCGACCACGATGCAATCCAAACACGTGCCCGGCCTCTATTTCATCGGCGAAGTCGTCGACGTCACCGGCTGGCTCGGCGGCTACAACTTCCAATGGGCCTGGGCCTCGGGACATGCGGCGGGCGTTATTTTTTTAAGTCGTCTGAGACGTTGGCAGGGCTGACGCCCGAACCGAGGCGAGGGGGGACGCGCACTCCCAGACTTCGCACGCCATCATGGCCTGCAAGCCTTGTCCCGAGCCACATCTGCGTTTGGCGTGCATGTTGCCGCTCGCTGAAAATTGACCAGGAAAACGAGGTTTTGCGCGTTCAAAATTGACCAGGGTGTCCAACCTACCGCGTGGTGATTTCACCAACAGGAAGAAGAGGGCACACCATGGCGATGACGCTCCCGGGACGGCTGTCGTCTGCGACGTTGCTCTTTGCACGCGATTGAGGCGAGGGGCACCAGGAAAGGATCGGCGCGGCGGGCGGAAGGATCGCAACACAGTGACGTGGACCTGTGGGGTGACCCGCACCGGCCGGCGCGGCGGGGACCACCTGGGACCGGAGACCCGAAAGCCGGACCGGACCGACCGAACCCCGCGACACACGATAGACGGCACATACGCGAGCCCCCACGTCCTGCACAGGCGCAGATACGCGGACGCTGCACTGAGGTGACCAGCAGAGGTCATCAGCTCAAGCAGGCGCGACGGTGCCACCAGCTGAACACGACACCAGTGAACACACCGTGACTTGGCCGGGTTCGACTTTGCGCAATCGAAGGTCGACGCGGCATTGATCGGCAAACTGGCGACGCTGACCTTCACCGAGAAGGCCGAGAATGCCGTGCTGATCGGCGGCACCGGCAAGACGCATCTGGCCACCCGAGATTGAGGAGTCATGGTGAGGAGGCACCGAGCTCGCCAACCGACGCGATGTGACGATGCGTAGGCGCGGTTTCCGCGCTTTGCTATCGACATCAATCAGGGAGCGACTTCCAGCGGGACGACCACAGCAGGCCGAAGTCGGGCGATGACGTGTTGATGCTTGGCGAACCACAGCATGAAGGCCTGACCGTCTCACGAATGGAGAGCGCCCGACGTAGTGTGTCGGTCAAAATTTTAGTCAAGGGCGTGGCCGTCGATCGAGACGATGAGGTCGCCGCGCCGCAAGCCCGCCTTGTGTGCCGGCGTGCCGGATTCGACCTTGTCGACGCGCAGGCCGCCCGCGCCTTCGACACTCGACGCCTGCGTCGCGTTTGCCTTAAGGCTCACCGGCACGAATCCGAGATAACCGCGACGCACCCGGCCGATGTCGCGCAGCTGCGGCAGTATGTCGCGCACCATGTTGGACGGCACCGCGAAACCGATGTTCTCGGCGCCGAAGTTGACCGCCGTGGTGACGCCCACCGCGTGCCCCTGCATGTCCACCATCGGACCGCCGGAATTGCCGAAGTTGATCGCCGCGTCGGTCTGGATGAAATTCTCGAACGCACCGATGTCACTGACGCCGATCTCGCGCCCCTTGGCCGAGATGATGCCGGTGGTCACGGTCTTGTCGAGTGCGAGCGGATTGCCGATCACCATCACCCAGTCGCCCACGCGGCTCGCATCGCTGTCGGCGAGTTCGAGAAAGGGCAGGTCGCGGCCGGCGTCGATCTGCAGCAAGGCGATGTCGGTGAGTGGGTCGCTGCCACGAACGCGCGCCGGGTAGGTGCGGCCATCGAGCATCACCTCCACCGTCTGCGCGCCCTCGATCACGTGGACATTGGTCACGATCAGCCCGTCTTTCGAAACGAGAAATCCGGTGCCGCCCGTCTTGATCGGTGTGCCGTCGGATTCGGCCTCGGGTTGCGGGCCCTTGTCGCCTTCGCCGAAGAAGAACGTGTAGGGATCGATGGGCTGCTCGCGCTGCGGCGCATTGCCGGTCTTGGCATCGGACGAGGCACCACCCTCGATCGTCGTCGCGTGAATCGCAACCACGGCTGGCGCGACAGCGTCCGCCAGATCCGCCCAACTGGTCGGTGGCCGGAAGCGATCCGGCACGCGCACCGCCTGTGCGCTCGCCGCAATGGCGATCGAACCCAACAACACGGCCGGCAGCATTCGCCAGTGGATTTCATGTGCGACACGACGCAGTGTTTTCATGCCGCCGAACCTAACACGGCGACCGCCGCGCGCCGCGGGCGAAGAACAAACCGGGATGGCTCGTCATCTGTGCCGTCCCGATGTTGGTACGATGGCGGAGCGATCCGAGGCGGAAGCCATGCCCAACTCACTCAGCTGTGCAGCACGTTTGAACGTGCTCGCCCTGTTTGTCGCGATCGGTGCGTCGAGTGCGGGTGCTGTGGATCGCATCGTCACCAATTCGGCCACGGGCAATGACACTGTGTGCGACGCACACTGCACCTTGGAAGAAGCCATTGCCGTCGCCATCCCCGGGCAAGACGTGGTGCGATTTGACCCAACCGTATTCAGCACACCACAGTCCATCGCCAGTGGCGGTTTTTATGTCATCGTGTTCAATAAATCTCTGACGGTGATCGGTCCTGGCAGTGACTTGTTGACCATCAACGGCACGCTGCGGAATATCGCACCCACTGCAGCTACGTCGTATGACATTCGCGGCCTCACGTTCAACACCGTCAATGGATTTTGGGTGCTTAACGGCGCATCTGCGCGCTTTGAAGATGTGCGATTCACCAGCCCCCCTTTTAGCGACTCCGCAATTTGGGCACTGAATGGCAATTTGACGGTCTCGATGTGCGAGTTTGTAAGTATCAGTTACGGTGGTGCTGGTGCTGCCATTGCCCAAGAGAACGGCGGGCTACTCAATGTGAACAACTCCACGTTCAAAAACAACTCGGCTAGTTTGGGCGCGGGCATTTACAGCCGAGCGCAACAAGTCTCGATCCTGGGCAACACGTTTGATGGCAATCACTCAGACAATAGTGGCGGCGCGATCTACCTGACCTCGGCGATCAAGGCCGAAGTCGGCAACAACACGTTTTACAACAACACGGCATCGGGGCCGGGCGGAGCCATTGGGGTTGAGGCAGGCACACAAACATTTGGCGCGTACAACAACACCATCGTGAACAATCAAGGCGTGTCGGCAGCCATTTATTCCGATTCACCCACCGCCATCATTGCCAACAACATCATCGCGATGAACTTTGACTTGGGCAACGGCCCCTTGCCACCCATTGGCGGCGGCGGATTGAATGTCAGTCATTCCAACATCACCAGCTCGTCCAGTCTCAACCTCGCGCCATTGGCCGACAACGGCGGCCTGACGCAAACCATGGCTCTGCTCGACAACAGCACCGCCATCAGCGCCGGCGATCCCGTCGTCTGCAACCTCGCGCCGATCAATGGCATCGACCAACGAGGGCGCCCGCGTCACGTGTGCGATGTGGGTGCGTATGCCAGTACACCCGTAACTGTTTTTGCGGATGGTTTTGAGTAACTCGACGAAGAGCGTTCCTGGCGTCGAACGACGAATGACCTGCGGCGACCAGTGGCTTCAATCGCTACACTCGATCCCGACGACAACCGGGAAGGAACCGACATGGCGGCAGCAGTGCAGGCGGAGGCGCGGGCCGCTGAGCCGATCGTCTCGATCCGTGCTTTAACCAAGACTTACGCGAACGGGTTTTCGGCGCTGAAGGGCATCGACCTCGACATTCGGCGCGGCGAGATCTTCGCCTTGCTCGGGCCGAACGGGGCGGGCAAGACGACCCTGATCAGCATCATCTGCGGCATTGTCAATGCATCGAGCGGCCGCGTCGTCGCCGACGGTTTCGACAATGTGTCGGACTTCCGCAAAGCGCGCGCCCGCATCGGCCTGGTGCCGCAGGAACTGCACACCGACGCCTTCGAAACCGTCTGGGCCACCTGCAATTTCAGTCGCGGGCTGTTCGGCTTCAAGCCTGCCCCGGCGCATATCGAACAGGTGCTCAGGGATCTGAGTTTGTGGGACAAGCGCAACGACAAGATCATGACGCTCTCGGGCGGCATGAAGCGGCGTGTGCTGATCGCCAAGGCGCTCTCGCACGAGCCGAGCATCCTGTTCCTCGACGAACCCACGGCCGGCGTCGACGTCGAACTGCGCCACGACATGTGGAACGTCGTGCGCCGCCTGCGCGAGCGCGGCACCACGATCATCCTGACCACGCACTACATCGAGGAAGCCGAGGAAATGGCCGACCGCGTCGGCGTGATCCTGAAGGGCGAGATCATCCTCGTCGAGGACAAGAGCACGCTGATGAAGAAGCTCGGCAAGCGCGAACTGGCGCTGCATCTGAACGAGCCGCTGGCCGCGATCCCGGCCGCGCTCGCCGATCTCAATCTCGAACTGCAGGAGCAGGGCAGCGTGCTCGTCTATCGCTTCGACGCGGGTGGCGAAGCGACCGGCATCTCGCGCTTGCTGAACCGCCTCGGCAGCGAGGGCATCGGCTTCCATGATCTGAAAACCAGCGAAACCTCGCTCGAAGAAATCTTCGTCAGCCTGGTCAAGGAGCGCGCATGAACTGGCTGGCCATCGCTGCGATCTACAAGTTCGAGATGTCGCGCTGGTTCCGCACCATCGGCCAGAGCGTGGCCTCGCCGGTGATCTCGACCTCGCTGTATTTCATCGTCTTCGGCGCGGCGATTGGCGCGCGCATGGGCGCGATCGACGGCGTCACCTACGGCGCCTTCATCATTCCGGGCCTGATGATGCTGTCGATCCTGAACGAGAGCATCGGCAACGCCTCGTTCGGCATCTACTTCCCGAAGTGGTCGGGCACGATCTTCGAGATCCTGTCGGCGCCGGTGTCCTGGGGCGAGATGCTGCTCGGCTACGTCGGTGCGGCGACGACCAAATCGGTGCTGCTCGGTGCGCTGATCCTGGTCACCGCGCGCGTGTTCGTGCCCTACGAAATCGCGCACCCGGTCTGGATGCTGTGTTTCCTGCTGCTGACCGCGGCCAGCTTCTCGCTGTTCGGCTTCCTGATCGGCATCTGGGCCGATTCCTGGGAAAAACTGCAGACCGTGCCGCTGCTCGTGATCACGCCGCTGACCTTCCTCGGCGGCGCGTTCTATTCCATCGACATGCTGCCCTCGCCGTGGCGCGAGCTGACCTTCTTCAACCCGGTCGTGTACCTGATCTCCGGCTTCCGCTGGAGTTTCTATGGCGTCTCCGACGTACCCGTCGGTTACAGCGCCGCCGCCATCGCCGGCTTCCTCGTCACCTGCGTGCTGATCGCGCGCTGGATGATCCTGAGCGGGTATCGCCTGAAGCGTTGAGTTCGGAGGCGGTCGATTCCGGGTGGCGTCGCCACTGGTGCTAGGATTTCATTGCGGTTGTGGGAGCAGGTTTCCATGCAAAAGACGTACTTCGTGCACGCGCTTTGGGATGACGAAGCACAGGTGTGGGTCGCGAGCAGTGACGATGTGCCGGGCCTGGCCACCGAGGCTGCAACTAGCGAGGAACTCGTCGAGAAGCTCAAGCTTCTGATCCCTGAACTGCTGGCGGCCAACGAGATCGATTTCGCCAGCCCGGTCGCGTTCGAATTGCTCACGCGACGGTTCGAGTTCGCCGCCTGATGGAAGGTTTTTCAGCCGAGTTGAAGCGAATGTTGCTCGCTGCCGGTTGTTACTTCGTGCGTCCCGGCAAAGGCGATCATGAAATCTGGTGCAGCCCACTGACCGAAGTGAGATTCGTGGTCGACGCGAAGATCCTGTCTCGTCACACCGCAAACGCGGTACTCAAACAGGCCGGATTGCCCAAGCGGTTCTGAGTCGTCCGCGAGTCCGCCGATGGCCCTGCATTCACGGCCGATGCACGCAGGTGAAAGTTAGGCTGCGCGCATGGTTACGGGGACATCGATGAAAACGGTGCTGATCGTTGGAGGTCGCGGTGGCGTCGGTCGTGTGTTGGCCGAACGGTTGACTGCACGCGGCGTGCGCGTGGCGCTGGTGGGGCGGGGTGTAGCGCCGGACGGTTTGCCCGAGGGCGCGACGTGGATCGTGGCCGATGCGAGCACCGCAGATGGCGCGGCGCATGCCGTCGCGGCGGC
This sequence comes from Lysobacterales bacterium, assembly GCA_016721845.1. Lineage (NCBI taxonomy): Bacteria > Pseudomonadati > Pseudomonadota > Gammaproteobacteria > Lysobacterales > Lysobacterales bacterium. The sequence goes on from JADKHK010000013.1 coordinate 667,337, forward strand.
GACCGAGGTGTTCGGCGCACCGCCGGATAGTCTCGTCAACGCCGCCGGGTCGATCCTGATCGCGCCCATCGCCCGGACCAGTGAAGCGCAATATCGCGAGACCTTGGCCGCGAATCTCGATACGGCGTTCTTCCTGTCGCAGGCGTATGTCGCGGCCTTGCAGAAGGCCAAGCGTGGCGGCGCGATGGTGCTGTTTTCGTCGGTCGCGGCGCGTGTCGGATTGGCGAATCACGCCGCCATCGCGATCGCGAAGGCCGGCGTCGAAGCCTTGGTGCGTTCGCTTGCGGCCGACGTTTCCGCTCAGGGCATCCGCATCAATGCGATCGCGCCGGGTCTGCTGGACACGCCGCTCGGTGGGCGTTTTCTCTCTTCCGAACCGATGCGCGAGCAGATGGCCGCGCAGTATCCACTCGGTCGTGTCGGCACGGCGGAGGATGCCGCGGCACTGGCCGAGTTCCTGTTGTCCGATGTGGCCGCGTGGATCACCGGCCAGGTGATCGGCCTCGATGGCGGATTCACGGCGGTGCGACCGCCGGTTCGGAAGGCGTCATGAGCGCTGCCATCGTCTGGTTCCGCCGCGACCTGCGCCTGATCGACCATCCCGCGCTGGATGCCGCCGTGCAAAGCGGCTTGCCGGTCATCGCGCTGTACGTGCATGCGCCGGAAGAGGAGGGCGAATGGCGATCCGGCGCGGCGACCGACTGGTGGTTGCATCACAGCCTGACGGCGCTCGATGCGCAGCTGCGCGAACGCGGAGGACGGCTGATCGTGCGCCGTGGTCCCGCGTTCGCGGCGATCACGCAGCTGATCGGCGAGACCGGCGCGGTCGCGGTGCACTGGAACCGCTTGTACGAACCGGCCGCGATCGCGCGCGACCAGACCATCAAGCAGCAGTTGAAGGCCGATGGTTTCATCGCCGAGAGCAACAACGCCGCGCTGTTTGTCGAACCCTGGCAGGTGAGCACGCAGACCGGTCAGCCGTATCGCGTGTTCACGCCGTTCTGGCGGAATGCGGTCACGAGGATCGCGGATGTCCTGCCGCTGCCGGCACCGAGTGACCTGCGCTTCGCCGATGCCGAACTGCAGTCCGAGTCGATCGCATCGCTGAACCTGTTGCCGACGATCCGCTGGGATGCCGGCATGGCCGCCACCTGGACCCCGGGCGAGCAGGGCGCGCTGGCGCGATTGCGCGATTTCGTCGATCACGCCACGCGATACAGCAAGGAGCGAGATCGCCCGGACCTCGTCGGCACCTCGATGCTGTCGCCGCACCTGCATTTCGGCGAACTCTCGCCGCGCCAGATCCTCGCCGCGCTGCAGCTCGAAGCGCAGGGCGATCCGGGCTGGATGGATCGGGTCGAGCATTACGTACGCGAACTCGGCTGGCGCGAATTCGCACACCACTTGCTGTTCCACTATCCGCACACGCCAAACGCGAACCTCAATACCCAGTTCGACGAGTTCCCCTGGGCCACACCGGACGATGCACTGCTCGCGGCCTGGCAGCGCGGCCGCACCGGCATCCCGATCGTCGACGCCGGCATGCGCCAGTTGTGGGAAACCGGCTGGATGCACAACCGCGTGCGCATGATCGTCGCCTCGTTCCTGACCAAGAACTTGCGCTATCACTGGATCCACGGCGCGCGCTGGTTCTGGGACACGCTGGTCGATGCCGACCTCGCCGCGAACACGCTCGGCTGGCAGTGGGCCGGCGGCACCGGGGCCGATGCCGCACCGTACTTCCGCATCTTCAACCCGGTGCTGCAGGGCGAACGCTTCGACCCGGACGGCGTTTACGTCAAGCGTTTCGTGCCGGAACTGGCGCAGGTGCCGGCCAGCGTCCTGCACAAGGCGTGGACGCTGAAGCCGTCGGAGCAGGCCACGTTCGGCGTCCGCGACGTGTACGCCCGGCCGATGCTGGATCTGGCGAAAACCCGCGACGCTGCGCTGCTGGCCTACGCGTCGATCAAGCGGCTCTGATCCTCGTTGACGCCCTCACGACGCACCGGTACAACCAAGACCGGTGCGAACAATGCGGGGAGCGCAGGCCATGGCGGTGATGACGATGGGGCGACGCGGCCGCGAGCCGATGTCCAAGGTCGATACGGCCTGGTTGCGCATGGAGCGCGCCACCAACCTGATGATGATCTCGGGCGTGATGATGTTCGAGACCCACCTCGACATCGACCGCTTCAAGCGCATGTTGCGCGAACGCTTCCTGGCCTACCGCCGTTTCCAGCAGAAGGCCGTCGACACCCCGGCCGGCGCGTACTGGGAAACCGACACCGATTTCGATCTCGACTGGCATGTGCGGCTGACGGCATTGCCGGGTAAGGGCGGACGCGAGGAACTGCAGCGATTGGTCTCCCATCTCGCCTCGACGCCGCTGGATGCCTCGAAGCCGCGCTGGCAGTTCCATATCGTCGAGAAATACAACGGCGGCAGCGCGTTGATCACGCGCATCCACCACTGCTACGCCGACGGCATCGCGTTGATCCAGGTGCTGTTGTCGCTGACCGACGTGAAGCCTTCGCCGGAAAAGCACATCGAACTGGCCAAGACCTGGCTCAGCGAAGATCGTGGCTCGGTGCTCGAACGCCTGCTGCAACCGGCCCGCGAAGGCCTGACCAATGCGCTGCACATGGGCGAGAAGGTGATCGAGAAGGGCAAGGAATTGATCGCCGATCCGGAACTGGTGCAGAAGCTGGCGGTCGAGGGCGGCGAGATCGCGCGTGAACTCGGCATCGCGCTGAGCCTGCCGGATGATCCGATCACCCGCTTCAAGGGCGCGCTCGGCGTGAGCAAGCGCTGTGCCTGGGCCGAGCCGCTGCCGCTGGCCGAAGTCAAGGTGATCGGCAATGCGCTGGGTTGCACGGTCAACGATGTTTTGCTCGCTTGCGCAGCGGGCGCCCTGCGTTCCTATTTGCTTGAACGGGGCGATGACCCGGATGGATTGACGATCCGTGCGACCGTTCCGGTCAACCTGCGTCCGCTCGAGCATGCGAAGAAGCTCGGCAACCATTTCGGTCTGGTGTTCCTGAACCTGCCGATCGGCGAATCGAATCCGCTGCGACGCCTCGAACGGGTGGCCGAGAACATGCGCGAGTTGAAGCGGTCGCGCCAGGCGATCGTTGCGTTCGGACTGCTGGCCGCGCTCGGCATGGCCCCGGCGGCGTTGCAGAAGACGGCGCTGGAAATGTTCAGCCGCAAGGCATCGGCCGTGGCGACGAACGTGCCGGGTCCGCAGATGCCGCTGTATTTCGCAGGGTGCAAGATCGTCGAACAGATGTTCTGGGTACCGCAGACCGGGTCGATCGGCATGGGCATCAGCATCCTCAGCTACGACGGTGCCGTGCATTTCGGATTGATCACCGACGCCAAGCTCGTGCCCGATCCCGAACTGATCATCAATCGCTTCGCGGCCGAGTTCGAGAAACTGTTGCTGATCGCGCTGATGGAGGACTGGAATACCGACATCACGCCGGCCGACGCCGAAGCCACGCTGCGTCGCTTCGCGGCCGTCCAGGCGGCCGCGCCAGGCGCGAAGGCAGCGCGCAAGCCGAGCGCGAAGCGGCCCTCACGCGCCGAGGCGCAGAAGCGCAAGCTGCAGGAACTCGCCTGAAATCTGCGTCCCTACGCACCTTCCAGGCGATGCGGGGCATGGTAATTTCGCGCCCGCAATTCCAACGGGAGACGATCATGACCAAACTCGTTCTGCGCAGCCTCGTGCTGGCATCGTTCGCCATCGGATTGATGGCTTGCAACACCGTCAAAGGTGTCGGCAAGGACATCAAGAAGGCCGGTGAAACGATCGAGAAGACCGCCGAGAAACACGACTGATTCACGCCGAAAAAAAAGAGCGGGCCGAAGCCCGCTCCTGTCGTCTGGTTGTTGCCTGGATCAGTCGTCCAGGTCCAGCGCACCCTTGGTCTTCTCGCGACGGCGGCTTTCCTTGGCGTCATATTCGTCGACGCAGGCATCCTGCTGCACCATCACGCAGTCCAGATAGTCGGTGATCTCGATCAGGGCCGCGCGGATGGCCTTGCCGGCCGGCGTCTTCTGCTGCTTGCCGAGTGCGCCGCCGAAGCCGCCGCGGGAAATGCCGATGCTCATGCCGCCACCCTTGGCATTGCCTTCGATGGTGCGGACGAAGTCGATTTCGCCGGTGGTGGCGTTGATCACGCGCAGATCGATCGCGAGGTAGGCCGATTCCTTGTTGCCGCCGAGCGAAATGCCCTTGAAGCTGATGCCACCGCCGGTGCTGGCCGTGTTTTCTTCATAGGCACTCACGGTGCCGGCGATGAGGTACTGCGCGCCGGTCAGCTTGCCGATGCGGGCGCCGGTACCGGCCGCGATGCGACCGGAGGCGGCGAGGTTCTGCTCCGACAGCACGGCCTCGATCTTGCTGCGTTCCAGCACCTTGAAGGAACCGGTCGCTGCGAGTTCGTTGGACACCATGCCGGCGAGTTCCCAGCCCACGCCACCACTCCACCAGCCGGCGCTCGTTTCATTGTTGAATTCGATGACCGCGACCGTCGGCTTGCCGCCCCCGGCGAACACCGATCCTGCACCGCACAGCGTGGCGGCGGTGGCAAGTCCCAGCAACAGCTTCTTCATGATGCAATTCCTCACAGGGTGGAAACCAATTGGCCGCAGGCCAGCCTCGGCGTGCGGGGGCGGAACGATTCTAGCCATGGGCGCGCAAGCTGCAAACGATTGTCGCAACCGGCGATCTCGCCCCGCCTCGACTCTCAATACGTAAACCAGTCGTGAAATCGGCCACGGCAATGTGTTGTAGAAGGAAAACTCTAGCCGATCCATTCAGCTTACGTTCCGGCAAAGCTGCCATGCCAGGGTGCCCAAATGAACACGAAAACTCGACTGCTTCCGCTACTCATCGCCCTAGCCATCGACCCGGCAGTGGCTGCTACGACGGTGGACATTGCCGATCGCGACGTTGACGCTCTGGTCGCCTCGATTCATCACGCCAACCAGTCGCGAGAGGCCACCACGATCCGCCTTGCACACGGTGGCCTGTATACCCTGGTCACCGCGTCGGACGAAAACCGTGAACTCGGCCTGCCGGTGATCACGGGAGACATCACGATTCTCGGCAATGACGCCGACTTGCGCCGGTATTCGGACGAGGACTTCGCGCTGGTCGCCGTTGCCGATGGGGGCAAGCTCAAACTTGAACGCCTCACGCTCGCCGAAGGGTCACGCGGTGCGCTGGTGAATCGCGGCGAGCTGGAACTCGATCAGGTGCGTGTCGTCGACAACATCGCCAAGAATGTCCCGGCGATCATCGAGAACTACGGCCAACTGCGCGTGATTGGCAGTGAAATCAGCTACAACCAGCTCGCCGGCACCCAGCGCGATGCGGGCACGGTGCTCAACTACGGTCGCCTCGACTTGTTGCGCTCCAGCATCGAATCGAACTGGATCAGCCGCCGCTACGACTCGCTGGTCGCTGCCTCCGCGGTACTCAATCTCGGCGAGCTGAAGCTGGCCGAAGTGCGAGTGCGCGAGAACACGGCGATGCCGGAACTGGTCGAGACCTCGTTGGGTGCAATCGTGAATGTCGGCAATGGCGCCTATCAGGCCTCCGACTTGACACTCGAACACAATGAGCCTGTGGACACGTTGAGTGCAGCCCGTCTCGCCAACTGATTGACCGTCCCGCTTCCGCAGCAACCAGGCCCGCCACGTGCGGGCCTGGTTGCTTTTGACGACTGCGTCACACGATTGGAAGCGTGATCATGTTCACGGTTGACAAATCGTTGCAAAACAAGATTTCACGCTTGAATGCGTCATCATATTCAATCAGTTCAATTGGATAGATCCCAATACGGAAGCGTATTGGCGACCGCAACGGATCGTGACGTCGAGAGGATCGGGCGAAATGTGCGGCGGCGCAGCATGACGTTCAGCAGGTGTGCGGATATCAATTCCGCCGCGAGTCAGGGGGATGCAGGACGCATCAGACGCGACGTCACGTCGGCGCCGATAGCAGGCGCGGGAATCGTCTGGCCTCCGCTCACGCACATCATCCCAATCCTTTGGAGGAATCCGTGAAGAAAGCGTCTCTCGTTCTTGGCTCGCTCACCCTGCTCGCCGCTGCCATCTCGACGGCCCACGCCGTGCAATTGATTGACGTGCAGTCGGATGTCGATGCCGTGCAGCAGGACATCCACTTCATGGACGGCAAGGGCAGCCTCGTTCGCGGCAAGCGCTGCAATGTCCAGGATCCGAGCATCGAGGAACAGGCACGCGTCCAGGCGGAAATCGACAAGCGCCTGCTTGATCCGTCCTTCATGATCAACGCCAAGGCCGGCAACGTGGTCAACATTGCCTGGCACATCACCACCTACGGCGGCCAGGGCAATGTCACCGACGCCCAGATCGCCAGCCAGTTGCAGGTGCTGAACAATGCCTATGCCGGCACCGGCTTCAGCTTCGCGACCGCATCAATTGACCGCGTCAGCAACCGGACCTATTTCAACCAGTGCTACGGCGCCGGCGAGAAGAAGATGAAACAGGCGCTGGCGATCGCCCCGGCGACGACGCTGAATATCTACACCTGCAATCCGTCGCAGGGCATCCTCGGCTATGCCACCTTCCCGAGCAGCTACGCCGAGTCGAGTTCCATGCACGGCGTCGTGCTGCTGCACTCGTCCCTGCCGGGCGGTTCGGCTGCGCCGTACAACCTCGGTGATACCGCGACCCATGAAGTTGGCCACTACCTTGGCCTGTACCATACCTTCCAGGGCGGTTGCACCGGTGGCGATTCCGTTGCCGATACCGCACCCGAGTCCAGCGCTGCCTTCGGTTGCCCGACCGGACGCGATAGCTGCGCCGGCGGCGGTCTCGACCCGATCACCAACTTCATGGACTACACCGACGACGCATGCATGAACACCTTCAGTGCCGACCAGACGGTGCGCATGCAGCAGCAGGTCGCGACCTACAAGCCGAACCTCTGACCGGTTCCTGCGTCATCCGGAAAAAAAATGGGCGCCTTCGGGCGCCCTTTTCAATTTGAAACAGTCGTAAGTTCCAGCTGGGCTCTATAGACTTCACAAAATCTGAGAAACAAGTCACGTTTCTTGGAACGAAACATGCGAATCCAGCGCATACATATAGATGGAGTCCCCGCTTATGAGCCGTGTCCGAATCGAGAAACGATCCGCAGTGCTGTCAGTTCTCACCTCGAGTTTGTTGGCACTGATGGCCACGAACGCGCAGGCCGGATTGACCGATGTGCCGCTAGCTTGGACTACTTACACACCGGCTCCGTACTTGGTCGGCAACGTGCCCGTTCGCGATCCCGAGGGTGGACGTACTCCCGACTCGACCAACGGCGGAACCAGCTTTGGCGGCGCCGACGACTTGTCCTCGGGTTGGCCACAGACTACGGCGACGTGCAATCCGGTCTCAGCAGGAGTTCGATGCGGTGCTCAACCTACCGCCTATTTCGAATGGAACAAGAGAGGTACCTTGACGGAAGCGGATGACTACTTCTTTTTCCGGATGAGGGTCAATGGCTCACCAGACGGGAATAACGATGGCCTGCTCGATCAGAATCACTGGAATGTCTTGCTCGATGTAGATGGCGATGGTTTTAAGGAGCCTATCCAGAATTTTGTGTGCGAGGCATAACATGACGACCAGGAGCATGTATGCCGAGCAAGAAGAGGAAAGCGGTTGACGCCGCGATGGCGGCTTTGCCGTCGATACCCAAAGAGCTGATCGACCATTTCGTGACCGGCCCGATGAGCGCGGAGGCCGTGGCGATGGCGTCGGCGGCGTTCAAGAAGGCGCTGATCGAGCGCGCGCTGCGTGGCGAGCTGACGCACCACCGGGCTATCCGCCGGGGCTGAGAAGCCAGCGGATGCGGCGAACTACCGCAATGGCAGCAGCGGCAAGACTGTGCTGACCGATGACGGCCCGCTGCGCATCGATGTGCCGCGCGATCGCGACGGCAGTTTCGATCCGCTGCTGATTCCCAAGCACGAGCGCCGGTTCGCCGGCTTCGACGACAAGATCGTGTCGATGTGGCGCGGCATGTCGGTGCGCGAGATCCGCGGCTTTCTTGCCGAGCAATACAGCGTGGACGTGTCGCCGGAGTTCATCAGCACGGTGACCGACGGGTGAGCGGGCCCGGGGGGGGGGCGGCGGGCCGCCCGAGCTCCGTCGTGTTCTTCGACGCACTACGCGTGAAGATTCGCGAGGAAGGCGTGGTGCGCAACAAGGCGATCTACCTGGCGCTTGGCGTATTGCCGGACGGCACGCGCGATATTCTGGCTTGTGGATCGAGAACACGGAGGGCGCGAAGTTCTGGCTGAAGGTATTCAACGCCTAGACGGGGGGCAGGGGGAGGCGGTGGGCCGACGACCGTTGTCGCACGGCGGCGCGGGGGGCGGGGGGGGGGGGGGGGGGGGGGGGGTGCAGCGCGGCTGCGCAAAATCATCAAGAGGCGCGGCCACTTTGCCGACAGAGCACGAATGACTGGCTGCCTGGGAACATCACGGGACTGGAGCCGATCAGCCAAGGAATGGCGCGAGTCGGCGCGGGACGCTTCCGCAAATGACCACGCCCGCACGCGGCCATCGCAGCGACGCCCCGCGGGGACTTTTCAGGAACGCCTCACACACAAAATTTCTGACAGCCCCGTTTTAAGGAGTTCTGGGTCGATATTGCCGGCAAGGACGATGTCGTTAATCTCTACTTTGAGGATGTCGCTCGCCAAGATCTCACCGTCAGCCCCAATCCGATTACCTTGCGTGTCGCACAGTTCAGGGCATGTGCGAGTACACCTGTAAGCGGGACCTGTCAGTACTCCCACACCCGTATTGTCAACATAGGCGACGGCACCGGCGAGTCCTATGTCGATGTTCAGATTCCCGTGAATGTTTTCGACAACACCGCTGGCGGCACGCAGCAGGTCGATTCTTCAGACAATGTTCGACTGATCTTTTCGACGAGCAATTCCGGCGTGAATCCGTTGCAAAAGGATTTTTCCTCAACCTGCAACGAACCGTTTTTCTTTGGCACCTGCGGTTTTGGCGACACGACCCCTGTTTCTCTGACCCATGTCGCGTCGAAACGCGCGGGTGGGGCGACGGTGGTGAACTTTGCGACGGCCATCGAGGCCGCGCACTCCGGATTCTTCATCGAGACGAAGCAAGGCGGCGAGTGGAAGACGGCGCGTTTTGTGCCTGGCTCGGAAGGGCCGACCCCGCTGCAGCGTCGCGACTACAGTGTGACGCTGAAGGGCAACTTTGGCGGCGAATATCGGCTGGTCGAACTGGATTCCCAGGGCGGCAAGCGCGTTCATGGCCCTTATCGGGTCGGCCGCAACTACGGCGACGCCCATCCGGCCGCATACCGCAGCATCGACTGGAAGTCCGCAGCGGCAGAGTGGCGTTCCAGCGAGGCGGCATTGAACAAGTCCCGCTCGGTGGCACTGGCGACAATGTCCAAGGCGGCCACGCCCGGCGTGTCCCGTCCGCTGGCTGAAATCGAGGTCAGCGAACCTGGCGTCGTGCGCGTCCGTGCGGCCGAATTGCGTGCGCTCGGCGTGTCGATCGACAGCATCGATACCGGTGACTATGCATTGATCCGTGGCCACGACGCGGTTCCGCTGTACACCTCGCGCTCCGGCGGCACCCTGGCCGACAGCGACTACATCGAATTCGTCGCCGACTTTGTGCCCACCCTCTATACGCGTAGCGCCGTCTACCAGTTGCGCGCGGACAAGGCGCGTTCGTCCCGCGTCACGATTCGCAATGCCAACGTGCCGAACAGCGGCCGCGCGCCGGCGTTCCACATCGCGACCCGCAGTTTCGAGACCAACCGTACTTACAGCTTCTCGGCGCCGACGGCCGACCCGTTCTACGACGCGCGGATCCTCGCTTACGGGCGCCCGGCCAGTTATGCCAAGCAGATCAGTCTTGATCGACTGTACGCGCAGGGTGGCGATGTCCAGGTCAAGACTACCTTGTGGGGCGGCGCCGACTTCCCGGCCAGTCCCGATCATCATGCCGTCATCAGCATCAACGGCGTGCAGGTCGCGGATGAACGCTTCGACGGCACCGATGCGGCGGTGGTCCAGGCGTCCCTGCCGGCTGCTTCACTGGCGGCCGGTGCCCTGTCGCTGAAGATCGACCTGCCGTTCGACAATGGCCAGATCTTTGACCTGGTGAACTATGACCGTCTCGACGTGACCTATCCGCGACAGCTGGTCATGGACCAGGGCAAGCTCGACTTCGAACTCGATGCCGACATCGTGTCGGTGGGCGATGCGGGCAGTGCCGATGTCAGCGCCTATGCCTTCGATGGCAACAAGTTGACGCGGCTTCGCACCTCGGTAGTGTGCACGACGGCCGCAGCGGCGCCTTGCACGGTGCGCTTCGCCGGCTTGCCGGGCCTGAAGCGTTACGTGATCGGCAATGCGACGGCCGCGCAATCGAGGCGAGCGCTGCGCGCTGCGCCGGCCGACGCGAACCTGTTCGCTGGCGATGCCGACCTGTTGATCGTGAGTCACGCGCAGTTCCGCAGTGTGGCCGAGCGCCTTGCCGATGCGCGTCGAGGCGAAGGTCTGACGGTTGATGTCGTCGATGTCGCCGATGTCTACCGTCAGTTCGGCAATGGGTCCCCCGATCCAGCGGCCATTCGCAGCTACCTGGCCGAAGCCAAGCAGCGCCGCCTCACCCAGTACGTCGTCCTGTTCGGCGGCGACACCTACGACTATCACAACAATCTGGGCTACGCGACGATCAGCCACATTCCCTCGTCCTACGTGGCCTACGACAAGATCTCGCGTTTCGTGCCCAGCGATGCCGATGTCGTCGATTTCGACCGCGACCTGGTTCCGGACCTTGCAATCGGCCGTTTGCCGGCGCGCACCTCGGCCGAAGCCAATGCGATGGTCGACAAGATCCTCGCCCATGACCGCATGCCAGGATTCAATCGCGTGACGATGGTGGCCGACCGCGGCGCCTTCGCCCAGAAATCCGCCGTGATGGCTGCGCTCATTCCGGCCGACATTTCGGTCGAATCACTGAATCTCGACACGTCGACCGTCGTCAATCTGCGCAATGCCATGCTGGCGGACCTCGCGGAGGGCATCGACGTGATCAACTATGTTGGCCATTCGTCGCCGACCCAGTGGTCATTCGAGAACATCCTCACCACCGGCCAGGTCGCGAGCATCAACGCGCCGCGTCCGTTCATCGCGAGTCAGCTGGGTTGCTGGAACGCCTACTATGTCGACCCGCGCTACGACAACGTTTCGCGCGCCATGCTGGCTTCACCGACTGCAGCAGCTGCGGCCGTCGGCCCGACAGGACTTGCGGACGATGTGGCCGAGGAAGTGTTTGCACAGCACTTCTTCCCGCGCTTGCATGGGGGTTCGGCGCGTATCGGTGATGCGGTGCTCGATGCCAAGCAGGCGATGCGCGCGCAGGGTGACCGGCCGATCGATATCCAGCTTGGCGTGAATCTGCTCGGGGATCCGAGCATGCGATTGCATTGATCGCGACATTTGCACGAAGAAACCCGGCGCAAGCCGGGTTTTTTCTTGCAGGAGCGAGGGTTGCGGGCGTCTAATCGAGTGACGATGGGACGCAGGAGGCAGCCGTAATGATTCGCGTGATCTTTGTGGACGACCATGCGATGGTGCGTACCGGTTATCGGGCATCACTCGCAAGCGTGGCCGATATCCAGGTCGTGGGGGAGGCTGGTACTGGCGAGGACGGCGTGAAGCTGGCGCGCGAACTGAAGCCGCATGTGGTGCTGATGGACTTGCATCTGCCGGGTATCAGCGGATTGGAGGCTGCGAGTCGCATTCACCAGCACGATCCCGACTGCAAGGTGATTGCGTTGACCGGGCACAATGAATCTCCGTTTCCGCGCAAATTCATCGAAGCCGGCGCGGCGGGATATGTCACCAAGGATTGTCCGGTCGAGGAACTGGTGCAGGCCATTCGCACGGTGGCGTCGGGGCGCCGTTTCATCAGCCAGCACATTGCCCAGGCGATGGCGCTCGATGCGATGAATGGCGCGAAGTCGTCCCCCTTCGAACAGTTGACGAAGCGCGAGATCGAGATCGTCGTCGCGCTGGCGCAGGGCGAGGACATGCCGACCATCGGCAAGCGTCTGCATGTGACGGCCAAGACGATCGCATCGCACAAGTACAACGTCTTCAAGAAGCTCGATGTCGACAGCGATGTGGCACTCGCGCACATGGCCATCCAACATGGACTGGTCGACGCAGGCAAGAAAAAGCCGCGCTAGGCGCGGCTTTTTCTTTCTCGTGCGGATCAGCGCCTGATCAGGGCGCTGCCGGTGGCTGGTCCGCTGTATCCGGTGCCGATCGCGGCTCGTTCGAATCCGCGACCGCATCCGCTTCGGTGCTCGCCGCTTCACCTGCAGCTGGCGTCGATTCCGTCGGGACGAACGACGGTGCGTGCAGGGCATAGGCGATCGCGGCCGCCATCGGGCGAGCCTGCGGAATATCGGCATAGCGGGGCATGTCGCGCGATGCACGTGGTGCAGGAACGGCTTCCGGCTTCGCTTCGGCCTCCGGTTCGACGGCGGCCACCGGCAGTTCCAGCGACTCCTGGGCCGGAGCGGCTTCCGGTGCCGGCTTGGCGACTGGTTCGTCGATGTCGATCTTAGGCATCACCACAGTGGTCGACGCTGCGATGCCCAGCATCGGGAGCAACTGCGTGGTGGCTGCGGATTCCTTCGTGTTCTCGACGGGCGTCTCGATCACGGCCTGGACCGGTGCAGCCGGCGCGATCTCGGCGACCGCGGCCTGCGCCTCGGTTTCGCCCGACTCGTTGTCGAGTTCGTCCTCGTCATCCAGGTCCATGGCGTCGTTGCCGACACCGTTCAATTCGGCACCACCCGCTTCACGATCGCCGCGACGGCGGCGGCGTCCACCGCGACGGCCACGACGACGCTTGCCGTCGCCATTCGCGCCGGTGGCCGATGCCTCGTTGCCCAGGTTCGTGGCGGCATCGCTGGCGACCAGCGCCGCGATAATCGGCGCAGCCGCTGCAGTGGCTTCGTCGACTGGCTGTGCTGCTGCGGCCAAGGGCTTCATCGTCGCGTCGGCGGCTTTGGGCTGCTGTTGCGGACGTTCGCCGCGCTCCGGACGTTCCGGACGCTCGGCGCGATTCTGTTGCGATGATTCCGGGCGCGGCGCCTTCGGTGGCTGCGCCTGCTTTGCCTGCTGTTCGTTGCGCGGACCACGCTCCTGCTTGTCCTGCCGCTGTTGCTGCGCTTGCTGCTGGCCGCGATCCTTCTGGCCTTGCTGCTGTCCGCCACGGTCCTGGCGTTCATTGCGCTGCTGGCCATCCTGGGGCTTGCCGCCGCTCTTGCGCTCGTCACGGCGCTGCTGATGTTTGCCCTGCTGCGGACGACCATCGCGGCCTTGGGTCGGCTTCTGCTGCGGTGCCGGGGCAGTGGTTGACACGACCGCTTCACCGGCACCGAACATGCTGTCCCAGAGTCGACGGAAGAAACCGGCTTGCTTGGGCGCATTGGTCGTCACGGCGACAGCTTTCGCGATCGGCGCTGCGGCCGCGAGCTCGGCGGGTTCGTCGCGCATCGGCACCGGTGCAGTCGGCGTGATGCGGGTGACGGCCGGCAGTTCGACCGGCTCGACCGGCTGCGTCGAGGTCGGCAGCGGCGTCGGCGTGATGGCCGTGACGCGCTCGTAGCTCGGTGCGGTTTCCATCGCGATTTCGCTCGCGCGCAGGCGACGTACCTCGTAATGCGGCGTGTCCAGCTTCTCGTCGGCGACGATGATGATGCTAGCTTCCTGGCGCGTTTCGATCTCGATGATGGCGCGGCGTTTCTCGTTCAGCAGGAAGTTCGCGATGTCCGCTGGCACCTGCACCAGCACCTGGCCGGTGTTTTCCTTCATCGCCTCTTCTTCGACGATGCGCAGGATCGACAAGGACAGCGATTCGATGCCGCGGATGCGGCCATGACCTTCGCAGCGCGGGCAGACATTCTGTGTCGCTTCGCCGAGAGACGGACGCAGGCGCTGGCGGGACATTTCGAGCAGGCCGAAACGGGAAATGCGTCCGATCTGCACGCGAGCCCGGTCGACCTTGAGCGCGTCGCGCAATTTCTCTTCGACTTCGCGCTGGTGCTTGGCCGACTCCATGTCGATGAAGTCGATGACGATCAAACCGCCCATGTCGCGGATGCGCAACTGACGCGCGACTTCCACGGCTGCTTCGAGGTTGGTGTTGAACGCCGTTTCCTCGATGTCGCCGCCCTTGGTGGCCTTGGCCGAGTTGATGTCGATCGAGGTCAGGGCTTCGGTCTGGTCGATGACGATCGCGCCGCCCGAGGGCAGGCGCACCGTGCGCTCGAACGCGTTCTCGATCTGCATCTCGATCTGGAAGCGCGAAAACAGGGGCACGTTGTCTTTGTAGAGCTTGAGCTTGCGCAGGTTTTGCGGCATCACCTGCTGCATGAACTGGCGCGCATCCTCGTACAGTTCTTCCTGGTCGACGAGGATTTCGCCGATGTCGTTGCGCAGGTAATCGCGCAGCGCCCGGATCATCAGTTTCGACTCCTGGTAGACCAGGAACGGGGCAGGGCGACCCTGGGTCGCCTCGGTGATCGCCTTCCAGACCTGGAGCAGGTAGTCCAGATCCCATTGCAGCTCTTCGGCATCGCGGCCGAGGCCGGCGGTGCGGATGATCAAGCCCATCTCGTCGGGGAGCTTGAGCTCGTCCATCGTTTCCTTGAGGTTCGAACGATCCTCGCCCTCGATGCGGCGCGACACGCCGCCGGCACGCGGATTGTTCGGCATCAGCACGAGGTAACGGCCGGCCAGGCTGATGAACGTGGTCAGGGCGGCGCCCTTGTTGCCGCGTTCTTCCTTGTCGACCTGGACGATGATCTCGCGACCTTCCTTCAACAACTCGCGGATGCCGGCCTTGTTCGGGTCCAGTCCGGGCGTGAAGTATTCGCGTCCGATCTCCTTGAGCGGCAGGAATCCGTGGCGTTCGCCGCCGTATTCGATGAAACAGGCTTCCAGGCTGGGTTCGACGCGGGTGATGCGACCCTTGTAGATGTTCGATTTCTTCTGCTCGCGCGACGGGATTTCGACATCGAGGTCAAACAGGTTTTGGCCATCGACGATAGCCACGCGCAACTCTTCCCGCTGAGTTGCGTTGATCAACATGCGCTTCATTGTGAATGCTTCCTTGCGCTCCTGGCGCGGCGCCCGCTTCGGCACTGGATCTTCGGGTCGTCGCGCGCGGGGCTTTCGCCTCGCCACGCAGCGTTCGACTTCTTGGATCCGGCGGCGGTACGCCCGGTCGGGCGCAAACGTTACTGGGGTGTTGGATTCGGTAGTCTCCGGTCGAATCCGGGCCGGTCGGTGACGTCACACCGAGGCGGTTGTGCTTCCGCACTATCCGCAAGAGCCTGCTGCTCGGATACGATGCACGGGTGCAGGACGTTCTCGTCACTGCATCATTCCCGTCCCGTCCGTTGCGGCAGGCGCGACAAACGGCTTCGATAAGTAATTGATCGAAGCCCGTTTTCGACGCTGATCGCAGAGCGATTCTAGCCGCCGATGAGCAAACCCGCAAACCCGAGGCCGCCCGAGGCCGAAGTCGCCCCGATGCCGTCGGTCCAGATCCTCACGATCTCCGAGGATCGCGACGGCCAGCGCCTCGACAATTTCCTGTTCAACGCGCTCAAGGGTGTGCCGAAGACGCATGTCTATCGGCTGCTCCGGACCGGTCAGGTTCGGATCAATGGCAAGCGCTGCAAGCCCGATACCCGTATCGCGACCGGCGACCTGGTGCGGGTGCCGCCGGTGCGCGTGCCGGAGCCACGCGATCCCGGACAGGCGCCGGAGCGCCTGCTGCGCGCGGTGCCGACCTGGGTGGTGTTCGAGGATCGCCATTATCTGGTCTTCAACAAGCCCAGCGGGATTGCCGCGCATGGCGGCAGCGGCGTCAGTTTCGGCGCCATCGAACTGCTGCGTCAGGCCCGGCCCGATGAGGATTTCGAACTGGTGCATCGCCTCGACCGCGACACCAGTGGTGTGCTGGTGTTCGCCAAGCGGCGACCGGCCCTGACCCAGTTGCAGACCGAGATCCGCGAGAACCGCACCCGCAAGCGCTATCTGGCCTTGCTGTCCGGGCAGTTGCCGAAAGACAAGATGCACGTCGATGTCGCACTGGCGAAGAATGTGCTTCAGGGCGGCGAGCGCATGGTCACCGTCGACGACGACGGCAAGCCTTCCCGCAGCACGTTCCGGGTGCTCGAACGATTGCGCGACGCCACCTACGTCGAAGTCTTGATCGAGACCGGACGCACCCACCAGATCCGCGTCCACGCCCAGCACCTAGGACATCCGCTGCTCGGCGACGACAAGTACGGCGATACCGAAGCGAATCGTGCCGCGAAGCAGCACGGCCTGAAGCGCCTGTTCCTGCATGCCGCCGAGTTCGGTTTCAGCGCGGGCGAACCGCGTCGCGATTACCGCTTCGAAGCGCCGCTGGCGCCGGAACTGGAAGCGGTCCTGGCGAAATGGCCGCGCGCGTAGGCGCAGCGGCTCACGATCGCAACGAAGTGGCCTGCTCCCGGAAGGCCGGGTAGTAGGGGATGTGGGCGCTTCGTTGTCCTTCGTTGGTCTGGCTGATCCGAGCGCCCAGCATCCTGCACCAGTGTCCCAGTGGTCCCAGGTGACCATGTTGTTCGGTCAAATCGGCCAGCAAGGTCGTTCGCAGTACGGCGCGTTGCTGGATTGTCGCGATGCCCCACACTCGAACCTTGCTCGTCAGGTATTGCCGAAGCGTCTCCAGGGTGTGCAGAGCGCACGCCTCGACGAATGTACGCGCATAGAGCGCCTCGTCCTGCGCGGCCGGCAGGTGTTTGACCAACTCGTTCCGGTACGTCTGTTCCATCCGTCCAATGACGGGTTCCGGAATGCGATTGGTGCACCAGCACGTCGGGAAATGAATCCGTCCAAAGACGCCGTCGAGCATCGAATTGCCAAACGCTCCGTACTCGAAATCGATCAGCCGGATGCCTTGATCGGCCAGCATCCAGTTGTCCGGGCAGGGGTCTCGGTGGGTATAGGTCCAGTACGGATGATCGTCCCGGAACAGCGCCGTCAACCTGTCCACATCCGACAGCACCGCCGCACCCAGGTCGACGCCGAAATGGTTCGCGAGCCGTTGCAAGATCGCCTTGAAGCCGGCGCAGACTTGTTCGGGGCGCAGCGGGTCGGGCCGTGGCCCGAGGGCATCTCGAAGATCGACGAAGTCGCTCCGCCGGCTCGCCGACAGTCCGTGCATTCTGGCCAGGACGGACGCCATGTCGATCAATGCGGTGTCTGCTGCGGTGGCGTCATTGCCAAGCAGGATCTGATCGAGTCGGGGGATCTGGCCCAGGTCTTCCATGACGAACAGACCCAAGTTGCGATCACCGCCGTAACATCGCGGAACGAGCAGCGGATCGCCGGTCAAGCGGCCGAGAAATTCCAGTCCCGCCCAATCGTTGAAGAGCGCGACCGCACTGCCCTGCGATGAACTGGGATCGAACCGCTCGTTGTCGCGGCCAATTGCCCGCTTGACGATGATGCTTCGAGGCAGGGCACTGGGCCCGTCGACGACATCAAACCGGAAAAGGATCGAGCGGCCACTGGCCTTGAAGCTGGTCCCATTCCCGAGCAGCACCGGGCCACCGAATCGGGACGAGAGAATCTGCTGGGCGGACGCCGCGCTGTCGAGCATCAGTTCCTGGCTGAGTTGCGGCATGGCGCGATCAGGCGTATGCATAATCCGGCGACGACCGGCTTCAGGGTGCCCGATCGACGTGCAGCATTTCGATTTTGGCGGCGCAGATGAAGTCGTTCTCGGAGAGGCCGCCGACGTCGTGGGTATTGAATCGGATCAGGCAATGGCCGTAGCCGAGTTCCATGTCCGGGTGATGGTCTTCGACGTGGGCGATCCAGGCCACCGCATTGACGAAGGTCATGGTGCGGTGAAAGTCGCGGAAGCGAAAATCCTTGCTGATCAGATTGGCGTCTTCGGACAACGCCCATCCGGGCAACAACGACAGTTGCTGCTCGGCTTCGGTACGACTGAGCGCGTGTTCGGCCCCCTTGCGCGGCTTGCAGTGATGGGCGGCGAGCGAGGCGAGGGTCGGGCTCATCGGAAAATTTCCCTGTCTTGTCGTGGTGTCGCGCGGCACCATATCGCCATCACCCGAATCGTCAAGTATTCGCATTCCAAGGTCACCTCATGATTTCCATTTCCGATACCGCCCAGAGCCATTTCCGCCGCATTCTCGACAACCAGGGCGTCGGCGGGATGGGCATTCGCCTGGCAGCCGTGCATCCGGGCACCGCCAAGGCCGATTGCCGGCTCGAATTCTGCGAACCCGCCGATCTCGATGGCCGCGAGTGGATGCTCGAGTGCAAGGGATTCAACCTCTATGTCGATGCAGCAAGCACCCAGTGGCTCGACGGCGCCGAGATCGACTACGCGCAGAGTGCCACCGGCGGACAGTTGACGATCCGCGCCCCCCACATCAAGGGCCATGAGCCGGGCGCCGACGCCAGCATCGTGGAACGCGTGCGTTATGTCCTCGACCACGACATCGCGCCGCAGCTCGCGGCGCATGGCGGGCGCGTCGCGCTGGAAGAGATCGCCGCCGACGGTGTCGTCGTGCTGCGTTTCGGTGGGGGTTGCCACGGCTGCGGCATGGTCGAAACCACGGTGCGCGAAGGCATCGAGAAGACGCTGATCGCGCGCGTTCCCGGCATCACCGCGGTCCGTGATGCCACCGACCACAGCTGTGGCGACAAGCCTTACATCCGGCGCTGAAAAACGAAGCCCCGCACGCGGCGGGGCTTGTCGGAAAGCTGGCGTCGCGCCACATCAGTGGTGCGGAATTTCCTTGATGTCGCCCTTCTGAGATGCGAAGTAGGCCGCCAGGTCGTCGATATCCTGGTCCTTCAGGTTGGCGGCTTGCGCACCCATGATGGCGTTTGCACGGGCACCCGAGCGGTAATCCTTCAGCACCTTGACGAGATAGTCCTCGTGCTGGCCAGCGAGCTTTGGCGTGTTGGCGTCGATCGGCTTGTTGCCATCGGGGCCGTGACAGGCGGCGCATACGGTCGACTTGGCCTTGCCGGCAGCAGCATCACCCGCGAATGCGGTCGGCGCGACCGCGAACAGGGCAACGGCAGAGATCAGAAAGAACTGGCGCATCGGTGTCGTCCTCACTTCGCCGTGGAAAGGTAAGCCGCGAGATCGGCGATGTCCTGATCAGAAAAGCTCTGAGCCTGAGCTGCCATGGTCGGATGCTTGCGCTCGCCCTTCTTGTAGGCGTTCAGCGCATTGACCAAGTAGGTCTCGCTCTGGCCGGCGATGCGCGGCACGCTGTACATCGGATAGGTGTTCTTGTAACCCGGAATGCCATGGCAGCCGGTACACGTGTAGGCGCGCTTCTTGCCGGCGTCGGCATTGCCGGCGGCCGCGGCGTCAAAGGCGAGGGTGCTGGCGGCCAGGGCCAGCGCAGTGATCAGCAGGCGGGACATCGTCGGATCGGTCCTTCTTTCATGCGGTTGGCGATGCAACCGGGGCGAAAAAACAGCCGTGGAGTATATCCATGGCGACCCGCAGTGGATAGCGGCGCCCATGCCTGATGGCACGGTTACCGGTCGATCTGACAGCTGTAACTGTGCGCCCGCCGCAGCCTGCGCTGACATCGCCGCCGATTGCAGCCCGATCCGCGCTCGCCGCGACTTCCGGCCTATACGTCTGTGCCAGGTGTTCTATTAATATACAACACCAATACTCCCAGCCTGCTTCAGCATCGGCGATATAACTATGTATAAGAAACAATTGCTTGGAACGACTTTCTCCGCTGGAATCTTGGTCGCAATCATGATGCTGACGGCGTGCAGTCGTCCGGAGGGTGCGGGTGGCGAGGGCAAATCCGGAGATAGCGATGTCCCGGTGCCGGTCGAAGCGGCGACCGCAGCGCGCAAGGCCATCGTGGCCAGCTACTCGGGCACTGCGGCGCTGGAGCCCGAGAATCAGGCCATGGTGGTCGCCAAGGCCAGCGGCGTGTTGCTCAAATTGATGGTCGAGGAGGGCGATATCGTCCGCACCGGTGACTTGCTGGCGCAGCTCGACCCTGAAAAGCCGCGACTCGAACTGGCCCGTGCCGAAGCCAACCTGAAACGCCTGGAGAACGACTTCCGTCGCTCCAGCGACCTGTTCACGCGCAAGCTGGTCAGTGCCGAAGCGCAGGAAAAGGCGCGGTTCGACCTGGAAACGCAGAAGGCGGCCTACGACATCGCCAAACTTGAACTTGACTACACCCGCATCGTTGCCCCGATCGGCGGCGTGATTTCGCTGCGGATGGTCAAGGAAGGCAATCTCATCCAGATCAACCAGGGGCTGTTCCGCATCGACGACTTCGATCCGCTGCTGGCGGTGCTGAACGTGCCCGAGCGGGAACTGACGACCATGCGCGCGGGGCAGACGGTGTCGATGCATGTCGATGCCTTGCCGGGTGTGCAGTTTCGAGGGATCGGTGGCGCGCGTCAGTCCGGTGGTCGATGCCGAGACCGGTACGTTCCGTGTCACCACCGAATACCGCGACGAGACGCAGCGCTTGAAGTCCGGCATGTTCGGCCGCGTCGACATCGTTTATGACCGGCGCGCCGATGCGCTGGTGATCCCGCGCGAAGCCTTGATCGAAGGCGATGCCGAGGCCGCGGTGTTCGTGCTTGAACCGGCACCGGCCGAAAAGGCGGACGCCAAGAAGGCCACGCCGGCACCGGGCTTCTTCTCGGGCTGGTTCGGTGGCAAGGACAAGGCGGCGGTCAAGCCGGAGAAGGACAGCAAGCCGGTGCCGACCTTCATCGCCAAGCGACGTGAAGTGAAACTCGGCTATACCAGCGGCACCGATGCCGAAATCGTGTCCGGTCTGAACGACGGAGACCGCGTCGTCACGGTCGGCAAGGCCGCGTTGCGCGATGGCGGCAAGGTGCAGGTCGTCGAGGCGAACACGCCATGAGCCTGATCGAAGTCTCCACGCGTCGTCGCGTCACCATCTTCATGGCCACGATCACGGTCTGCCTGTTCGGGATGATCGCGCTGTTCGATCTGAAGGTGAACCTGCTGCCGGACCTGTCCTATCCGACGCTGACCGTGCGCACCGAATACAGCGGTGCCGCGCCGGTCGAGATCGAGAACCTGATCAGCGAGCCGGTCGAGGAAGCGCTCGGCGTCGTCAAGAACGTGCGCCGAGTGAAATCGGTGTCGCGTGCCGGCCAGTCCGACGTGGTCCTCGAATTCGCCTGGGGCACCGACATGGATCTCGCCGGTCTTGAGGTGCGCGAGAAGCTCGAAGTGCTGATGCTGCCGCTGGAGGCGACGCGACCGCAACTGCTGCGCTTCGATCCGTCGACCGAGCCGATTCTGCGCTACGCGCTGATGGGTGTCGGCGCGAGCGACACTTTCAATGAGGCCGAACTCAAGCAGTTGCGCCGATTTGCCGATGAACAACTGAAGAAGCGGCTGGAGCCGGTGACCGGTGTCGCCGCAGTCAAGATCGGCGGCGGTCTCGAGGACGAGATCCAGGTCCAGATCGACCAGCAGAAGCTGAAGCAACTCAATCTCAGCGTCGGTCAGGTCATCGACCGCCTGCGCGCCGAAAACGTGAACGTCTCCGGCGGGCGCCTCGACGAAGGTTCGCAGCGTTACCTCGTGCGCACCATCAACCAGTTCGCTACGGTCGACGAGATCGGCGCGATGCTGCTCAGTCCGGATGGCGAAGTGACCCTGCGTCTGCGTGACGTCGCCACGGTCCAGCAGGGATTCCGTGAACGCGAATCGGTGATTCGCGTGAATGGTCGAGAAGCGGTGGAAATCGCGATCTACAAGGAAGGCGATGCAAATACCGTGGCGGTCGCCGAGCGCGTCCAGAAGGCCGTCTCGCAGTTGCAGGAGGCCAAGCAGCTTCCGGCGAACGCCAAGCTCGAAAACATCGACGACCAAAGTCGCTTCATCCGCGGTTCGCTGGATGAAGTGAAATCGGCCGCGATCCAGGGCGGTCTGCTGTCGATCCTGGTGATCTTCCTGTTCCTGCGCGACGCCTGGTCGACCTTCGTGATCGGCGTGTCGCTGCCGGTGTCGATCATCGCGACCTTCTTCTTCATGGGCCAGTTCGGCATCAGCCTGAACGTGATGTCGCTGGGCGGCCTGGCGCTCGCGACCGGCATGGTCGTCGACGCCGCGATCGTAGTGCTGGAGAACATATCGAGGCTGCGCGACAAGGGCGTCGGTATCCTCGAAGCGGCCATCAAGGGCACGCAGGAAGTCGGCATGGCGGTGACCGCTTCGGTGCTGACGTCGGTCGCGGTGTTCTTCCCGCTGGTCTTTGTCGAGGGCGTGTCCGGCCAGCTTTTCCGTGATCAGGCGCTCACGGTGACGATTTCGCTGCTGGTCTCGCTCGTCGTTTCATTGACCTTGATCCCGATGCTGTCGTCCTTGCGCGCCGACATCGGTCGCCATGTCGCAGGCGATGATGCGCCGGAGCCGCAGCGCCCGCTGCCGCGCAATCCGATCGCGCGCGTGTTCGTCGCGACCCTGCGCGGAATCGGCCTCGCCTTGCGCTTCGTGGTGTTCTGGGTCACGCGCGTGCTCAGTCGCATCGTCGGCCTGATCGGGATGATCCTGTCGCGCGTTCTGGCACCGTTCGCGGCGTTGACCAACCGTGCCCACGACGCCGTCGAAGATCGTTATGCGAAGTTCCTGCCTTATGCAATGACGCACCCGACGCAGATCCTCGGCGTCGCCTTGCTCGCCTTCGTCGCCAGCCTGATGCTGGTGCCGGGACTTGGCGTCGATCTGGTCCCGCAACTTGCACAGGGGCAGTACGAAGCCACGTTGAAGCTGCCGCCGGGCACGCCCTTGGCGCGCACCGACACCATCGTGCGAGAGATGCAGCGCCGGCATATGGACGATCCGGAAATCGCGACGATCTACGGGGTCAGCGGTGCCGGCACGCGGCTCGATGCCAATCCGACGGAGAGCGGCGAAAACATCGGTCGCCTCGTGATCGGCCTCGCCAGTGGCGCCGATTCGGCTGCGGAAGCGCGTTCGATGGCCAAGCTGCGCAAGTCGGCCGAGGACCTCGGGGTGCGCGACGCGAATTTCGCGCGTCCTGCCCTGCTGAATTATTCGACGCCGCTGGAAATCGAAATTGCCGCATACGATATCGATCGCCTGAAGGCAGCCGGCCGCGCCGTGGTGACGGCGCTGGAAACGTCCGACCGATACACTGACGTGAAGTCGACGGTGGAGCAGGGCCAGCCCGAGATCCAGATTCGTTTCGACCAGGAACGCGCCGCCGCGCTCGGTTTGAGTACGCGCCAGATCGCGGACCAGGTCGTGCGCAAGGTGCGTGGCGAAGTGGCCACGCGCTACAGCTTCCGCGAACGCAAGATCGACGTGCTGGTGCGTGCCCTGGAAGCGGATCGAGGATCGGTCGAGGACATCCGCAACCTGATCGTGAATCCGCAGAGCGACAAGCCGGTGACGCTTTCTGCGGTCGCCGACATTGTCGCGACCGAAGGCCCGGGCGAGATCCGTCGCTCCGATCAGGAGCGTGTCGCCATCGTGTCCGCGAATCTGGCCTATGGCGATCTCGGCACGGCTGCCGATGAAGCGCGACGGCTGATGGCCGAGGCGCAATTGCCGGCCGGTGTCGATGTCCGTGTCAGTGGCCAGAGCGAGGAGTTGCAGGCTTCGGTCAATTCGCTGCTGTTTGCGCTCTGTCTCGCGGTGTTCCTGGTCTACCTGGTCATGGCGTCGCAGTTCGAATCGCTGCTGCACCCGTTCGTGATTCTGTTCTCGATTCCGCTCGCGGTTGTCGGTGCGGTGGTCGGACTGAAACTGTTCGGCATGCCGCTTTCGGTCATCGCCGGCATCGGCATCATCATGCTGGCCGGTATCGTCGTGAACAACGCCATCGTGCTGATCGATCGCGTGAACCAGCTGCGCGGCGAGGGCGTGTCCAAGTTTGATGCGCTGGTCGAAGGCGGTCGTTCGCGTTTGCGCGCGATCACGATGACGACGGTGACCACCCTGGTCGGCTTTCTGCCGATGGCGTTCGGCATCGGCGATGGCGCCGAGATCCGTCAACCGATGGCGATCACGGTGATTGCCGGTCTCACCGTCTCGACGGTGCTGACCCTGATCGTGATTCCGGTCGTTTACACCTTGATGGATCGGCGTCCGGATTCGGACTACGTCGAAGCCGCGCGGCGCGCCGAACTGGCCGCGGCCGCGTCGGAGTGATGCGATGAGCCTGGTCGATCTCAGCCTGCGCCGTCCCGTCACCACGGTGATGGCCTTCATTTCGCTGGTCGTCGTCGGTTTGCTCGCTGCGGTGCGCCTGCCGCTCGAATTCCTGCCGGAAATCGATGCGCCCTTCCTGTTCATCCAGGTGCCGTATGCGGGCTCGACCCCGGAAGAGGTGGAGCGTTCGATCGCGCGGCCGGCCGAAGAGGTGCTGGCGACCCTGTCCGGCATCAAGCGCATCAACTCCAATTCGCGCGCCGACGCCGCGGAAATCTTCATTGAGTTCCGCTGGGACGTGGACATCGCGATCAAGGCGGTGGAGGCGCGCGACCGGCTCGAGGCCGCGCGTGACCAGATGCCGAGCGACGTGCGCCGTTTCTTCGTGTTCAAGTTCTCCACGGCGGACCAGGCCGTGTTGAGTCTGCGCATTTCGTCCGGGCGCGATCTCAGCAATGCCTACGACTTGCTCGATCGCAAGCTGAAGCGTCCGCTGGAGCGCCTGCCTGGCATCGCCCGCGTCGAATTGCAGGGTGTGCAGCCGCCGGAAGTGCAGATCGAACTCAATGCCGACCGCATCAGCGCGCATGGCATCGATCTCGCAAGC
This sequence comes from Lysobacterales bacterium, assembly GCA_016721845.1. Lineage (NCBI taxonomy): Bacteria > Pseudomonadati > Pseudomonadota > Gammaproteobacteria > Lysobacterales > Lysobacterales bacterium. The sequence continues at coordinate 692,315 of JADKHK010000013.1, forward strand.
CTGAATGCGCGTCTCGCGTCGTCGGCGTTCTCGACGTCGGGTGGGGTGATCAGTGACGGCGATCTGCGCTATCGCGTGCAACCGATCGGCGAGATCGAATCGTTGGAGGCCTATCGAAATCTCGTCATCGACGAGCGTGGCCTGCGTCTGCGCGATATCGCTGACGTGCGCCTGCGCCCGCGCGAACTCGATTACGAGCGACGTCTCGACATGCGACCGGCGGTGGCCGTCGAGATCTTCAAGGAGCGCGGCGCCAATCTGGTCGATGTCGGCCGTCGCGCGCTGGCCGAAGTGCATCGCATCGGTGAAGACCCGGACATGCAGGGGATCGACATCTTCTTCATGCAGGACCAGGCCGAGGGCGTGACCAGTTCGCTCAATGAACTGGCGCATGCCGGCATCATCGGCCTGTTGCTGTCGGTCTTGGTGCTGTACCTGTTCCTTCGTCACTGGGCATCGACCTTGATGGTGACGCTGGCGATTCCGATCTGCTTCGCGATGACGCTCGGTTTCATGTATTTCGCCGGTGTGACCCTGAATATCCTGTCGATGATGGGGTTGCTGCTCGGCGTTGGCATGGTCGTCGACAATGCCGTCGTCGCCGTCGAGAGCATCTACCAGCAGCGCGAGAAGTGGCCGAACGATCCGATCCGCTGTGCGAGCGTCGGCGTGAAGAACGTGACGATCGCGATTTCGGCGGGAACGCTCTGTCATTGCGTCGTGTTCTTGCCGAACATTTTCGGCGAACCGAACTTCATCAGCCTGTATCTCAAGAATGTCGCCATCACCATCACCATTTCGCTGCTGGCCTCCTGGCTGGTCGCGATCAGTCTGATTCCGATGATCTCGGCGCGCATCGAGACGCCGAAGCAGGGCCTGCAGCAACCTTGGGTGTTGGCGTTCCGGAATCGTTATGCGCGCGCGATCGACTGGACCCTGCACCATCGCGGCAAGACCATGGCGATGATGTGGGGCTTGCTGTTGCTCAGCTTCGTGCCGGTCAGTTTCACCAAGACCGACATGTTTCCGAGCGGCGAGACCCGCGAAATGCGCATGCAGTATGAGTTGAACGGCATCTACCGTCTCGATGAGGTGCGCAAGGGCGTCGAGCAAGTCGAGCGCTATCTGCTCGACAACAAGGAAAAGTTCGAAATCACGTCGGTCTACAGCTATTTCGACGAACGCGGCAATGCCCAGACCTCGCTGGTGCTGACCGACGACAAGGTCGCCAAGAAGGCGAGTTCGCTGATCCAGGAGGAAATCCGGGCGGGCTTGCCCAAGCTGGCCATCGGGTCGCCGAATTTCGGACAGGGCCGGCGTGGCGGATCGTCCGACGGGCTGCAGGTGTCGCTGATCGGCGAGTCCAGCGAATTGCTGGATGAACTGGCGCCGCTGGCGCGCGAAGTGCTGGCAAAGGTCGAAGGCGTGCGCGACGTGAAGACCGGGCGTGCCGGCGCGGAGCAGGAAATCCAGGTGCGCGTGGATCGCGAACGCGCCCTGCGGTACGGCTTTTCGGCCGAGCAGGTCGCGCAATTCATCGGCATCGCGATGCGCGGCGCGAATCTGCGCGAGTTCCGCCATGAAGGCCAGGAAGTGCCGGTGTCGGTGCGCTTCCAGGGCGCGGATTCGCAAAGCATCGACGATCTTCGCGGCCTGCGCATCAAGTCGCCGAGCGGCGAACTGGTGCCGCTGATGTCACTGGTCGATGCCCGCGTTCAGGCCGGGCCGGCGGCGATCGGTCGGACCAATCGTCAGACCGCCGTGCAGTTGCAACTGAATCTCGGCAAGGACGCGCCGATGGAGCAGGTGCGGCCGAAGATCGAGGCGGCGATGAATGCCTTGTCCTTGCCCGCCGGCTATCGCTGGTCCTTCGGTGGCGGATTCAGCGATGACAACGAAGCGGGCGCCCAGATGGGATTCAACACCCTGTTGGCCTTGCTGATGATCTTCATCGTGATGGCGGCGGTGTTCGAGTCGCTGCTGTATCCGGTGGCGATCCTGACGTCGATCCTGTTTTCCTACCTCGGCATGTACTGGTTGTTCGCGATTACCGGCACGACTTTCTCTCTGATGGCAGGCATCGGCTTCCTGATCCTGATGGGTGTGGTCGTCAACAACGGCATCGTCATGGTCGAGCACATCAACCAGTTGCGCGAAGAAGGACTCAGTCGCCATGACGCGCTGGTGCAGGGCAGTCGCGATCGTTTGCGGCCGGTGTTGATGACCATGGCCACGACCATCCTGGGCATGCTGCCCTTGTGCATCGGCTCCACCCAGGTGGGTGGCGATGGTCCGCCGTACTTCCCGATGGCACGCGCCATCGTCGGCGGTCTGATCTTTTCGACCATCATCACCCTGCTGGTGCTGCCGGCCATCCTGGCGATCTTCGACGACTGGCGGATCCGCTCGAGTGCGTTCTTCGGGCGCGCGATCAAGCGTGGGCGTTTGACCCCTGAGGCCACGAACACGATTTGAGTGCAACGGTGGGCACCTGCCAGGTGCCCGCCATTGCGCTCAGTGCTTTGCGACGATGCCGCCCATCTTCGAGATCGCGATCCAGACCGCGATGCCGGTGCCGAGGTTGGTCAGCATGAAGGTGACGAAGACGCGGGCGACGCGATTGCGCCACCAGCCCTGCCACTTCAGCAGATCGTCGCGCAGCGCCGCAAAATCGGCAACGCGCGGCTTGCGCACCCAGGCCTCGACCAGTCCGGACAACATCCCGGAGGCCAATGCCGGATGCAGGGGCGTGATCGGTGACGCGATTGCGCCGGCCGCGATGCTGAGTGGGTGCGCTCCGGCCGCGATCGCTCCCAGCGCGCCGCCGATCGCGGTGATCGCTGTCCAGGTGATGACGAGGTCGAGTCCGAGTTCGCGACTGTGGGCAAACCCATAGGCGAAGCCGCCGAGCACAAAGACGGTCAGGAAGATGCCGAACCAGGTGCCGAAGCGCGAGGCCGGTGGTTCGGCGCTGACCGGTGCGAGCAGCGCTTGCGGGTGTTCTTCGCGTTCGCCGAGATGCTTGGCGATGCCTTCGAGGTGCCCGGCACCCAGCACGGCCAGCACCTTGGCGGGCCGTGCGGATTGATCGGCGGCATCGCGCAGCTTGGCGGCCATGAACTGATCGCGTTCCGAGATCAAGGCACGATACAGGTGCTCGGACTGCTTGGCGAATTCGGAGAAGGTGCTGTGCAGCACGTCGCCCTGCTTGAGCTTCTCGATGTCTTCCTCCGAAATCTCGTCGGAGGACAGCACTGAACCGATCATGCCGGCGGTCAGCGTCGTCTTGTCCCAGAAACCGAGGGCCGCGCGCGCACGCCGCAGCGTGAGTCCGACATCGCGGTCGATCAGCCAGCAGTCGATATCGCGGGCGCTGGCCTCGTTCATCGCTGCACGCATTTCGGCGCCGGGCTCGATGCCGAACTGGTCGGCGAGGCGGCGCTGAAAGGCGCCGAGCGCGAGCCCGGCCATCACCACGCCGGCTTTGCCATCGCGCAAGACCCGGAACAGATCCATCTGCGCGACCGCATCCGGTTCCTGCATCGAGCGCGCGCGGTGTTCGCAGAGCTCGACGGCAATCACGTCGAACGACTCCGAGGCAATGATGTCGCGCACGGCTTCAGCCGAACGCCGCGAGACGTGCGCGGTGCCGAGCAACACGAATTCCGTACCGTCGCGGTGAATGCGGACGATGGGCTGATCGTGGGCGGCGACCGGCGTGCCGATGTCGGGCTCAGTCACGGTAACGCTTCAGCAGGTCGGCGTAGGCGTCGATGCGACGGTCGCGCAGGAACGGCCAGATGCGCCGCACGTTCTCGCTGCGTGCCAGATCGATGTCCACGCACAGCAGGGTTTGCGATTCGGTGTCGGCTTCGGCGAGGAATTCGCCTTGCGGCCCTGCAACGAAGCTGGTGCCCCAGAACTGGATGCCGGAGCCACCGCTCGGACTCGGTTCGAAACCGACGCGGTTGCAGCTCAGCACTGGCAAGCCGTTGGCAACGGCATGGCCGCGCTGAGACAGCACCCAGGCCATGCGCTGGCGATCCTTCTCGTCCTGCGTGTCGTTCGGATCCCAGCCGATGGCGGTCGGGTAGAGCAGGATTTCCGCGCCGGCCAAGGCCATCAGGCGCGCGGCCTCGGGATACCACTGGTCCCAGCAGACCAGCACGCCGAGCTTGCCGACCGAGGTCTGGATCGGCTCGAAGCCGAGATCGCCCGGTGTGAAGTAGAACTTTTCGAGGAAGCCCGGATCATCCGGAATGTGCATCTTGCGGTACTTGCCGGCGATCGAGCCATCACGTTCGAAGACCACGGCCGTGTTGTGATAGAGCCCGGCCGCACGGCGTTCGAACAGCGACGCCACGATGACCAGTTTCAGTTCCTTCGCGAGCGTGCCCAGGCGATCGGTGCTCGGGCCCGGGATCGGCTCGGCGCGATCGAACTCGTCGACCGATTCGTGCTGGCAGAAATACGCGCCATTGTGCAGTTCCTGCAGCAGCACCAATTCGACGCCATTGGCCGCAGCTTCGCGCAGGCCGGCTTCGATGGCCGCAAGATTGGCGTCGACCGAGCCGCGGTCCTTCTCCTGCAGCAGCGCGACGGAAAGGGACTTACGTGACATCGACGACTCCTTCGGGCAACTGCATGGTGATGCAGTGCAGGCTGCCATTCTGCTCGATCAGCGAACGTGCCGGTACGGCGATGATCTCGCGTTGCGGGAACGCGCGCGCGAGAACGCGCTTCGCTTCGGCGTCGGCGCGATCGCCATAGGCCGGCATCAGCACGGCACCATTGATGATCAGGAAATTCGCGTACGAGGCCGCCAGTCGGCGACCGTCCGCAGCATGGACGGGCTGTGCCCAAGGCAACGACAGCAAGCGATACGGATGGCCGTCGACATCGCGCATTGCCGCCAGTTCATCGCGCATCGCCGCCAGCGGGGCGTGATGCGGATCGGATTGATCATCGCAAGCCTGGAACACGATCGTGCGGTCCGGTGCGAAGCGGGCGAGGGTGTCGATGTGCGCGTCGGTATCGTCGCCCTGCAGTTCGCCGGACTTCAGCAACACGACCTGCGCCACCGAGAAGATCTTGCCGAGTGTTTCGCACAGGCCGGCCTCGTCCATCGCCGGATGGCGCTGCTGCAGGCAGATCAGCGTACTCATCAGCGTGCCGTGACCGTCGATTTCAATCGCGCCACCTTCCAGCGCGAAGTCGATGCGATCCTGCAGCGCGTTGCGGAATGCGCCATTCGCGTGCAGCGCACCGATCAGCAGATCGTCGCGCGACGCACCGAACTTGCCGCCCCAGCCGGTGAAACGAAAATCGAGCAGCCGGAAACGGTCACCATCGCGTTGCGTGATCGGACCGGAGTCACGCAGCCAGGTATCGTCGTAGTCCGCCAGCGCCAGATGGACGCGTGCCATGTCCAGCCCGGCGCCCGCCAGTCGTGTGCGCACGTGCTCGCGCAAGTCGGCGTCGGCGACGACGACCAGCAAGTGCTGAAAACGAGTCACTGCCGCCGCGAGTGCGACATAGGTCGACTCGACATCGGCGAGGTTCGCGGACCAGTCGGTGCCGGCATGCGGCCACGCGATCAGGACCGCCGACTGGGGTTCCCACTCGGCGGGGAGTTGCCATGCGGCGTCGTTCATTGGACGGGTTTCGGACCTTGTTCGTTCGGGGCCGACTTGTTCAGGACCGCGTGCACGACGTGATCATGCTCGAAGTAGACGGTGAAGGCGGGATAGATCCAGCGCGAGATCGGCGGATCGCCGACCGCATCGCGTTTCTCGCTGGGCGCGCCGAACTGGGCTTCGACGGCGCTCATCAGGCTGCCGCGACGGGGCAGTGCGGCCGATTCGGCGCGCTTGCTGCGTTCGATCAGCAAGGTGTCGGCCTGGACCGCCGGGATCGAAAGTGCGCAGGCGAGGGCAATCAGGAAACGCTTCATTGGGGCCACCCGACAAGGATTGGGGCCGCTTTGTAGCAAATGCCGGGGCTTGGCGCCATGACGCGTCAACCAGTTCCGGTTCCGGGCGTTATCCTCGGCAGCGATTTGGCGGGAGCAGGACGATGGACCTGGCACGACGACAATTCCTCGGTACTGCACCCGCGGCAGCCACGGTCCGGGCCAAGCACAACGGTCCGCATCCGGATGACGCCAGTCTGCCGCTACCGGACGAGCTCACCCTGCTGCTCAGCCGTGCCACTTTCGGTGCCCGCCAGGCGGAAGTCGATCGGGCGCGCGCGATCGGATATGTGAACTGGGTGGCCGAGCAGCTGGCCTATGAGGCGATCGATGATTCCGCGTTGGAAAGTTTGCTGACATCGGCTTTCCCGACCCTGACGATGAGCAATCGGCAGCTGATCGAGAATTCGCTGATCGAGGCCAACCGCTTTCAGGCACTGGGCGAGCTGCGCGCTGCGACCTATGCCCGCCAGCTCTACAGCCCGCGCCAGCTGTTCGAAGTCATGGTCGAGTTCTGGAGCAACCATTTCAACATCGAACACATCGACGGACCGCTGCGCGAATTCAAGACCGTGGATGATCGCGAGGTGGTGCGTCGGCATGCGCTGGGCAAGTTCCGCGACCTGCTGCAGGCCAGCGCGAAATCCGTGGCCATGCTGTATTACCTCGACAACTACACCAATGTCGCGACCGGCCCGAACGAGAACTACGCACGCGAGTTGATGGAGCTGCATACGCTCGGCGTCGATGGTGGCTACACCGAGTCCGACGTCCGCGAAGTGGCGCGCATCCTCACCGGCTGGTCGATCGACGCGCGTCTCGGCAGCGGTACCGAGATCGCATTCGTCTTTCGCAGTCTGTCGCATGACATGGGCGCGAAGCGTGCACTCGAACAGGACTTCCCGGCCGGCCATGGCCAGGATGAGGGCGAGCGCCTGCTCGATCTGCTCGCCGCGCATCCGGCCACGGCGAACTTCATCGCCATGAAGCTGGCGCGCCGGTTCGCCGGCGATGCGCCGCAGCAGAGCCTGGTCGACGCGATGGCTGCAACCTTCACCGCAACCGACGGCGACATCCGCGAAGTCCTGCGCACGCTGTTCAACAGCAGCGAGTTCCGCAACTCCGCCGACCAGAAGCTGAAGCGTCCCGCCGAATTCGTCGCCAGCGTGCTACGGGTCACCGACGCCACCACGACCGGCAATTTCTATCGGCCACTCACCGAGACATTGACCGCGCTGGGCCAGTTGCCTTTCGGCTGGCCGGCACCCAACGGCTATCCGGACGCGATGGGCTACTGGGTCAGCAGCACTTCGGTCTTGTCGCGCTGGAATTTCGTATTCGACCTGCTGGAGGGCCGACTGGCACCCGTGTTGCGGGTGGATCTGCCGACTCTGCTCGGGGTGGCGGCCTCGCCTGAGGCCATCGTCGACCAGTTGGCCACTCGGTTGCTGCGGCGGCCGCTGGCGACCGCCGACCGCGCGCAATTCGTCGCTGTCGCGGCCAGCAACTCGGCGACACGGCGACCGCTGCCCAGCGGCCTGCGGCTCGCCCGTGCGCGCGACGTGGCCGCGCTGATGCTGTCGTCTCCGTACTTCCAATATCGTTGAGGAGTATCTTTCATGTCACTGACTCGACGAGGATTTTTGCAGGGAACCAGTGCCTTGGCCGCGCTGTCCGCGGCGTCGCCCCGGCTGGCCTTCGCGACCGATTCGACGGCGTCGTCGCGAGGTACCGTGGTCCTGATCTTCCAGCGCGGCGGCATGGACGGCTTGAACGTGGTCGTGCCGCACGCCGACAGCGACTACTACCGGCTGCGCCCCGGCATCGGGATTCCGCGTCCGGGAGCGACTGGTGGCGCGATCGATCTGGACGGCTTCTTCGGGATGAATCCGGCGCTTGCACCGCTGTTGCCGCTGTATCAGTCGGGCGAACTCGCGTTCGTGCACGCGACCGGTTATCGCCATGACAGCAGGTCGCATTTCGAATGCCAGGACCACATCGAACGCGGCACCCTCCACCTGCATGACATCACCTCGGGTTGGTTGAATCGTCATCTGGCGGTGGTCGGTGGCGACGCGAATTTCCAGGCCATCGGCTTCGGCGGGGCCATCCAGGCCAGCCTGCGTGGCGTGGCGCCCGTGATCGGTGTCAACGACATTGCCGACTTCACGCTGGCCACGGGTTCGGCGCAGAAGCCCGTGCTCGAATCGGCGCTGGCAAGTCTCTATGACGCGAACACCCTGTTCGCGGCGACATCGGTGCAGGCGCTCGATGCCGTCGACGAACTCGCGGGCGAGCAGCCGTCGCAGTATCCGGTCGAGGGCGGTGCCAGCTATCCGACCGGCCGTTTCGGCAGCCAGCTACGCGAATTGGCGCAAATCATCAAGGCCGGCATGGGTCTGGAGGTCGCCTGCGTCGATATCGGCGGCTGGGATCACCATGCCGCAATCGGCCAGGCGCTGCCACCGCTGCTGTCCGAGTTGGCGCAGGGCCTGCTCGCGTTTCGCAGCGACCTCGGTTCGCGCATGGCCGAGGTCACCGTCGTCACCCTGACCGAATTCGGGCGGCGCGCCTACCAGAACGCGTCCGGAGGCACCGACCATGGCAGCGCCTTTGGCAGCATCGCACTCGGCGGCGGCGTGAATGGCGGCCATGTCTACGCAGAATGGCCCGGTCTGCGGGATGCCGACCTGTTCAATGGTGACTTGAACGTCACCACCGACTACCGCACCTGGCTCGCCGAACTGCTCGAAAAACGCGCGGGAAACAGCGACGTCGCCAGCGTTTTTCCGGAATTCATGCCGGGACCCGCCCTGGGGCTGTTTCGCCCGCGCAGCTGATCGCCCGGGAAATCCGACCCACAAAAAAGCCGGCGTGAGCCGGCTTTTTCGGGTTCCGCTGGTCGCAGCGTCTCAGCGCTGGCGCGCCTTGAAACGCGGATTCGACTTGCAGATCACGAAGACTTTGCCGCGGCGACGAACGATCTTGCAGTCGCGGTGGCGGGCCTTCGCGGACTTGAGCGAGTTGAGGATTTTCATGGCAAAAGGCCTGATTGGTCGTGAAGAAAGCGCGAGACTTTAGCGGCGCGACTGCAGCGACGCAAGCCCGGCGCAACGATCCGGTCGTGCCGCGCTGCGGCGCAAGGATCCGGTTGAGTATCCGAAAGCGTGTCTAAGCTCGCGTTTTGCCTCGCCTTTCATGGTACTCTCCGCGCGATTTTCACCCCTAGAACCCTTGCCACATTTTGTCTGGAGTCCCCATGGCGCTGGAACGCACCCTGTCCATCATCAAACCCGATGCCGTTGCCAAGAACGTGATCGGCGAAATCTATTCGCGCTTCGAAAAGAACGGCTTGCGCATCGTCGCGGCCAAAATGAAGCAGTTGTCGCAGGCTGAAGCCGAAGGTTTCTACGCCGTGCATCGCGAGCGCCCGTTCTTCGCCGCGCTGGTGAAGTTCATGATTTCCGGTCCGGTGATGATCCAGGCGCTGGAAGGCGAGAGCGCCGTCGCGAAGAACCGTGACCTGATGGGCGCCACCGATCCGAAAAAGGCCGACAAGGGCACGATTCGCGCCGACTTCGCCGATTCGATCGATGCCAATGCCGTGCACGGTTCCGATTCGGCCGAAAACGCCGCGATTGAAATCGCGTACTTCTTCTCGACCACCGAAGTCAGCAGTCGCTGATCCGGAGTCATCGTGAGCGAATCTGCTGCCACCGTCGCGCCCGCCAAGGTCAATCTGTTTGACCTGGACCGAACCGGGCTGCAGCAGTTCTTCATCGGGCTCGGCGAGAAGAAATATCGCGCCGAGCAGGTGATGAAGTGGCTGTACCACCAGCAGGTGGACAGCTTCGAAGCGATGACCGATGTCGGCAAGTCACTGCGCACCAAGCTCGACGCCTGCGCCGAGCTGGTGTTGCCGAAGGTGATGCATGAACAGCAGTCGGCGGACGGCACCACCAAGTGGGTGCTCGCGCTGCCGGGCGGCAATGCCATCGAAACGGTCTATATCCCGGAAACCAGCCGCGGCACGCTGTGCGTGTCGTCGCAGGTCGGTTGTTCGCTGAATTGCAGTTTCTGTTCGACCGCGAAGCAGGGCTTCAACCGCAACCTCAGCGCGTCCGAGATCATTGGCCAGGTCTGGATCGCGAACCAGCGCTTGAAGGCACTGGGCCGAGGCGAACGCCCGATCACCAATGTCGTAATGATGGGCATGGGCGAGCCGCTGTTGAATTTCGACAACGTCGTCGCCGCGATGGACCTGATGCGCGACGACTTCGGCTTCGGTCTCGCCAACAAGCGCGTGACGCTCTCGACTGCGGGCCTCGTGCCGATGATCGACCTGCTGTCCGAACGCAGCGATGTCAGTCTGGCGGTGTCGCTGCATTCGCCGATTGACGCGCTGCGTGACCAGTTGGTGCCACTGAACAAGAAGTACCCGATCGCGGAACTGCTGGCGGCATGCAACCGTTATGTCGCCAAGCGCCCGCGTTCGTCGATCACGTTCGAGTACACGTTGATGAAGGGCATCAACGACAAGCCCGAATATGCGCGGGCGCTGGTCAAGTTGTTGCGCCGCGTGCCGTCGAAACTGAACCTGATTCCGTTCAATCCGTTCCCGGGCACCGAGTACGAGCGTTCCGATGCTGAGGCGATCGAGACCTTCAAGAAGATCGTGATGGAAGCGGGATTGATCGCGACCGTGCGTCGCACCCGCGGTGACGATATCGATGCAGCCTGCGGCCAACTGGTCGGCCAGGTGCTGGATCGCACGCGCCGTTCGCGCGAACACCGGGCCCGCCTGGAGGGACGCGTCGATGCTGCGTAACGGGCTGTTGATCTGCTGCTGTGTGCTGCTGTCGGCCTGTACCGGGAGCAAGGATTATTCGCGCGGCGAAGAGTCGCGGCGACCGACTGCCACCGACAACATCGATACCCGTCCGAGCGGCAGCGAGGCCGGCAAGATCAATATCCAGCTCGGTCAGGCTTACCTGAGCCAGGGCAAGCTCGACATGGCGATGGACAAGCTCAAGAAGGGCATCGAACTGGCGCCGCGCAATCCGGATGGTCACACCGTGATCGCGGTGCTGTACGAGCAGCTCGGCAATGTCGCGATGGCGAGCAAGCATTACCAGGAAGCGCGCAAACTGGCGCCGGAATCCGGCCTGACGGCCAACAATCTCGGCCGCTTCCTGTGCAGTCAGGGTCAATATGATCAGGCTGACGGATTGTTCGCTGCTGCGCTGATGGACCCGTTCTACCGCTCGCCGGAAACGGCGCTGCTGAACCGCGGCGGCTGCGCGATGTCGGCCGGCAAGCTCGATGCCGCCTCGGACTATCTGCGCCAGGCGCTGGAGCGCAATCCCGGCATGCCGGATGCGCTGTACCAGTCGGCGACGCTGGCAATGCTGCGCAAGGACCCGATGCGCGCGCGTGCCTTCATGGAGCGTTATCTCGGCGTCGCGACGGTGTCGCCGCAGGCGCTGGCGTTCGCGATCGAGATTGAAGTGGCGCTGGATGATCGGCGCGCGGTGGCGCGTTATCGCGAGCGCCTGATCCAGGAATTTCCGGAGTCCGCCGAAGCGGAATCCCTCAACCGCAATATGGGTTCACGATGACGCGCGCTCCCCGATCCCGCAAGAAGAAATCTGCTGCAACGGTCGAGCCGACGGTCGCTTCCGTCGCCGAAGCCGCAGCGGTCACCGCCGAGTCGCTGAACTTGCCCTTGCCGATGCCCGATGTGGCGACGGAAGTCGTGGCAGAAGTCGCGGCGACTGAACCCGCTTCGGCGGAATCGATCGAGAATCCGGCTGTGGTGGAAGCACCGGAAGCGGTGATCGCCGAGCGCAGCAGCATGCGCGTCGACTTTACCGAGGATCGTTCCCACCTCGGCCCGCGCCTGCGCGCCGCGCGCGAAGTGCGCGGGTGGTCGCGCGAGGACGTTGCGCACCGCTTGCATGTGCCGACTACCGTCGTGGCCGATATCGAGGCCGAGCGCTTCGAACGCCTGGGTGCACCGATCTATGTGCGTGGTTACCTGAGCAAGTATGCGCAGCTCGTCGAGTTGCCGATGGTCGTGGTGAACCGCGTTCTGGAAGGCATGAGCGAGCCGCTGCTGAAAGCGTCGACCGAGGCGCCGCGCGTCGTAGCGACCTGGGAACGTTATCGCGTGGCGGTGATTGGCGGCGTCATCACGCTGGCGGTCGCGATCCCGGTGCTGACCCTGGTCGCGAATCGCGGCATCAATGCGCCGGTGCCGCAGGTGCGCAGCCTCGATGAATCCGAATTGGTCGAGCCCGTCGCGCTCGCGCCGCCGCCTCCGGCCGTTGCATCGGTCTCGGGAGCCGCGTCCGACGCAGTGGATGTTGGGCCGGGTTCAGGTTCCGGGCTCGAATTCGCGCCGGAACCGACGCCGGTCGATCCGATTGCCGCAGCTGTTCCGGCGCCTGCCGAAGCGGCACCGCAGGAGCCACCGCTGATGGCGTCGATGACAGGATTCACAACGCCTGCGAGCGACGGCGTGCATGTGCTCGAAGCGCGTTTCCGCGAGGACAGCTGGATCGAGATCTTCGATGCCGATGGGCGCGTGATCGAGCAGAATCTGGTGCGCGCCGGTCAGAGCCGTCGTTACGAGTCCACTGGCGCGGTCAGCATCAAGATCGGTAATGTGGGTGGTGTCGACGTGCAGGCCGATGGCAATGCGATCGATCTGGCCGTCCACGCTCGTGCCAACGTCGCGCGCCTGCGCCTGTTCGAGAAAGCGGCTGCGACGCCGACACCTTGAGTCCATCCGGGACGCGGCCGCGTCCCTGCAACAACGGGAAAGAAGCATGTCTCTTGAAGAACTCGACGAACACGAGCGCAGTGAGCGCGTCCGCGAATGGGTGCGCAAGAATATCGGCTCGATTGCCCTCGGCCTGGTCGCCGGAATCGGTGCGATCTACGGCCTGGAGCAGTGGAACCACCACCGCCAGCGCAATGCCGGCCTCGCCGGCGACGACTATCGGGCCTACGCTGAGGCGGTGACCAAGAAAGATGCGACCGCAGTCGCGACCTTGGGCAAGAGCTTGCGCGACAAGTATCCGGATTCGCCTTATGCCTCGATGGTCGCGCTGAACGACGCCGCGACCGCGACGAGCGAAGGCAAGACCGATGCCGCGCTGGCGTCGCTGGAATGGGCGGAAGCGCATGCCACGATGCCGGAAGTGAAAACCCTGGCGATGCTGCGTCGTGCACGCTTGCTGGTGGCGACCGGCAAGGCCGAAGCGGCGCTTGAATTGGCCAAGAAGATCGATGGCGAGGGCTTCAAGCCGCTGGCTGCCGAAGTGCGTGGCGATGCACTGCTTGCGCTGAAGCGCAACAGCGAGGCGATCGGTGCGTATGACGAAGCCCTGGTTGGCCTTGATTCCGGTGCTGCTCGCCGGTCCATCGTCGAGATGAAGCGCGACGACCTCGCCGGCGTCAAGGCGGGCAGCTGATGAAGCGCTCCGTCCTGCTGGTCGCGATGTGCGTGCTGGGCTTGTCCGGTTGCGAGTGGCTCAAGGGTCGTTCGACCAAGGACAACCTTGATCCGCCGGCCGAATTGGTCGATTTCGAACCTGTGGCGCCGGTCAGCAAGGCTTGGTCGCTGGGCTTGGGTGACGGTATCGAACGCAGTGGTACCCAGCCGCGTCCGGTCGAGTCCGACGGTGTCGTCTTTGCGTCCGATCTGGACGGCTCGGTGGTCGCGATCGATCTGCTCGGCGGCAAGCAGCGCTGGTCGATTGATGCCGACAAGCGCCTGTCCTCCGGGCCGGGCGTCGGCGAGGGGCTGGTCGTGGTCGGCGGACTCGACGGCGACGTGATCGCCCTCGATCGCGACAGCGGTTCGGCCAAGTGGGCGACCAACGTCTCTTCGGAAGTGCTGGCCAACCCGGTCATCGAAGATGGCATCGTGGTCGTCCGCAGCAATGATGGCCGCGTCTTCGGCTTGAATGCGACCGATGGCTCGCGCGTGTGGTTGTTCGATCGCGGCGTCCCGCTGATCAGTCTGCGTGGCAATGCCACGCCGGTCGTTCGCGATGGTCAGGTGTACGTCGGCTATGACAACGGCAAGTTCGTGGCCTTGCAGTTGGCCGATGGCACCCTGCAGTGGGAGCAGACCATCGCCGCGCCCGAGGGCCGCACCGAACTCGAACGCATGGGCGACATCGATGGCGAGATCGTCGCCAGCGACGGCGAGTTGTACATGGTCACCTATCGCGGCCAGGCCGCCGCTCTCGCACGCGATTCCGGGCGAGTCTTGTGGACGCGCGACATGTCTTCGTTCACGGGCGTCAGTGTCGCGGCCGACGAGGTCTACCTGAGTGACGCCGACGGTGCGGTCTGGGCGCTGGATCGCCGCAGCGGCAGTTCGCTGTGGAAGCAGGATGCCCTGGCGCATCGCTGGCTGACGACCCCGGCGGTCTATGGCGACTACCTGGCGGTCGGTGACTACGATGGCTACCTGCATATCCTCACGCGCAAGGACGGCGCAACCGCAGCGCGCTTCCATCCTGCCGACAAGGCCATCCGGGCCGCGCCGCTGGTCGTCGGCGCGCATGTGCTGATCGAGTCCACCGACGGCGAACTCGCGGCCTTCGTGCTCGAAGCCGCGAACTGAAATCCATCGGGAGTCCAACATGTTGCCAGCCGTTGCGCTTGTTGGGCGCCCGAATGTCGGCAAGTCCACGCTGTTCAATGCCATCACCAACACCCGCGATGCGCTTGTGGCCGACGAGCCGGGTGTCACCCGTGATCGCCACTACGGCGTTTGCCGCAGTGCGGCGCGGCCTTTCGTCGTCGTCGACACTGGCGGCCTGACCGACGATCGCGAACTGCTGGCCGAACTGACCGTGCGCCAATCGCTGGCGGCGGTGGATGAGGCCGCGCTCGCCGTCTTCGTGGTCGACGCCAAGGACGGCATGACTGCGGCGGATGAAACCATTCTGGCGCAATTGCGACGCTATGGCCGGCCGATCATCCTCGCGGTGAACAAGACCGATGGCCGCGATCTCCAGGCCTCGATCAACGAATTTTCGGCGCTGGGTCTGGCGCGCGTGCTGCCGATGGCGGCGTCGCACCGGCGTGGCGTCCCCGAGTTGCTTGAAGCGATCGACGAACTGCTTCCCGAAGACGTCGATGCCGAGGAATTGCCCGACGAAGCCGGCGTACGCGTCGCCATCATCGGGCGCCCCAACGTGGGCAAGTCGACCTTGGTCAATCGCCTGCTCGGTGAAGAACGCGTGATCGCGAGTGAAGTGCCCGGCACCACGCGCGATGCGATCGAAGTACCCCTGCACCGTGACGGTCGCGACTATGTGCTGATCGACACTGCCGGCGTTCGGCGCAAGGGCCGGGTCGAGGAGGCGATCGAGAAGTTCAGCGTGATCAAGACCCTGCAGGCGCTGGAGCGTGCGCATGTGGCCGTGCTGATGGTCGATGCCGCCGAAGGGGTGACCGACCAGGATGCGTCCGTGCTCGGCTATGCACTCGACGCCGGTCGCGCACTGGTGGTTTGCGTGAACAAGTGGGATGGCCTCAGCGAATACCAGCGCGATCGCTGCGAAAGCGAACTGGCGCGACGGCTCGATTTCGTGCAGTGGGCCGAACGGATCGTCATCTCGGCGAAGCATGGTTCGGGCCTGCGCGAACTGGTCGCGGCAGTTGATCGCGCGTATGCCTCGTCGATCATCGACCTCGGTGCCAGTGAAGTGACCAAGGCGGTCGAGATCGCGGTCGAGAGTTTCCAGCCGCCGATGGTCTCGGGCAAGGTCGCCAAGATCCGCTACGCGCACATGGGCGGGCGTAACCCGCCGCGGATCGTGTTGCACGGCTCGCGCCTGGATTCGCTGCCCGCCAGCTACGTGCGCTATCTCGAGAATTTCATGCGCCGTCGCTACAAGCTGGTCGGCACGCCGGTGGTGATCGAGACCCGGGCCGGCGCGAATCCGTTCGCCGGCAAGAAGAACGTGTTGACCGAGAAGCAGGTCCAGAGCCGTCGGCGCATGATGCGTCACGTCAAGCGCCGCTGATCGCGCCACTGGCTTTCGTCGGATCAGTCGTGGCGTCGGTTGCGGCATACTTGGCCGAGCAGACGAGGACAGGCGAATGACGGGGCGAACTCAAGTCACGGGCGGCATTCTGGCGGGAGGCCGCGGCTTGCGCATGGGTGGCGTCGACAAGGGCCTCGTGCTGCACGAAGGCCGTGAACTGGTTGCGCACATGATCCAGCGCCTCAAGCCGCAAGTACATGGCATCGTGATCAGCGCCAATCGCAATGTCGATCGTTATTCGACGTTTGGTTACCCGGTCTACACCGATGACGATGACGGCTTTCTCGGGCCGCTCGCTGGCATCGCGCGCCTGTTGCGCGAAATCGACACCGACTTCCTGGTCACGACGCCGTGCGATACGCCGGAGTTTCCCGACGACCTGGTGCAACGACTGCTGGCGCGCCAGGCCGAGACCGGCGCCGATGCCGTGGTCGCCCAAGATGGCGAGCAACGCCAGTTCCTGTTTGCGCTGTATAGGCGCAGTCTGGCGGACGCCGCCGCCGCGGCGCTTGCCGCCGGTGAACGAGCGGTGTGGCGCTGGCACGAGGATCTGAATCTTGTCGAGGCGCAGGTTCCGGGCGGTGGCGCATTCGCGAACCTGAATACCCGCGCGGATCTCTAGGGTCCGATGGCGCCGACCCCTTTCGATGTGGCCGCGTCGCTGCTGAACGACGAAGCGGTGACGCGGCGGTTGCCCGCCGAATCGGTGCCGCTCGATCAGGCCTTGGGACGCGTGTTGGCCACTGCGGTGACTGCACCGATCAGCGTGCCCGGATTCGCGAATACCGCGATGGACGGCTATGCGCTGCGCACCGCAGGTCGCGGTGCGCGTGCCGGCCAGATATTTCGTTGCGTCGACCTTGCATTGGCCGGTGCGGAAGGCCAGTGCATCGACGATGCCGATGCTTGCGTCGAAATCGCGACGGGTGCCGTGCTGCCGGAAGGGGCCGACGCCGCCGTCCAGTACGAACTCTGTCTCCGCAGCGGCGATCACGTGCAATTGCTCGCCGATGTCGCATCCGGTTCGAACGTGCGTGGTGCCGAGGATGACTACGCCCGTGGTCAGCTCGCGCTGCGGCCCGGTCGCGTGATCGATGCCGGTGCGCTCGGCGTGCTCGCCGGATTCGGCCTGTCCGAGGTATCGGTCCATCGACGCCCGCGCATCGCCGTCGTCGTCACCGGTTCGGAATTGCAGCCGGCGGGGGCGGCCTTGGCGCGCGGGCAGATTCACGACAGCAATTCGGCGACCCTGCGGGCCTTGCTGTCCGCTCACGCGGAGTCCTTGCGGATGATCGGCCCGGTGCCTGACGACCGTGCACTGCTGGCAGCGACCTTGCGAGACGCAGCACATACGCATGACGTGTTGCTGACGGCCGGTGGCGCATCGGCCGGGCGCGCCGATTTCATTCCCGGACTGGTGCGTGAGCTGGGCGAGATCCGCGTCTGGAAGGTCGCGATGCGCCCGGGCATGCCGTTCCTGTGCGGCCGGATCGGCGAATGCCTGGTCTTTGGCCTGCCCGGGAATCCGGTGTCGGTGTTCGCAAGTCTGCTCAGCCTCGTGTTGCCGGTCCTGCGTGCGATGCAGGGCGGCGCACCCGTGGCGCCGCAGTACGCGGGACTCGCGGCACCGGTGCGGAAGTCGCATGCCCGGCTCGAGTGGCGACGCGGTGTGCTCGACAGCCTGCCGGATGGTCGCCGTGTGGTTCATCCGCATGCGGCGCAGGGCTCGGGCATGCTGCGGGGCGTGGCCGAATCGAATGCGTTGTTCCGTATCGATGCCGATGTGCGTGCGCTGGGCGCGGGTCAGGTCGTCGAAGTGCTACCGTTTCCGGCATGAATACCGTGCCGCCGGCGCTCGAAATCGATGGGGTCGACGCCCGTGCCGCGCATGCGCGCGGCGCTGCATTTCTCGATGTCCGTGAAGCCGCCGAACTGGCCGAGGGCGTGTGTCCGGGCGCGACCTGCATCGCCTTGTCGGAGGGCTTGGAGGCCATGCTCGACTGGGCGCGAACCCAGCCCGGGCCCGTGCATGTGCTCTGTGCCGGCGGCGCGCGGTCGTTGCGTGTCGCGCAAGCATTGCGTGAGGCCGGCATCGCCGCGACCTCGGTCCGTGGCGGTGTGCGGCAATGGCGCCTGCAGGGTGGGGCGATCGACATCCCGGCAAAATCGGATGGCAGCGATGATCGCTACCTGCGGCACCTGCTGCTGCCCGAAGTCGGCGCAGCCGGGCAGCGACGCTTGCAGCAGTCGCGCGTAGCCCTGGTCGGTGCCGGTGGACTCGGTTCGCCGGCCGCGTTCTATCTCGCGGCGGCCGGGGTCGGGGGCATTCGCCTGATTGACGACGACGTGGTCGAGCGCAGCAACCTGCAACGCCAGATCCTGCATCGCGACGATCGCATCGGCCAGTGCAAAGTTGACTCCGCCGCTGCAACCTTGTCGGCACTGAACCCTTCCGTGCGCATCGAACCGGTCGCGCAGCGTCTGTCTGCCGACAATGCCTCGGCCTTGTTCGAGGACTGTGATGTCGTCATCGATGGCGCCGACAATTTCCCGACCCGACAACTGGTCAACGCGGTCTGCCTTCAACTCGGCAAGCCCTGGGTCTACGGCGCGGTGCATCGCTTCGAAGGCCAGGTCAGCGTGTTCGATCCGCGTCGCGGCCGTGGTATCGCACCGTGTTATCGCTGCCTGTTTCCGGAGGCGCCACGCCCCGAGGATGCGCCCAATTGCGCTGAAGCCGGCGTACTCGGCGTCCTGCCGGGCATCATCGGCAGCCTGCAGGCGAGCGAGGCGATCAAGCTGCTGCTCGACCTCGGCGAACCGCTGGTCGGGCGCCTGCTCTTGTTCGATGCATTGGCGATGCGTTTTCGCGAACTGCGCTATGGCGCTGATCCGCAGTGTCCCGGATGCAGCGCCGAGGCCAGCGATGTGGCCTTGCCGGATACACGCGCACCATTCTGCGCGGTGGGTTGATCACTTCTGATAGGTCGCTTTCCACTCGGCATAGGGCATGCCGTAAACGTGCTGGCGCGCCTCCTCCTTGCCCATCACGTCGCCGCCTTCTTCGGCGGCTTCGCGATACCAGTCGGCCAGGCAGTTGCGGCAGAAACCGGCGAGGTTCATCAGTTCGATATTCTGTACGTCGGTGCGGCTGCGCAGGTGCGCCACCAGGCGCCGGAATGCCGCAGCCTCGAATTCGGTGGTATCTGACATCGGCGCGCAACTCCGGAACAAGCGATGGACAGGCCCCATGCTGCCATGAATGCGTCCGAACATGCGGCGCCGTTTCGGGCCCGGGATTGCTAGACTGTCGGTACTTATGACATTCAGACACATTCTCCTGATCGCCGGCGTGATCGTCGGCACGGCGGTATCGGCGGCGGCGCCGCATCCGGTCTCCTTGACCTCGCTTCAGATCGACACCCGCGATGCGGTCGTGCCCGATGCGGCAGTAACGCCTGATGCGGCCCTGCTGGTGCAGTTCCCCGGGCCGGTGACGGCGGCGCAGCGCAAGGCCCTGGCGGCGGTCGCGACGATCTATGCCTATTTGCCGCAGGACGCCTTCCTGGTGCGGATGCCCGTGGCGTCCCGCGATCAGCGACTGGCCGCCGCCGGCGTGCGCTGGTCTTCCGCCTGGCAGCCCGCCTACAAAATCGGCCGCGGAGTGCGTGACGCGGCGAAAGCGGTCGCGGACGGTCGCAAGCGCCAGTTGATGCTGCAATTGTTTCCGGATCGCGATCCCGATGCCGTCGTGGCCGAATTGCGGGCGATGCAAATTCCGGGCATCGGTGCCGCGGCTCGCGGTGCCTATTTTTCCCGCCTGCGTCTTGAGTGGTCGGCGGACGAGATCGCCGCCCATGCCGATCGCGTCGCCGCGCTCGCCGAAGTGTTCTGGCTGGATCTCGAACCGCGACGTTCCCTGTTGAACGACACCACGGTCTGGGTCGGCCAATCCGGGCTGGCGGGCGGGCAGGCGACCACGGTCTTCGCGAACGGCATCCATGGCGAGGGCCAGGTCGTTGCCGTGCTCGACACCGGTATCGATCCCGACATGTGTTATTTCCGCACCACCGGTCTTGGCCTGCCGCCGACCAATGCCTGCAACGGCGGCACCACGATCGACCCGGCCCAGCGCAAGATCCTCGGCGTCAACTTCCTCTGGTCGAACGACTGCAACGGCGGCATCGCCAGCAACGAGTGGGACAGCCACGACCACGGCACCCATGTGGCCGGCACGATCGCCGGCGACAATTTCGCGACCCCGATCGGCCACGATGCCGGCGACGGCATGGCGCCGGCCGCGAAACTGGTGATTCAGGACGGCGGCCTGACCACCGACAATTGCGCCGATCTGCCCGGCATCGGCTGTCCGGTCGTGGACCTGAATCCGATTTTTCAGCAGACCTACGACCAGGGTGCGCGCATCCACAGCAATTCCTGGGGCGACAACGAGAACGACCCGACCCAGAACGACTATTCGGCCGGCAGCCAGGATGTCGACGAGTTCATGTGGAACCACCCGGATTTCCTGATCTTCTTTGCGGCCGGCAATTCCGGTCCGGGCACGGCCAGCGTCGGCAGTCCGTCGACCGCGAAGTCGGCGGTCTCGGTCGGCGCGACATTGCGTTCGACCAGTTCAACCGGAATGGCGTCGTTCTCGTCCTGCGGGCCGACCGATGACGGTCGCCGCAAGCCCGAGATCACGGTGCCGGGTTCAAGCATTGTCTCGGCCGACAACGACCTCAATGTCGGTTCGAACAACTGCAGCACGCGTTCGATGTCCGGCACCAGCATGGCGACGCCCGGCGCGGCCGGATTGACCGCCCTGATCCGCCAGTACTACGTCGATGGCTATTACCCGAGCGGCAACGCCGTGGTGGCCAATGCCATGACGCCCTCGGCCGCCTTGATGCGTGCGACCTTGGTGAATTCCGGCCAGAACATGAGTGGCGCGACGGTGATGCCGTCGAACTGCCAGGGATGGGGGCGGGTCACCCTGGACGAGGCGCTGTATTTTCCCGGCGACGCGCGCACGCTCTGGGTCGACGACGACACCACCGGTCTGGCCGAAGCCGCCGGCGAACGCCGCTTTGAATTCGTCGTCAGTGCCGGCCAGCCGTTGAAGATGACGCTTGCCTGGACCGATTACCCGTCGACGCCGGCGGCCTTGCCGCATCTGGTCAACGACCTCGACCTGATCGTCGAACAGGCCGGCACGACGTATCTCGGCAATGTCTGGAGCGGTGGCCAATCGGTCGCCGGCGGCAGCGCGGACCGCTTGAATACGCTGGAACAGGTGCTGATTTCCGCGCCCGTGAGCGGTCCGCTGACGGTGACGGTTCGCGCCCACAACATTCCGAGCGGACCGCAACCGTTTGCCTTGGTCGTGACCGGTGCGGTGACCCCGGATCCGAGCAACGTGTTCGTCGACGGATTCGAATAGTGTCGAGGCTCAATCGCGAGCGCGGATCGCCTGCGAGAAATCATCCCGATCGTCCGAGTCGGCCGCACGCGCGTTGATGCGATGCGCGGCGCGATAGGCGTCGCGTGGCAAGTCGGTGTCGATCAGGCCGAGATCGTAGGCGAAATCGTCGGTGTATCCCGGCAACACGGTCGTCAGACTGAACGGTACGCGCCCGGGGGCGATGTGGTCGATGTGATCGATGATGGCGCTGGTGCAGGTGTTGGTCAGGGTGTTGTAGAACTCGGGCTGCTCGGCCACCGCGTTCGCACGCGCAAGCATGGACACGAACAGCGCGCGCATCTGCGTCGGCGTGGTGCGCACCGGGTACAGGAACACTTCGTCCTTGCGATGGTTCGCACGCAGACCGATCAGGTCGCGTTCGTCGCCGATCACGTACATCAGTTCGTATTGGCGCAGCAGGCCGAGCCAGGGTGAAAACGACTCGCCGCGTTCCTTGCGGATCTCGACCGAGATCGCGAGGAATTCGCCATCATCGAAACCGAAACTGAGGAAGGTGTGCGCCGGACCGCGCCAGTCGGCGAAGGGCTCGACGATGAACCAGACCGAATCGAGGCGGGCAAGGTCGTAGCGACGTTCCTCCCAATACACATCGAAATCGTCGACCGAGCGATAGCGCGCATTGCGGACGTTGTGGACCTGCACCTGGTTGCCGCTAATTTCCGCGGTCGCGAGCCGTGCCTGGTCCGCGTTCCAGTCACGATCGTTGGATGGTCGCACCATCAACACGAGCAAGGCATAGGCCGCGAGCAATGCCAGCGGGATTCGCAGCAGCCAGCGCCGCATCAGCGACCGGCCCATCGGAAATCCGTGGACGCCGTCGAAGCCTTGGATCAAATTCATGTGCGCGTCGCCCTGAATCGGAGCAGCGATCTTGCTATTCCAGCCCGTCCTTGAACAGTACGGTCGCTACCGAGCCGAAGATCGCATAGGTCGCGCCACGATAGCCGCCGAGCGCGCTGGCGCCGTGACAGCTCAACAACAGGTCGTTGCGGCCGTCGCGGTTCAGGTCACCGCCGCGGCTGATGTTCAGCCCGCAATAGTCCTCGCTGCCGGTACCGAGGAAGATGATGCCGTCGGCGTCCGCCAAGGCCCCAAGTTGCAGCGATGGCGGATGCGGACCGGCGTGACCGAACAGGACGTGGACCTTGCCGGAAGCGATGCCATTCGGTGCGGCGAACTGGGCGCCGAGCCCGATGTCGTCGATGCCATCGCCGTTGATGTCGCCGACCCCGGCGATGCTTTCGCCGGCGCGGTCACCCGCCGATTCTCCGTCAATCCGGAATCCGTTCGCGCCGGTCAACGCTTCGAGACTCACCCCGGCAGGCCATGCGGCCGAGTTGCCGAAGACGACGAAGGCACGGGTCTGCAGACTGCCAAGCAGCATGTCGTCGAGACCATCGTGATTCACGTCCGCAGCACCGACAGCGCGGCCAAGGAAATGGACATCGGCGCCGGCCCGCAGGGTGACGCCGCGGACGCCGTCCAGTTGTGTCACCGACAAGGGCGTTTCCAGGTGTTGATCTGTGCCGAACAGGACATAGGCTGCGCCCTGCGCCGCACCCGGCGCGCCGGCACGGTCGGCGCCCGCGATCAGGTCGCGAAGTCCGTCGCCATTGAAGTCACCCGATCCGACACTGGTGCCGAGACGATCGTCGGCGGCGGCCCCATCGATCCGGAAGCCCTGCGCGCCATCCAGTGATGCCAGCGCGATGTGCGTGCCGAGGTTCGGCGCGCGGCCGTAGATCACGTACACGCTGCCGCTTTCGCTGCCGGCGAAGTCGCCATGCACGGTGCCGATGGCGACATCGTCGAGTCCGTCGCCGTTGAAATCACCGAGTGACGCGACCGATTTGCCGACGTTCTCGTATCGCTGCACGCCGGTCATGCAGGTGATCTGACCGGGCAGCATCGTGTCGATCGTCACGATCGCATCCGTGCTCGCCCGGCCGTAAACGATGCAGGCACGACCATTGAAGTCGTTGCTGCTGGACAGCCCGAGGAGCACATCCGCGCGACCGTCGCCATTCACGTCGCCGGCGCCGCGAGCGCGATGATTGAATCCGTCATAGGGCGCGCCATCGAGTCGGAAGCCGTTCGCACCGTCGAGCTGATTCAATGCCAGACCGTCCGGAAACCCGCCGCTCCGCCCGAACACGACGTAGGTGCTGCCGCGTCCCTGTTGGGCTTCCTCAGCCGAGACCAGGAAGTCGTCCAGACCATCGCCATTGAAGTCGCCGATCGCATCGCTGTTGATCCCGAGCAGATCGCCGTCCGCCAGGCCGTCGATCCGGAACCCAGCGTCGGGTGCAAGCGTCGACAATGCGACCGAGTGCTGCGCCACGGTGTTGCCGGCAATGAGCAGGAGTGACGCGCCGAGCGCGAAGACCAACGAGCGAGACGATACGGACATGAGGAACACCGGAAGCAATCACGATGCAGACATCGTGTCGGTTCCGGCCATTCGTCACGTCCGGCGAAGGCGGATTCGCACATCGGAAATTTCGCAAGTTCAGGCGTGCTGCACGTCGGCCCGGGGATGTAGCCCGGCTGATCATTGTCTCGGGCCATTGGCCTTCAGTGGTTCTGCATCTCCACCGTCCGATTCGGCTTCCAATCCAACGGCTTCGAGGTGATGCCGTTCGGGCCATCGACCTGATCGGTGACCCACCACGGTTTGCCTTCGGAATCGAGGTAGAGGTTCTGCATTTCCGGATGCGTGAACGGGCGCGCGCCGATGCGGCCGAGCACGGCGATCTGGCCGCCGGTTTCATCGACGGCACGGTCGCGTTCGAGACCGCGCGACAGAGACGTGGCGGGCGAGGGCGTGGGCCAGGTCGCGACCAGCTGCGGTTTCGGTTGCGGGCTGAAGCCGTAGAACTTCGGTTGCGTCTCGGGGCTGAACAGCTGCAGCACCTTGAGTCCGTTCGCACCATCGGCGACGTAGCCGAACAGTGACGCATTGGTGGCAGCGACGACGATGTCGCGGGCATCGGTGATGGCGCCGTCGGCGTTGAACATCTGGTACAGCGCTGGCGCTTCCGGCTTCGTGACATTGACGATAGCGATGCCGTCCGCGCCATCCGCGACATACGCATAGGTGCGCGCGACATGCAGCTTTGCGGCATGCGCCAGCGGCACCATGGCATTCGGTACGACCCGTGGCTGCGCCGGATCGGTGACATCGACGACTTCGAGCCCGCGCGCCGTGGTGGCGAACAGGTAGCGGAACTGCATCTGGGCCGCACGCGGATCAGCGAGCGCAATCGTCGTGACCGCGCGCGGCGTCATCGGATTGCTCATGTCGAGCACGACGACCCCACGCGGTGTGCTGGCGTAGAACCAGGTGCCTGCTATGGCGAGATGGCGTACGCCATCGAGAACACCGCCCTCGTTCCAGGTCAGGGTACGCGTCAACTGGTTGTTGCGCGGCTCGCCGTCGGCCAGGGTGTTCACGTCGATCAGGATCAGCCCTTCCTCGGCATCAGTGAGGAAGGCAAAGTTGTAGATCGCGAGGAAGGGTTGCTCCATGTTGGTCACGCGCACCAGATCGCCGCTGTTGCGCGCCGGATGAATGGGTTGCGTGGTCGGCAGCACGACGCAGGTGGCCGCCTTCGACGCGACGACGGTGTCGTGGCCGAGCGGCGAGTTGGGTCCGGTCACGATGCGCTGGCTGAAACCCTTGTTGGCGACGCTGGCGATGTCATAGACCACCAGGCCCTTGTCGCGTTCGGCGACATACAGGTATTCGCCACGATGCTGCAGGCAACCGACCGTGCCGTCGGTGCCGTGCGAGAACCCTTCCGGCAGGACGCGGGAACGCGCCTCGTGCTTGGCGTAGCGTTCGGGATAGGCATAGCGGTGCAGGTACGAGCCGATCACCGACTGCGGTTCGTCCCACTCGGTCACCGGCACTGCGCTCAGCGTCTTCTCGCCACCCACAAAGGCGTTGAATCCAAGGAAATCGACGAAGTCGGTACCCTGCAGCAGCAGCTGGGCCATGATCGCGTTGTTGTCGTTCTGCTGGCTCAGATGGCAGTCGGTACAGGTCTTGGTCTCGCCGCGTCGCTCGGTATGCGGATAGTGCGGCGCGAAAGCCTGCGAGGAAAATCCGGCCGCGCTGATCGGCGGCTGCTGGATGTAGATGCGCTCGCGGTTGCTGTTGGTCGATGACAACACCAGGGCCGAACTCGAACGCACCGGCGCGATCTTGCCGCCCTTGACCTCGCCGTGGCGACCGAGCTGGAACATGTCGTCGCGTGCGATCTGCGGATTGTAGGTCGCGTAATTGCGCGTCTCGCCGCCCTCGTAATGCTGACGCTCGGTTTTCCAGTTGGCCTGGATCGGCAGATGACAGCCACCGCAGCTCGTGGTCCACGAGGTGTGGCAGCTGTAGCAAAGCATCTTGTCCTCACTATGCGCGCGCTGGTCCTTGGGCACCCCGGCACCCCAGTTCTGGTTCGCGGTGTCGTTCGAGACCGTGTGGGCGCGCGTCGCCTTGGCGTTATAAGCGGCCGAGGTCGTGTTGGCGACGTCTTTCAGCAGAGACAGCGACCATTCCAGGCCGGGCGTGACGGCCGAGCGCTGGATCAGTTGACCGTTCACCCACTCGAAACGCTTCTTGCCATCGGGATTGCGGATCAACGCGAGCTGCTTGCCCTTCGGACTGGCCATCGGTCCCGAGGTGCTCAGCGACGGATAGGCATCGACCGTGCCGTGGCAGTCCTGGCACTGGATCTCGACGCCGGCCATCACCTCGCCAACGATGTGGCCGTTGCCGTGCGCGTCCTGCGCGTAATGGCAGTCGACGCATTGCAGGCCGAGGTCGACGTGGATGGACGAGAGATGCACCGCCTTCTCGAATTTTTTCGGATCCTTGTCGTCGATCGCCTGATTGTCGGCCGTGAGCAAGGTGCCTTCGCGGTCGCGCTTGAACACGGCGCGGAAGTTCCAGCCGTGGCCGTGGTAATCGGCGAACTGGGTGTCCTTCAGATTCGGATTGTTCTGCGACACTTGCTGCAGGAACTTCGGATCCGACCAGAGGCCGCGAATCGCCGCCTCTTCCGGATTGCGCTGGTTGATCTCGCGGATCTCGGTGTCGCTCGGCTTGCGCTCCTCTTTCGGCCACATCGATGGCGCGTCGGACTCGTAGTCCCACATCGTGTAGCCGAGCATGGTGTTGATGAACATGTTCGGCTGATGCATGTGGCAGATCATGCACTGGCTGGTCGGGATCGCACGGGTGAACTCGTGCTTGAGCGGATGCCCGGGTTCGTCGCGCGGGATGGTCGGGTCGCCCTGTTGCGACGCACCGGTATTGCCGAACTGCGCATAACCGGCCGAGTGCCTCGGATCGCGGTCGTTGGCGTAGACGACATGGCAGGATGAACAGCCGGACGAGCGGAAGTCGCCGGGGTTGTCGTTCGTGCCGAGGAACCACAGGTGCGGATCGTTGAGGCGCGACTTGTGGATGTTGAGGGCCGGAATCGCGACGCGTTGTCCGGTGGCCGGGCCGCGATTGCTTTGCTTGAGGTCGGGCCGGCCAGGTTCTTCGAGGCGCTGGATCTGGCCGAGCGAATCGGGCAGGCCGGTTTCCGCGAACGTCGTGTTGATGTTGCGACCGCCGCGTTCGAAGACGCGGAACACGTCGGCCGGGGGGATCACTTCCCAGGCCGGCAACGGGAACAACTGCGGCAGGATGCCGCGCGACTGCATGTCGGGCGCGACCGCGATCAGTGCCTTGACCACGTTCGGCTGCGAGTCGCGGGTGTAGCTCTCGCCGAGCAGGTAGCGCTTGTAGGGCAGGATGCCGTTGTTGTAGCTGGCACCGCCCCAGAGCATCGCGCTGGTCGCCATCAGGCTGCGTTCGCTGGCCTGGATGATCGGCAGATGGCAGGCACCGCAGGCTTCGCGCGCGATGCGCAGGTCGCCCGGATTGACGAAGCGCACGAATTCCGGCGCCTCCTTGTTCAGCGCGGCGTAGGTATGCGCGGGATTCGCGCTGTCTTTCCACTTCGACGGATAGCGCGGCAGCACGTGCGCGCTGTCCATCGCGCTCTGGTACAGCGGATCGAAGGGACTGTGGGTGCCGAATGCATGTTCGTCAACGTGATCGTCGTGCGCTTTGTCACCGTAGTGGCGGGCGCTGCGCACGTGGAAATTGACGTCTGCGGGTGCCTGGATCGACGCATTGCCGCCATGGCAATCGGTGCAACCGAGCACGACCGCGGGCGAGGCATGCATGGTGTGGCGATCGGTCGACGTGTGGCAACTCACGCAACCTTCCGACTTCGCGTTCGCCTGATCCCAGCGCTGAGTCTTCGGCGCCGAGGGTGCGGTCGTGTAGCTGCGCTCGACCGGCTTTTCTTCGGAGGCCTGCGTGCCGATGCAGCACAGCAGCCCAAGCAACATCGGAGTGAGGAGGCGCTGGATCATGGTCGTCACCTCAGTAGTTCAGGACAACATTGGCGAGCACCGTGGTGTAGGTGTCGTCGCTGCCGTACAGGTCTTCAAGGCCGCTGGCGGGAATCAACGCAGCGGCGGACAGGCGCAGGATCGCGTTCTGGGTCGCGAACGGTCGCCAGATCCAGGCGACCGAGAGGTCGGTGCCGATGCCGCGATCGATCGGTCCCTGGTTGCGCGCGACTTCGAGTGTCGCGGTGTCGTCGAACCAGAGCTGATTGAGGTTGGCCGACACGCGCGACTCCGGCGTCAGGTCGAAGTCGGCCCCGAGCCCGAGCAGTTGCAGACCCGGATTCTCGAAGTTCGACTGGCCCAGTTCGCGCGAGGAACGCAGCGAGGGCAGCAGTGAATTGCGACCCGCCAGTGCCACGCCACCGCCGCCGATCAAGGGCAGGTTCTGGCGCACCCAGTAACTGGTATCGGCGCCGGCAAAGATCGGGTTCTCGAAGATGGCGTCATAGCCCTGCGACTTGTCGTCGAAGGGGTCGCGGTCGCCGCTGGCATACGCGGCCGATGCCCGGACGCGGACCCAGTCGAAGTCCATCGACGCCTCGGCCGCGGCGAAGCCGGCCTCGAGATCGCTGTCGCGACCCGTGAAGGTGCCGATGTTGTTTCCGAACAGATAGTAGGCACTGGCGGTGAGGTTGACGCGCCCGAAGTGGCCATCACCGTTGTAGCCAAGGTAGGTCGCGTCGTATTCGCGCAGGGTTTCGGTGCCGAGCGAGGACGGGCGCGCGAGGAAGCCGTTCTCGTCGAAATGGAATTCGTCCTCGCGATTGCGGTTGTGCACGATCGTGGCTTGCGAAGTGAAGCCGACACGCGGCCAGTCCTGGCGATACAGGTTCGCGACGAAGATGTCGTCGTCGCGCAGGCCGGCGCCGACATCGTTCAGGCCGGAATTGGTGTCCTTCTCGATGCGCCGGAACCAGGCCAGGTTGTACTGCCAGCGATTGTTGTTGCGATTTCCGAACAAGCGCGCGCCGAACTGCAGATCCTGGAACAGGAATCCGCGGAAGTCGGTCGAGAACGGCTGGATGCCGAAGCGCACGGCATCGAAGTCGTAGCGGTCGGAAACATCGCGCAGGTGCTTGTCGACGAACAGTTCCTGCACGGCGACGAAGCCGTCGTCACGGGTGCCACCGAGGCGCGGGTCGATTTGCAGCACGCGCTGGTCGGACACGTCGACGCGGTTGTAGTTGAACGCCAGCGTCGCCCGGTATTCCCATTCCGGCGGCTTGAACGTGGTATTGCCCTTGTAATAGACGATGCCGGCGAGAAAGGTCTGCGCGAAGATGTTCTGCTCGATGTCGCCGAACACGTCGTTGCTGTCCGGGTCTCCGGTCGATTGCGCGCCGACCGGGGTCGGGATCGTGCGCGGTTCCAGCACGGTGTCGGATACGCCGAGCACCGACAGGAACCAGTCGTCGCCGTGGATCGGCTTGTCACCCTTCCAGACGTTGTTGTTGTAAGGGTCGTACCACGGGTACTTCTGGCCAAGCGCTTCCATGATGCGCCAACGGTCCGGCAGCGGCACGAATTCGCCGACCGCATCGTTCGGCGCTGGTGCGATCGCACCCTCGTTGCGGTCCGGCCAGTCCGGTTGTTGCGGTGACGGATGCCCCGGGCGACGGCGCGGGATGGCCGAGTCGTAGGGGTCGTAATTCACGGCGTAAAGCGTGGCCAGGTCGAGCGTGGCGTCGCCGTTCGGGATGTCGATCAGTCGGGCCTGGGCCTGAGAACTGCAGATTGCGGCGATCGCGAGGACGAGCAATGGGCGACGCATCTCAAAGGCCCTCGCAGACGTTCTGTTCATTGGAGTCGAGGAAGGGAGCCTGCGGGCATTGCACGTAGCGCAGGCGCACGCCTTGTGGCGCGAAGCGGTCGCTGCGGATCGCGGTGGGTGCATGGCTGTAAATGCCGCCGAGATTCTTCAACGCGAGCGCCGCGATCATGTCGTCCTGATCGACACCGTCACCGGAAACGCCGATCGCGCCGACCAGCATCGTGCCGGCATAGATCGGCACACCGCCGGGAAAGATCTGCAGGCCGTTGCGCAGTTGCGGCAGGCGCGTGCAACCGGCGTTGCCGAGTTCCGGTCGCAGCTCCAGGATCGGCAGGCTGTCCGCGGTCAAGTAGGCCGTCAGGATCTGGCCAATCTGGTTGTTCAGCAGGTCGTATTGCAGGCCGGTGCTGAACGGACTCCATTGCGCGAACGGTTTCGAGAACGGACCATGCTGTGTGCCGACCAGACCATCGGGAAAGTATGGTCGCGCCAGATTGCCGATCGCGCGTGGTGTCAACGCGACGGTACCGGCGTCGAGCCCGCCGCCTTGCGCGAGCAAATTCGGCATCGCGAAAAAACGGCGTGCGTCGGTGACCACGTTGCCGAAATCGACGGCCGTCGCGGACGGCGAACCATCCGCATTCAGGTACCGCGCATCGGGCAGGGCGGCGAGGGCATCGCCCGCGTCGGCGTGACTCAGGAACAAGGCCGAGCGCGCCTTCTGCACGGCCACGTCGGTGCCGAACACCGGCGCATCGCGCGTTCGCGCCAGCGCCTGGATGTTGCCTTGCACATCGATCACCGAAATCGTCACGCGGGCCTGTGTGCCGGTCGGCCTGCGGATCTGGGCGCGACTTCGATTCGCGACGCGCAATCCTTCCGCGACGATCGTTCGTGCGACTGCCGCTGTCATGAAGCCGGGCGAGCCCTGACCATCGCGTGGTGCATATCGGGGCGTATCCGCACGGTCGACCAGCACGAAGGCATCGAGGCCGGCATAGTCGGCGTTGTCTGGCCGTATGCCTGATGCCGCCGTGCCGAAGGCGACGCCGGGCTGGATCGTGCCATCCGAGAATGCAAACAGGTTCAGCAAGGCGCCGGCGCTGGCCGGAATACTCGCGAAAGCAGGGGCTTGCGCCGGATTGCGGCCGAGATCGGCGAAATCGACATCGCTGAAGCGGAAGGTCTTGCCGTCGGCGGTGATGCGGTCGCCGCGGCGGTCGAGTGGCGCACCGAAGCCGAACGTGCCGGCCGTCGCGATCAGTTCATCGACATCGCGATCGCGGTCACTGACGTTCAGGTCGAGACCATAGACGCCATCGGCGACGATGCCGATGCCGCCCACCGGCGTGCCCGCCTTGTACAAGGGGAAACCGCCGGGATCGGCGGACAACCCGAGCGGCGAGGCTTTCGGCCCGACTCCGACATTCGCGCCGGCGGCGAAGATGC
Organism: Lysobacterales bacterium; assembly: GCA_016721845.1. Taxonomy (NCBI): domain Bacteria; kingdom Pseudomonadati; phylum Pseudomonadota; class Gammaproteobacteria; order Lysobacterales; species Lysobacterales bacterium. The sequence goes on from JADKHK010000013.1 coordinate 723,535, forward strand.
CGGCGAGCACAGGCGCCGGCAGGTTGATCACATCCGAACACAACAGCTGCGAGAACTGCACGCCGAACAACGGACCCGACGGGCCACCGAATTCACCGGGGTTGAAATGTTCCTGCACGATCTGGCTGGCGGTGCGGGTCGAAAAGGCATTGCCTTCGGACGACAGGTAGGCGCCGGTCACGGCCTTGCTGATCGCCGCGAGTTCGCTCGGAATGATGGCGACGCCTTCGAGCCCGCCGACGACACCGCGGCCCGAGCTGATCGTCACCGTCGTGCGTGCCCCGCTCATGCGATAGACGCCGAGCACGTTGCCGACGCGATCGACCACGGCGATGGTCGCCGGTTGGCTCTGCGCCTGCGCCTCGTTGATCGCCTGCGCGATCACCTTCTGCACGTCGGCGACGCTGAGGAAGCTCGCAGCCGTCGCGCAGGACCCGGTACACCCGGAGTCTGCCGTGCCCGACGGTGGCGGCGCGGTGCCGACCGGATCGCCGGAATTGCCGCTGCCGCTGCAGCCCGACACGAGGGCTGCGACAACCGCCATTCCCCACAGGCGATGAAATCCTTGCATCCGCCTTCTCCCCAAGACCGGTACGCACGCCGGAGTGTAGCCCCGATGCGATCCGCTTTTGTAGGCGCGAGCCCCGGCTCGCGACGGCGAGATCCGATCACCAATCCCGATGATTCAGCACCTGGCCGTCGCGACGCACGTGCTCGATCAGCGCAAAATCGAGATCGGCGAAAACCCATTGCGCGGCATCGAGTGTGCCTTGCGCGACGATGCCGTCATCGGCAAAGCCGCGGTCGGGTGGGCCGTAGATCGCGGCCACACCGTGGTTCTCGTCAATGGCCGGCGATTGCGCCAGCGCACCCACCGTATGCGCCACCGCGACGTAGCACTGGTTTTCCAGCGCACGTGCCTGTGCGCCGACGCGCACGCGGTGGTAGCCGGCGAACGAGTCGGTGCAGCTCGGCACCAGGATCAGTTCGGCGCCGAGATCGACTTTCTCGCGCACGACGTTGGGGAATTCGCAGTCGTAGCAGATCGCGACTGCGCACTGCACGCCCTTCACCTCGAACAGCGCATGGCCTTCGCCGCCGCTGATGCCCCACTGCTCGCGTTCGAAGCGGGTCATGCGATGCTTGTCCTGGACGAATTCGCGGCCATCGGGCGTCGCAACGAAGCAGCGATTGCGATAGCGGCCATCGTCGTCGCGAACAGGGATCGAGCCGGCGACGATGGCCATGCGGAAGCGTCTGGCGCGGTCGGTCACGTAGAGGCGGAACTTGCGGATCCAGGGTTGCAGCGCTTCCAATTGCTTCGGCAGCGATTCGCGCACCGCGGTGCCGAACATGGTCGCGAGCTCCATCGAGAAATATTCCGGCAGCAATGCGAGATCGGCACCACCGCGCTTGGCTTCGCCGAGCATCAGGTCCAGCTTCTTCTCGAAGGCATCCCAGGACGCGATCATTCCGACCTGAAATTGGCAAGTGGCGATGCGCAGCGTGCGGTTCATCTCAGGCTCCAAGGGTCTTGCGCCAGAACTGCATCGGTTTTGGCGATTCTGCAGACTCGTCGATGTCCTTCCAGCTCAGCGTCGTTGTGCAGCCATCGATCGGGAGATAACCGCGCCGACGCCAGAAGGCGTCGAGTGGCACGAATTCGACTGGACGACGCGCATCGTCGGCGCTGCGCTGCACGGCGCAGAACACGCAATGCGCGAGACCGAGCCGGGTCGCATGGACTTCGCGATGCTCGAAGAAGGCGACCCCGATGCCGCGGCCGCGATACTCGGGATCAAGGACCGATTCACCGAGATAGAGGGTGTCGTCGACGCGATCGAAGGGCCGCCGGATCTCCGCGGTCTCGTGCGCCAGCGGCAAGGCCGTCGACGCGCCGACGACGCGATCGCCATCGAAGCAGATCGCGACCATCGCGTCGGGCGTGTCGATGTAGGTCTGCAGGTAGCGGCGTTCGTAGTCCGGGTTGCCGTCGTACAGGTAGGGCCAGGCGCGAAACACCTGGATGCGCAGACGGGCGATGTCGTCGAGGTGTCGTCGCAGTGCCGCCGCGGTCTTGGTGACGACACGCAGTTCGCTCATGTCGAGACCTGCGCGATCCAGTCCTGCAGGTTGTAGTAGTTGGTCACGCGCCGGATCAAGCCGTCGCGCACCTCGAAGAACGCGCCGACCGGCAGTCGATAGCGCTGCCCGTTCGCAGGCGGCAGGCCTTCGTCGGTGACCTTGTATTCGCCCTCGATGACGAACTCTGCGGCGGCACGTGAACCCGATGCTTCGGTCAATACGACCAGGTCGACCACCTGTTCGCGGTAGCAGCGGTCCATGTGCGCGAGAAAGCTGCGAAACCAGGCTTTTCCGGCATGGCGTGATCCCTGATTGGCATCGTGCACGATGTCATCACCGAGCAGGGCGAGCATGCCTTCGAAGTCAGCGCGATTGAACGCGGCATAGTAGGCGCGGATCAAGGCGGCGGTGTCCATGGCGTTCGGCTCCGTATCTGAATCCGGATTATGCGATGCGCTCGCGGCGGCGTCATCGCGCTGCGGCAATCTGCAACGATCGACTGGACGAGAAGCGCCGCGACCTGCGCTATAAAGGCGGACCCAGACGCAGTGACCGCATGAGCGCCTTCCCGGAGATCGCCGGCTATCGCATCGAACGTCGCCTCGGCGAAGGTGGCATGGCGGCCGTGTATCTGGCCACGCAGTTGTCGCTCGATCGTCCGGTGGCCATCAAGGTCGTGCATTTCCGCGGCAGCGGCAGCGACCAGATGGCGGTGCGCTTCGAGCATGAAGCGCGCACGATCGCGCGCCTGGAACATCCGAACATCGTCGGCATCTACGAAGTCGGCCGCACGCAGGACGGCGCGCCGTATTACGCGATGGCCTATCTGCCGAATGGCGACCTCGGCCATGCCGCGATCACCGGGCGCGAGGAGACGATCGCGACGGTATTGCGCGAGATCGCGATGGCGCTGGGCTTCGCGCATGCGCAAGGTGTGGTGCACCGCGACGTGAAACCGGACAACGTGCTGTTCGACCGCGAACAACGCGCGCGACTGGCCGACTTCGGCATTTCGCGCAGTCTCGGCAGCGTGCGCGTGACGACCACGGGCGACGCGCTCGGGTCATCCGCTTACATGAGCCCCGAGCAGGCGCGTGGCATCGAGGTCGATGCACGTTCGGACCTCTACAGCCTGGGCGTGATGGCCTACGAATTGCTGACCGGCGAATTGCCGTTCAAGGGCAACGACGCAGTGTCGATGGCGCTGGCGCACCACACCGAGCCGGTGCCGCGATTGCCGGTGAAGTTCGCGCGCTGGCAGCCGCTGCTCGACCAGTCGATGGCCAAGTTGCCGCAGGAACGCTGCCAGAGTGCCGAGGAATTCCTCTCGCTGCTCGATCGGGTGATGCAGCCCGTGCCGCAGCAGTCGACCCAGGTAGTGGGCGAGTTCAAGCCGGCCGCATTGCCGGTGTCGTCACGCCGGACCTGGCCATTGATCCTCGGCGGATTGGCGTTGGCGGCCGTCGTGGGGATGGCTTGGCGCGGACAGTCGGGGGAAGACGCGGCGGGAGCGACGAGCGCTCCGGTGACGCCTGACGTCGCGGTGCAGGACCCGGCACTGGCCCTGATCGTCGATCGCATCGATGCGCAGCGCTGGTTCGAACCGAAGGAGGGCAGTGCATCGGCGTTGCTGGCCGATGCGCTGCAGACCGCGCGCGACGACGAGCGCCTGCGACTCGCCGATCGTTTCATCGTCGCGGTGCGTGGCACGGTGATGCGTGCGCTCGACGAGGCTCGGGACGGCGATGCCGTCGACTTGATCCGTCATTTGCGTGAATTCATCCTCGGCCAGCGCCTGCAGGATCGGGCTGCGAGCACGGCCTTCGAGGCGGCGCTGTCCGAAGCACTGGCGGCGCGCCTGACCGCTGCGGAATCTGCAGGCGATCCGCTGCCGGTCGAGTTGCTGGCTGCGTTGTTCGAGTCCGATGCGTCGTTGCAGGCGCGCTGGAAGGCGCTGGCCGAGCGGCGCCAGGCCGGTCAGCCGCTGCGTGATCTGGGCGGTCCGCCGATGCGGGTGCTGCGGGTCGGTGATCACTGGCTGGCCTTCGCCGAACACGAGGTGACGCGCACCGAATACGGTCGTTTCGCAGCTTCGACGCGGCGTGCGTCGATCTCCTGTCGGGCCATCGGTTCACCACTGAGCCTGGTGCGGCCGCGTACGTGGCGCGAGCCCGGGTTTGCCCAGGGCGAGCAGCATCCGGTGGTCTGCGTGAGCTACGACGACGCCCGCGCTTATGCGGCATGGTTGTCGCAGCAGACCGGCCGCCGCTATCGATTGCCGCGTGCATCGGAATGGCGTGTGGCCGCAGCCGGCGTCGCCTCCGGTAGTGCCGCCTGTCGCATCGGCAATGTCTATGGCCGCGACGGTCGTGATCTCAATTTGCGCGAGCGTCACGACTGCACCGATGGCGCCGAGGACACCCGCGAAGTCGCTGCCTATCCGGCCAGTGCCCAGGGCATATTCGATCTCGCCGGCAATGTTGCCGAATGGGTCAGCGACTGTGCCGCCCAGGGCGAATGTGAGGAACGCAAGATCATGGGCAGTTCTTACCGCGACGGTGCCAACGCGCCGCTGCTCGGCCTGCATGATACGCAGGACGGCGACAAGGCCGCGCTCGACGTCGGTTTCCGCGTCGTGCGCGAGATGTGATGGATTGCGCTTCAGTTCGGCGGAGTAGCAGCTGAAGCGAAGGCGGCGAAGCGGTTGATGAAGTCGGCGAGTTGCGCGCGGGTCTTGGCGTCCTCGAGCATGCCATCCGGGCCGATCAGGGTGTGGGCGCGGGAAACCATGAGGCGACTGCCGTGCCAGGTACGCGCGCCGAGGGTGTGCAGCACCGGCAGCCAGGCGTCCTGCGCGAGGATGGTGCCGAATCCTCCAGGGGAGGCGCCGATGAGGGCGAAAGGACGGTTGCCGAACACGCGCGCGATGTCGTTGGCCGGACGCGACAACCAGTCGATCGCATTCTTGAACACGCCGGGGATGCCGTTGTTGTATTCGGGCGTCGCCAACAGCACGCCATCGGCCGCCGCGAGTTTTTCCTTCAACGCCACGACTGCGGGCGGCAAGCCGTCGCGCGCTTCGGCATCGCCGTCATACAGCGGGATGCCGTGCAGGGTCGCGATCTCGAATTCGACGCCGGCGCCCACGAGCGGCCGTGCCGTTCGCAACAGTGCGGTGTTGAACGAGCCGTCGCGCAGGCTGCCGGAAATGCCGAGGATGCGGGTCATCGTGGTCTCCTCATTGGGTCAGCGCCCGGGATGGGCGGCGTCGTGGAAGGCGTGGCAGGCGATGCAGGTGGTGGGCACGAGGTGCTTCGCGTGTTCGCCGCCGTGGCATTGGCGGCAGTTGTCGATGTCGGGCAAGAGCAGCACCTCGCTCGATGCCGCGTTCGGCGCGTTGTGGCAATCGATGCATTGCATGGTCGTGTGCGAACCATGGTCGAAACGCGCCTTCGGAAACCAGGCGCCGGCCACGCGCACCGGCGCGACCGTCCATTCCTCGGCCGCATTGCGCGTCACCACGTGGCAGGTGTCGCAGGCCTTGTCCTGGAACAGGCGGTCGATCGCGGTCCGTGCCTGGTCGCGTGCCCAGGTCAGTGCTTCCGCGCGCTCCTGCGGCGTGATCGGCTGGCCCGGACGGCGCCGCACGCGCACCACGGTGGGTGCGTTCACCTCATTGAAGCCGCCCTCCAGCGCCTCGCGCGCGAAGAATTCGGTGATGGTGTAGCCGACCTTCTCGACACTGGCATGCGGCACCTCGCGCTCGGCGTCGCGGATGGAAAAGCTCAGCTTGTGGCAGCTCTGGCAGTGCCGCTCGAAATCGATCGGTTGCATGCGCGCGCCACCTGCCTCGGGCACATGGCAGTTGCTGCATTCGAGTACCTCGTCGGCGCCCTCCGCAGCGCGAATGCCGGCGGGATCGAGGTGCACATCATGCGGAAACGTCAGGCCACTTTGTTCCTTGATGCCGGGTGTCGCAAGCGCCGCACGGACCGGGGTGAATTCGCCCTGGGCATTCCATTGCGGCAGCGACACCACGAAGCCGTCGTGCTGCGTGCCGAAGTCGGCAGCGTCGGCATGCGGGTCGGCGCCTTTCATGTTCGTGGCGATGCCGGCATGGCAATCGGCACAGAGTTGCTGGTCGGCGCGCACCAGTCCGTCGGCACCGTTGTGGTCGCGATGGCAGTGCGCGCAGCGATCGTTGCCGACCTGGGAGAGATCGACCTCGGTTGGCACATGCGCCGCGGTCCCGGCATGGCAGGCGACGCATTGCGCATCGCGCACCGAGACGAAGGCATCGACATGGCATTGCTGGCAATCATTGCCGAAAAAATGGTGCGCGGACGCCAGTGATCCGGTCTCCCAGAGCTGGCGACCACCGAGTGGTACGGCCTCGACGACATCGCGCACCGGCGCCGCATAATGCGCCGCCAGCGGCACGCCGAGACCGACCAGCAGGGACAGCAGCAACAAGGCCCAGGACCAGCGGCGTTTGCCGAGTCCGCCGTCGGCGAGCGTCAGCTTTGGCTGCGGCCGCGCAGCCTCGGCCTGGGCCTCGTCGATCGCGGTGATCTCGACCGCAGCCTCGTAGTCTGCAGGCGGATCGATCAGGCGGATGCGCGTGCTGCCGATGTCGATCGCGGCGCCGGACTTTACCGTCGTGTTCTGCTCCGACACACCGTCGACGCGCACGCCCGCGGCGATCAGCGATTCGACCCGATAGCGGCCGCCGCCGACCGCGGTGACGCGGGCATGCGCCAGCGCCGCGCGCAGATCGGTGATGTAGACCGCCTGGTCGGTGCCGCGGCCGATGCCGAGCGTGTCGCCGAAATGGATGTCGTCCTCGAAGACATCGCCGTTCGCGCGTTTCAGTACCCGTCGGATCAGCCAGCGCATCGTCGCCTCACCAATAGAAGAACACGCTGACGATGTGCGCGGTGAGCGCACCCAGCAGGGCGAAGGACAACGGCACGTGCACGTACAGCCAGATCTCCATCAGCGCCTGCAACTGCAGGTCGCGCGACAGTCGCGTGGTCACGGTCTTCTTGCGTGCGAGCACATCCATCAGCTTGCGCAGGGCTTCGTTCTTGCTGTCGGCCGCGTGCGACGACAGGAAATCGACCATCGCGAACATGGTGGGCATGTCGCGCGTGCGCTCGTTGCTGCGCTTCTCCGCGTCACGCTGTTCGAGGTAGGTGCGCACCTGGTCGATCGCGGAATCGGTGTCCTCGCGCGGGCGCAGCAGTTGCCAGGCCGAGCCGCCGACACGGGTGCGTTCGTTCGAACGCAGGATCGCGGCATGGATTTTCGGGTCGACCGCATCGGCCAGCGACAGCGCCTGCTGGTCGAGTTCGGCGATCTCGTCGAGCATGGCCTGACGCGTCGTGTTGTCGCGATTGCGCGTCATCAGCGCCGGATAACGCAGATAGGCGAACAGCCCGAACAGGCCAGAGGCGATGACCAGCAGCATCAGCAGCAGGGCCAGCGAGTGGATGTTCAACCCGACCTGGAAACCGGCGTGCAGGAAGACGATGACGATCAGCGCTGTTCCGAGATAGACGTGCGCCGAGGCCCATCCGAGCAGGGTCCCCATGCGCGCGGCATAGCGCCGTTTGCGGACGCCGAAGGCCATCAGCCAAAGGATCAGCAGCGCGCCGATGGTGCCGAGCGTGTAGCCGAGCCAGGTGCCGCCGTTCGGCAGGCCGACCGGGTCATGCCAGAGGTAGGCAACCACGCTGCCGATCACCAGGACCAGCGCCACCCACAGATAACGCGCACCGGAGAAACTGAGGATGGAATCGCGCATGCTCACCGCCTCGATTGCGCGTAGGCGATGAATTCATCCGGACCAATGCGCAGCGCAGCGCCGGTCGGGCAGGCGCGGACGCAGGCCGGGCCGCCACCGAGGTCCTTGCACATGTCGCACTTCACGGCTTTTTTTTCGGCGGGAGAGGGAGGCTTGAGCGGATCGTAGGGCGATTCTCCCGGGCCCGGCCCGGCACCGAACAGCAGCCACGACAACAGCCCCGGCTTCTTCGGCGGCTTCGCGGCCATGTGGATCACGCCATAGGGGCAGTTGCGCTCGCAGTTGCCGCAGCCAATGCAGTTGTCGGCGATGAAGACCTCGCCGTTCGGGGCGCGGTGGATCGCGTCCGGCGGACAGTCCTTCATGCAATGCGGATGTTCGCAATGCCGGCACGAGGTCGGCACGTGCACGTTGGCGAAGGTCGGGCCGGCCTCGCGGTCGAGGCGCGACGTGCCCGCGTGCGTCTCCGCGCAGGCCTTCTCGCAGTTGTCGCAACGCACGCACAAGGACTCGTCGATCAGCAGGATGTCGGTGGCTTAGCCTGCCCCTTGCGTCAGCAGGAACGAGACGATGTCGCTGCCGGCACCGATCTGTTGCATCGCGATGTTGGCCGCGGTGCGTGCGGAATATTCGGCCTGCAGGCGCAGGCGCAGCAGCGGGTCGCGCGCCACCGCGCGCTTGAAGGCTTCACCGTCGACGCGAATGGTCTCGGTCGCGATCGCCGCCTTGGCGCTGGCCGACCGCTTGCTTTCGCCGAGCAAGGCCATTTCGCCGACATAACTGCCGGCCGGCACATAGGACAGCACGATTTCCTTGCCGCCGATCTCGCGCGAAATCGTCAGCGAACCCCGTCGCACCAGATGCAGGCAGTCACCGGCTTCGCCCTCCTTGAACAGCAACTCGCCGGCCTTGTACTGGCGAATCTCGGCCGACTCGACCATTTCCCTGAGCTTTTCGATGCCGGATTCGGGCGTGAATCGGCTCTGCAAGGCGCGCGCGATGAAGACCTTGTCGACTTCGCGCTTCACCGCCTCGACCGACTGGATCAGCCGGTTCATCGAGCGTCTCGGGGTCTCGATCAGCAGGCAGTTCGACTGCGCGATGACGGTGGCCGAGCGGCGTCGACCCGAAATCAGGCCCATCTCGCCGAAGAACTCGCCGGCCTTGAGGGCAATGCGCTGCTTGCCGGCGTCGTCGACCAGCACTGCGACCTCGCCGTCGACGATCGAATAGAAGCTGTTGGTGTAATCGTTGCGTTCGAAAAGCTTCTCGCCTGGCCGCGGCGTGCGAATCTCGGAATCGATCAGGAATTCGCGCAGTTGCAGCGGCGTGATCCGGGCCAGCAGCGGCACGCGCTCCTGGATGCGGGCGAGCAGGGCATTCACCGACGTGATGCCGGCGACGTTGCGGAACTTGGCCTTGAGCAAGGGTTCGTCGGCCGGTTCGACATGGCGTCCGAGAATGTACTCGACGACTTCGAAGCCCTGGTTCATCGCTTGCTTGATCAGCGGATAGCCCGCCAGCGCGCCGACGATGTAGAGGCCGGGCACGTTCGATTCGTAGCGTTCCGAGATCGCCGGTACTGCATTCGGGTCCTTGCTCGGAAAGACGACGCCGCAGGCCTCGACGAAGGCGCGCGGCGCTGTCGCACCGAGGCGGGCGATGACGCGGTCGCAGAGGATCTGCGCCTTGCCGTTCTGGGTCGCGACATGCATGCGCAAGCGCTTGCGGCCGACGCGCAGCTCCTCGACCGATTCCGGGCCCGAGTTGTACCAGCACTGGATCGTGCCTTCCTCGATCGCACGCAGGATGAGGCGCAGGTTGCCCTCCTTGGCACGTGCGAATTCATCGCGGCGATTGATGACGATGACCTGATTGTTCTTTGCCAGGGCCAAGGCATTCTCGATCGCGGCGTCGCCGGCACCGACGACGACGATGGTCTCGCCGCTGTAGGCGTCCGGATCGTCGAGCTGGTATTGCACGGTCGGCAGGTCTTCGCCGGGTACCCCGAGCTTGCGCAGGTTGCCCTGCATGCCGATGCCCAGCACCACCTGTTTTGCTTCGAACACGGCGCCGTTTGCGCACTGGATGCGGAACCCCTCGTTGCCACGCGTGATCTTCGTGACCTCGTGGCCGTGACGCACGTCGACCTTCAGGCGGGTGACGCCCTGGTCCCATTCCTGCAGGATCTTCTCGCGGCTGCCGGCCTTGAAGGGCAGCGGCGAACGCAGCGGCAGCACGCCCGGTTCGTCCATCACGTGCTTGGCTTTCTGGTATCTGAAGATCGTGTTCGACAGATGCGGCGCGGCTTCAAGCAGCACATGCGACACGCCGAGTTCGGCGGCATGCGCGGCGGCACTGAGCCCGCCCGGGCCGGATCCGACCACTGCGATGTCGACGCGCTCGCTCATGTCCCGTCCCGTTCGTTGCCCGATCTTAGCCCGCCACGGAAGCGCATCGGAAGCATTCCTGCCACATTCCGTTGCGAATCGGCGTGGCTTTGGGCTGTCAATGCACACCTCGACGCATACAATGTCTCCATCAAGGGAGGCACGCCATGAGCGAATTGCATCAGCGGCTGGCAAATGGATTTCCGGATCGTTCCGCGCCCACTCGGGCGTCGATTCCGAGCGATGCAAGGGGGATCGTGCAGTGGGTCGCGGCATTGCCGTTGGCGAATGCAGTGTCGGCGTCGCGCGTGTTGTTGCAGGGTATCCGCGAGTTGAACGGGCTGCGGCTGGATGCTTCGGTGCGCCTGCATGCACTGGAAACCTTGCGTTCGCCGATGGCGCAACTGGTGGCGCAGGCCGACCGTCAGGTGGTGGGTTCGTCGTTTCCGTTGCCGCAGGCCAAGCAGCAGCTCGGGTTGCAGTCACGCGAATTCCACGAGGCGTTTGCACTCGGCTATCGCATGGTGGTGCATGACCTTTGCTCTCCCGGCGGCAAGCTGCCGTTCCTGAAAGGCGGTACCGCGGCGCTGGCGTCGGCGCGCGCGATCGGCCACTACGGCGAGTCGCTGCTGCGCGGTTACCTGCTGTACCAGGCACCATCGCCGGGCGTGTGGCAGGCCCTGCATGACCTGTACCGCTTCACTGATGCCATCGGCGTGGTCGACAAGGCAGTCGCCGATCCCTTGCTGGGCAAGGCGGTCGTCACGCCGAAGCACTGCTACGTCGATGTCCTGGTGATCGCGATCAGCAATCCCTATCGTCTGGCCCAGAAGGAAATGGCGGATGCCCACGAGGCGATGCGCGCCTGGGCGCTTCATTGCGATCTGAGTACCGCCGGTGGCGCGAACGATTTCGACGTCGCTCAGGATCAGGACCGCGGTCCTGGCTACACCCCGGACGAGCGTCATGCCGCCGGTGCGAAGCGTCTCGCATTCACGGCTGCACGCGCGCAGCAGTTCCTCGAGCGCGAGTTGTCCCTCGCGGGTGTTGCGCCGGGACCGCTCAGCTTCGGACTCAAAGGCGGTCCCAAGGCCGCGCTGGGGCAGGATCTCATTCGTCGTCTGTGCAGTGCATGGCGGCCACAATTCGACCGCAATCACTCGCGTCTGGCGGCCGGACACGAGCTGGAGACCCTGATCGGACTGCATGCCATCCATTTTCATCTGGCCGGGCGACTTGATTTCGAGAATTTCGTGCGCGAGCTGCGTGGTCCCGGGATCAGCCTGAGTGAACGCGACAGGACAGCGTCCTGGGCGCAGGGCAGTGGCGACAATTCGCGCGCATTGCCGACCCGAGCGCGCGTGCTCGACCAGGGCTTGGGCGGCTATCGGCTGCAGTGGGGCGCGGAAAGTGGCGCGAAGGCGCGCATCGGCGAACTGGTCGGTCTGGCTTCGCCGGACGACGATGACGCAGTCGAGCGAGAATGGATGGTCGGGGTGATTCGCTGGTTGCGCTTCACCCTCGACGGCCAGGTCGATGCGGGTGTGGAATTGCTGGCGCGCCAGGCCGAGCCGGCCGCGTTGCGGATTTCCGAGGCCGGCACGAGTTTCAAAACGCCCGTGCGGGCGATCGAACTCGAGCCCTTGCATCCGGGGAACGGCGGCCTGAGCTTTCTCGCACCGAGCATCGGTGAACGCAGTTTTGCACGCATGGAAGTATCGATGCGCCCGGACCGCTATGCCGAAACGCGCGAGCCAAGGGTCAGCGTTATCGCCGATATCGACTTGCTCGAAAACACCGGTGCCTACCTGAGGGTCGCGGCGAAGGCGAAAAACGCCGAAAATAGCGCCGCATGAGCGACCACATTCCGTTTTCCGCGCCGATCTCGCGTCGGCGATCCGTCCCCGTGCGTGTCGGGGGCGCTGTCGTCGGTGGCGACGCGCCCATCGTCGTGCAGTCGATGACCAATACCGACACCGCCGACATCAAGGCGACGACGCAGCAGGTGGCCGAACTCTGGCGGGCCGGCTCGGAACTGGTGCGGGTGACGGTGAACAATGCCGAATCGGCGACGGCGGTGCCGCAGATCCGCGACCGCCTCGCGATGATGGGCATCGAGGTGCCCATCGTCGGCGACTTCCACTACAACGGTCACCAGTTGCTGCTGGACGAGCCGGCCTGCGCCGAGGCGCTGGCGAAGTATCGGATCAATCCCGGCAATGTCGGTTTCGGCCGCAAGAAGGATGCGCAGTTCGGCGCGATCGTCGAGATGGCGATCCGTCACGGCAAGCCGGTGCGCATCGGCGTGAACTGGGGTTCGCTCGATCAGAGCGTGCTGGCGCAGATGATGGACGACAACCACGCCCGCGCCGAACCTTGGGACGCGACCACCGTGATGCGCGAGGCCTTGATCCATTCCGCGATCGAATCGGCGCGCAAGGCCGAGGAGATCGGCCTCGGACGCGAACGCATCGTGTTGAGTTGCAAGGTCAGTGGCGTGCAGGACCTGATCGCGGTCTATCGATCATTGGCCGCGCGCTGCGACTACGCGTTGCACCTCGGCTTGACCGAAGCCGGCATGGGCTCGAAGGGCATCGTCGCTTCGACTGCGGCCCTGTCGGTGCTGTTGCAGCAGGGGATCGGCGACACGATACGCATTTCGTTGACGCCGGAACCCGGCGAATCGCGCACGCGCGAAGTCATCGTCGCGCAGGAATTGCTGCAGACCATGGGCCTGCGCGCTTTCACGCCGCTGGTCACCGCTTGTCCCGGATGTGGTCGCACCACCAGCAGTTTCTTCCAGGAACTGGCCAAGACCGTGCAAGACCATGTGCGCGCGAAAATGCCGGAATGGAAGATCCGCTACGACGGCGTCGAGAACATGACCCTGGCCGTGATGGGCTGCATCGTCAACGGGCCGGGTGAATCGAAGCACGCCAACATCGGTATTTCCCTGCCCGGCACCGGCGAAGCACCCACGGCACCGGTGTTCATCGATGGCGAAAAGCGGTACACCTTGCGCGGCGAACACATCGCCCGGGAATTCGTCGCGATCGTCGAAGACTACGTCGCCGCGACGTACAGCGCGCGCATCGCCGGCTGAGCGATGCTCAGGTCGAGGGCTCGACCGACTTCAGCGGTTCCTTGGTCGCATGGCGGCGCGCGAGCACGGCCTCGCGATGCGCGATGTAGGCGCTGGAGACGAGAATGATCGCCGTCCCGAGCAGGGTCCAGTGATCGACCCGTTCGCCGAACAGCAGCCAGCCCGCCGTCGCGACCACCGGCAATTGCGTGAAACTGATCGGCGTTAGTGCGGACACGTCGCCGAGCTTGAGCGCGCGCGTCCACAGCATGTGCCCGCCGGTGCCAAGCACGCCGGCCGCGATCACCCACAGCCAGACGATGCCCTGCGGCCAGCGCCAGACCAGCAGGGCCGGAACCAGCGACATCGGCACCCAGATCAGGGTGGTGTAGAACACGATGCGGTCGGCGGGTTCCAGTGCCGACAGTTGCTTGATCTGGATCGACACCAGGCCGGTCATGAAGGCAGAAACGACCGCGACCCCCATGCCGACGTTGAAATCGGTGCTGCCGGGTCGGGTGATCACCAGTACGCCGGCGAATCCGAGTGCAACCGCCGTCCAGCGCCGCGCATGCACGCGTTCACCGAGAAACAGTGCCGCCGCGATGACCACGAAGATCGGTGACGAATACGACAGCGCCACGGCTTGCGCCAGCGGCAGGTGACCGATTGCCCAGAAGCCGCACATCATGCCGATGACGCCGATCAGGCAGCGCAGCAGGTAGCGCGGGAAATGTTGGGTGCGCAACAACGATGGCCCATGCCGCAACAACAACGGCGTCGTCGCGATCAGTCCGAAAAAGTTGCGGAAGAACGCGACCTCGAAGGTGTGCAGGGACTGCGAAGCAAGGCGAATCGCGACCGCCATCAAGCCGAACAACACGGCACTGGCCAACATCAGCAAGGCGGCAGACTTGTAGTGTGGACTGGGCAATTGCGGCGACATGAGCCGGCAAGTCTATCGACGCCGGTCGAGACATTCGTCAGGCGAAGGTCATGCCCCGAATTTGCCCGCGCCGCGGTTAGGCTGGGATTCAAGTCGGTGACGAAGGATGGGCGATGGCAAGGATCGTATCGATGCTGGTGCTTCTGCTGCTCGTCGCCTGCGCGCGCGAGCCGGATGAACAGCGCCTGCGCGACACCATCGCCGCAATGGAGACGGCGATCGAATCCGGCAAGCCCGGTGAAGTCGCCGACCATGTTGCCGCGGACTTCACTGCTCAGGGCGGCGGCATGGACGCACGGCAGCTGCGCGCGATGCTGGTCGCACAGACCCTGCGCCACCAGAATATCTCGGTGCTGCTGGGGCCACTCGACGTGAAGCTCTACGGCGATCGCGCGACAGTGAAGATGCGCGTGATCGCCACCGGCGGCCAGTGGTTGCCCGAGACCGGCCGCCAGATCGACCTCGAGTCGCATTGGCGATTCGAGGACGGCGAATGGATCTGTTTCCGCGCCGAATGGCAGTGACCGGTCGCTGGCCCTACCAGGTGTAGCGGACCGAGTAGCGGATCTTCTGTTCGCCATCGGCCGGAATGTTCACGACGAAGTCGACGGTGTTGGCGTCGCGCTTGTCGTGTTTCACGTTCTCGTCGGTGATGGCCCAGGTGCTCCAGCGATACAGGTATTCGCGCACCCGGATCGTCGCGGCCTCCTTCTTGCGGTTGCGCACGCTGATCTCGAAGGTTTCGTCGATGCGTTTCGCCGAGGTGTCGATCTTGTAGTCGACCTGCTTGCGCTCGCCGACCACGTCGAAGGCTTCGCCGAGCTTGATGCGCAGCGTCTCGTTGCGCGGCGTGTGTTTGATCACGTCCTCGCCGATGAATTCGAGGCTGCCGTCCTTGCTGGCCTGGTTCACGCGCACGCGTCCTGCCGGCAACGGAATGCCGAGGCCGTTCGCCTGCTTGTTGTCGAACTCCAGCCAGGCGCCGACCGTGCCGCTGTTGGTCGAACCGTAGCCCTGGTCACTGATCGGCGATCCCCAGAATCCGTACGGCTGCGGCGATGCCGTAAAGACCAGCTCACGCTTGCATGTCATGCCGACGGCGGAGGGGAACAGCTCCAGCTGCTTGGTCGAGTTCTGCGGTAGTTCGGTACGACGGCCGAGTGTGTACAGGTGGTATTCGAACAGTTCCGATTCCTCGAAGCCCGGCGCCGCGGCTTCCGCAACCATTGTGCGCTTGGCCATGCCCAGCGCCATCGGTGCCGGCGCCGCAGGTGCACGATTCACTTCGCCCGCGACCAGCTTGAGTTGCGCGTTCGGATAACTCGCGCCGCTCTGGTTGACCACGGTGACCCAGGCCGCGAGGTCCATGCTGCAGGCGTTCGCATCGCCCTTGAGGATGACGTTGTAGTCGCTCCACCAGGTCATGCCCTGCGTCTGGTACGAGACTTGCGCATCGTGCTTGCCGCCGCGCTTGGCATCGACCAGCCAGACCAGGGTCGGTTTGGTGATCAGGCCGCCGGGCAGGGACGGGAAGGCGATGTTGGCGTAGTGCGACAAGGTCTGCACTTCGCCGTTCGGCTGCATCAGGATCAGGCCATTCGTCGCCGACAGCAGCTTGCCGGTGACTTGCTCGACCTTGTCGCCGCGGATCTGGTCGACGCTGATGGTTTCGCCGATGTAACGGCTCAGCAGTTTCTGCCCGTCGACCAGATCGAACTGGTAGTTCTGTTCGATCACGCGGGTGCCGTCCGGGTCGGTGATCGACGCGAAGCTGACCGTGGTCGGATCGATGCGTGTCGCGACATCGCTGAAGCGCACTTCGCCGCTGCCGTTCGGCAACTCGAGTTCGCGGCGATCTCGCACCAGCGCGTAGCCCGGCAGCTGCAGGCCGTAGTTCACGAGTTGCTCGGACGTGATCGCCCCCGGTGCGGCGGACGAGTACACGGTGAGTGAAAAATCCGGAGACGACGCGTGAGCGGTGGACATGGCGAGGGCGACTCCGGTGGCGATGAGGGTGCGGCGCATGGCAGTTCTCCTGACAATGGATGGAAGCGTAGCCCGGAAACGCAGCCTGCGCCGCGCCGGGGTTACTTCAAACGCTCCCAAAGGAAGACGTAACCGATCGCGTCCATGAATGCGGCCTGCTGGTTGTTCGTGGATCCGCCGTGCCCGCCTTCGATATTTTTGTAGGAGGTCACGTTCTTGCCGAGGTCGAGCAGTTTCGCCGCCATCTTGCGCATGGCCGCGATGAACGCGGTCGTCGCGCGTCGAGGTCGTGAACAGGATCGGCGAGTAGGTCTTGGCTGCATCGATGCTCTGATTCGGCGAGTACATCGTCAGGCGTGCGGATGGAATCCTTGACCACTCTTGCGACCCAGCAGGCAGGCTGTGACCAGCTCTTCCAGTAGTGGGCAGGGACGGTATTTGTCGCCCCAACTTTGCTCCAACAGCTTTAGCGCATCGAGCACGTTGTCGAGACCGATCAGGTCGGCAGTGGCCAGTGGGCCCATCCGATGCCCAAGGCACTCGGTGAACACCCGGTCGATATCCACGGCGCTGGCGGCGCCGGCTTCGAGCAGGCTGGCGGCCTCATTGATCGACAGCATCAACACGCGGTTGGCGACAAATCCAGGCATGTCGGCCACCAGTACTGATTTCAAATCCAGTGCGGCCAGCAACTGCAGCGCCAGGGTCAGCGTCCGCTCCGAGGTCTGTGCGGCGCGTATCAGCTCAACGGTATGCCGGAGCGGCACTGGATTCATGAAGTGAATGCCGACCAGAGATTCGGGCCGCGGCGTCGCTGCTGCGATGCGCGAGATGGCAATGGCCGAGGTATTTGCGGCGATCACGGCGTCGTGACGGCAATGCATGCCGATGGCGCGGTGCACACTGTCCTTGACGGATTCCTGCTCGGTGACGTTTTCGATGACGAAATCGACGCAACTGATGGTGGCCATGTCGACGGAATATTGAATGCGCTGAAGCGCAGCGCGCCAATCGCCACCGACCACGGCGCGCGCGCCGGCCATGTGTCCGAGGCGCAGGCCCTGCGCGATTTCGGCGCGGGCCGATTCCAGCGCCACGCGTGACGTATCGACCAGTGTCACGTGCTGGCCGAAGCGCGCCAGTTCTTCGGCGACGCCGCGTCCGATGACGCCGGCACCGACGACGCCGACTTCAAAATGCATGATCGTCCCCGAATGCTCGCTCACAACAGCCAAGCCTCCCCACTGACCGCCCGCGCACCGAGCACGATCTCCTGGATTTGCGTGCTGCCCTCGATCAGTTCCATGACCCGGGCATCGCGAAAATGCCGCTCGACATCGGCTTCGCCGCCGATACCCCGGGCACCTAGCAATTGCAGTGCGTCCGTGGCGACCGCGCTGGCGCACACCGTCGCCTGGTATTTCGCCAACGAGGTCTCGCTGACCGCGGCTGGATGCTGGTTCTGGCGCAGCCAGCCGGCGCGGGCGCACAGCAGTCGTGCGCTTTGCACCTGGACGACCATGCGCGTCAACAGCCGTTGCACCAGTGCCTGCTCCGCCAGCGGCTTGCCAAACTGCTTGCGCTCGCGGGCATGGGTGATGGCCGCCTCGAGACAGGCACCGGCGGCACCCGTCGAGCCCCAGGCCACGCTGTAGCGACCGTAATCGAGCGCGGTTGCCGCGACCGCTGCGAAGCCAAACCCGACGCCACCGATGCGGGCACTGGCAGGCACATGACAGGCCTCGAAACGCATCGTGCCGAGCATGCTGGCGCGGGCACCGAGCAGGCCCCGGATCGGTTCGACCGTCAGGCCGGCCGTATCGCGTTCAACCAGGAATGCCGTCAATTGCCCGTCCAGGCGAGCGATCAGCAGAATCAGCCCGGCGATCTCGGCAAAGCTGATCCAGGTCTTGACGCCGTGCAGCCGGAACCCTTCGCCATCCGCATGCGCCGTGCATTGCAGCGCGCAGGCATCGCTGCCGGCATCCGGTTCTGAAAGCGCAAAGGCAGCGACTGTTGTGCCGTTCGCGAGTGCCGGCAGCCAACGTTCGCGCTGTGTTGCCGAGCCCCAGCGCCGGATGGCCGCGGCGACCATGCCCTGTACGGTCAGCAGGCTGCGGGTTGATGCGCAGACCGCGCCGACGGTTTCGTGGAGCAGCCCAAGCGACAATGCATCGAGGCCATCGCCGATCAGCAGACCGCGCCCACCGATGCGGTGTGCGAGATCGCTGGAAAGCCGTTGCTCGGCGTCAAAGCGGCGCGCATGTGGACGAATCTCGGCGTCGACGAAGGCGCGAAACTGTTCCCTGATCTGTCGTTGTGCATCGGTCCATTCGGGGTGCACGCGTCAGACCTCGTCGATCAGGGTGAGATAGTCCGGCAGCGTCGGCATGGTTTGCAGATCGTGTGCCAACACCACCTCGGCCATGTTGCGCGAGATCTCGCGAAAGCCGGCAAAGCGGTAGGCGATCCACATCATGCGATTGCGGCCGGTGTCGACAAAATCAGCGCGCAGCGCCACGCTGGCATTCTGCGCAGCGTGCATCAGCCAGGTCAGCAAGAAGCCTCCGATGCCGCGCGACACGACGCGGCAGGACGTCAGCAGCAGCCGCAGATGCCAGACCGCGGCGTTTTGTTCGACCAGCACGAGCCCAATGCAGCCGTAACTGCCGAAGCGGTCTTCCAACGCGGCCAGCATCAACAGGTGATCCGGCCGCTCGCGCGAGGCAGCAAGGTCCGCCAGCGAGTAGCAGCGCCCGGTGCTGTTGAGTTGATGCGTGCGCTCGGTCAATTCGTGCGCACGCAGCAGATCGGACGGCTGCGCACGCCAAAGGCGCAGGCGCAAGTCGAGTCCGGCAAGAAATGCCGTCAGCGGGCCGACGAACTCCGCCTGCTCGGTCCGACGACGTTCCTCATGGCGATACAGCGCCCGCCGCTGGCTGGCTTCTGCGGTGACGGCAAGATCGAACTCCGGCAGTTGCGGCAAGCGGCCGCGCAATGTGGCTTCGAAGCAGCGCACCTGCGGATGGGTGTAGCGCACTTCGTCGCGCTCGAACGCCTGGTCATCGACCAGGGCGACGCTGTCCAGGGAGATGTCGAGCGCCGCCGCGATCGCCGCAACGGCAACCGATTTGGGTTGATCACCAAACTGTGGATACAGGAAGTAGTCGAACAGTCCGAAATCGCGCAGGCGGGCTTCGGCCGGACCGCGCTCGGCTCGACTGGCCAGCGATTGCAGCACGCCACGGCGATCGAGTTCGATCACGCTGGCACGCACATCTTCAGGCAGGGCAACGTCGCCGTCTTCCAGCAGCGTGCCGTCCCAGAGCGTGTCGTCCAGATCCCAGATCACGCACTTCAGCGGCGCTTGTGCAGACACGACCCGGGTGCGCTCGGTCTATTTCCGCTTGTTGGCGACAAACGCCGCGATGTTGTCGATGGTCGTGAAGTTGCCGATATTGAGATCGGCGTCTTCAACCTCGATGCCGAACTCCTTTTCGCAAAAAGCGACCAGTTGCAAGGCGAGTAGGGAGTTCACATAGCCGAGCTCGAAGAAATTCTCATCGTCCCTGACCGAGTGGCCCTTAAAGAAGCGAGCCAGGAATGCCCGCGTACTTGCGCGCACCGGGTCCGATCCGTTCACGGCTGCCGGTTTGGGCGTCTCTTGCGCAGCTATGGGCTGCTCGACGGGCTTCGGCGCTTCGGCAGGCTCGGCAATCTGGCTGTCGTCGCTGGCGACCTCGCTGCCATCGTCGGACGATTCTTCTTCCTCGTCGACAGCTTCGCTGTCGTCTCCGGCATCTTCGCTGCCGTCGGCGAGCTCTTCGGCATCGTCCTCATCGGCGGCGTCACTGTCCTCATCCGTGTCTTCGCTGCCATCGAATTCTGCCGCATCGTCTTCATCGGTGAATTCGCTGTCGTCACCCGCGTCTTCGCCATCTTCGTCCCAGGACTCGTCATCCTGCGCATAGGCTGCCGAGATCAACCCGCCATCAATGTCACCGGGCAGGAGGCCGCTGTTCGCGACAACCAACAGGCCAGTCAGGCTGGTGGCGATTCTGAGGCGACGATTGGCCATGGCGTTACCCCGTAAGGTCGAAAAACGAAGGATGCGACTCGCAAGCCAGCGTATCCTGCGCACGCAAACACCACAATCATCAGACCGACCCGGTCAGATTGACCTGATCCCCGCCGCAACCCAGACCACGGCGCCAGCCACCCGGCTGCGCAAGTCGACATGTAGTGTTTTGCCGTCGATCGTCAGCACCATGTGGCCGTGACTCGCATCCGTCCAGACGGCAACAAGCGAGCGCAATAGGGGATCCGCACCGAGCGCACCACAGCATTTGTAAGCGGCTTCCTTGGCGGCCCAGGTGCGGGTCCAGAGATCAGCATCGGCAGCCTGTTCGCAGGCATGCATTTCGTCGGTCGTCAGTGCGTAGCGCAGTGATGGACGTCGGTCGGCCGCGATCGCGGGCTCGATATCGATGCCGAGAGCCCGCCACTGCGGCGCATGGCCAGCAATCGCTACAGCGAGGCCGGCGCCATGACTGATCGAGCCGCAAAAACCGCTAGGCCATTGCGGCAACAGGCCGTTGCGCCCAACGGTCAGCGACTGTGCCTGCAGTTCCTGCAGGCTGGCACGCGCCGCCAGTCGTCCGGCCAGATATTCGCGACGTCGGCCGGGGAGCAGATCGTCGCGGAAGGCAACAATGTCGGCGGACGCAGCACGCGCCTCCAGGTCATCCGCGGCAAGCGGCTCAACGGCAAGCGCCACATCCACCCACGGTTGCCACGGCACGCTCCCGGCCACAGGTCGAGGCACGACCGTGTCGCGTGTCCGCCTACTTCAGTTTTTCCCAAAGAAAGACGTAGCCGATCGTGTCCATGAAGGCGGCCTGCTGGTTGTTCGTCGATCCGCCGTGGCCACCTTCGACGTTCTCGTAGTAGGTCACGTTCTTGCCGAGATCGATCAGCTTCGC
Organism: Lysobacterales bacterium; assembly: GCA_016721845.1. NCBI lineage: Bacteria > Pseudomonadati > Pseudomonadota > Gammaproteobacteria > Lysobacterales > Lysobacterales bacterium. The sequence goes on from JADKHK010000013.1 coordinate 744,812, forward strand.
CGCCATCTTGCGCGCATGGCCCGGATGCACGCGGTCGTCGCGGGTCGACGTGGTGAACAGGATCGGCGGGTAGATCTTGGTCGCATCGATGTTCTGGTAAGGCGAATACTTCGAGATGTAGGCCCATTCCTCGGTCACGTCCGGGTTGCCGTATTCGCCCATCCAGCTCGCGCCGGCCAGCAACTTGTTGTAGCGCTTCATGTCGAGCAGCGGCACTTCGCACAGCACCGCACCCCACAGGTCCGGGCGCTGCGTGTACATCACGCCCATCAACAATCCGCCATTGCTGCCGCCCTGGATGCCGAGGTGTTTGGTCGAGGTGATCTTGCGTGCGATCAGGTCTTCGCCGATGGCAATGAAGTCGTCGTAAGCGCGCTGGCGGTTCGCTTTCAAGGCCGCCTGATGCCACTTCGGACCGAACTCGCCGCCGCCGCGGATGTTCGCGAGCACGAAGGCGCCGCCGCGTTCCAGCCAGCCGGCGCCGGCGCCGGCGTAGTAGCCCGGCGTTTGCGAGACCTCGAAGCCGCCGTAGCCATAGAGCAGGGTCGGAATCGTGCCGTCGCGAGCGCGATCCTTTCGCAGCACGACGAAGTAGGGCACCTGGGTGCCGTCCTTCGAAGTCGCCTCGTGCTGTTCGACGACCAGCCCGTCCGACTTGAAGTATGCAGCCTGGCGCTTCAGCGGCGTGATCTCGCGCTTGCCGACAGTCCCCATCAGCAGCGAGGTCGGCGTGAGGAAATCAGTGACCGTCATGAAGAAGTCGTCACTCATGTCCGGGTTTTCCGCGAACAGGCTGACATCGGCATTGAGCGGGAAGTTCAGGTACTTGTTCGACCAGGTCTTGCCGTCGAGCAGCATGACCTGCGGGCGGCTCTTGACGTTGTCGAGGATGTTCAGCAGCACGGCGTTGCGAGTGGTCGCATACCCCGACAGCGAACGCTTCGCAGTCGGCACGAACAGCGCGGTGTAGGCGTCCTTGCCGGCGAACAGGTCGTCGACGCGAATGGCCACCAGGCTGCCGGCCGAGAGCGTGTGCTTGCCCGGCTGCCAGTCGCTGCGCAAGGTGATCAGTGCGTACTCTCGGAAGAAGCCGATTTCGGCGTCATCCGGCTTCGGGACCTTTACCAGTTTGCCGTCGCGGACCAGATGGGTCTCGTTCTGGAAGAAGGCCGGCACGCGCACCACACCGTCGTAGCGTGTGCCCTGCGCGAAATCGCTGAAGCCGAAGGTATAGACGTCGGTGGCCTTCGCCTCGAAGACCTGTTTCGCGTCCTTCCAGGGCGTGCCGCGCTTCCATTCATGCACGGTGCGCGGGTAACCGGATTCAGTCAGCGACCCGGCGCCGAAATCGGTGCCGATGTAGAGCGTGTCGCGATCCTTCCAGCCCACTGCCGACTTCGCTTCGGGCAACACGAAGCCGTCTTTGACGAAAGACTTGCTCTTGAGGTCGAATTCGCGCACTTCCACCGCATCGCCGCCGCCGCGCGACAGCGATACCAGGCAGCGATCCTGGTCCGGCTCGATGCAGTCGGCACCCTTCCAGACCCAGTTCGCGTTCTCGGCCTTGTTGAGTGCGTCGATGTCGAGCACGGTTTCCCACTTTGGCTGGGCCTTGCGGTATTCATCGAGCGAGGTGCTGCGCCAGATGCCGCGCACGTGCTGCTCGTCCTTCCAGAAGTTGTAGAAGCGCGTGCCCAGCTTGTTGATGTAGGGGATCCGATCGGTGGCGTTGTTGATAGCGAGCAGACGGTCGTAGAGCGGCTTGAACGAGGGATCGGCTTCCAGCGCCTTCTGGCTCTCGGCGTTGCGGACTTTGATCCACTCCAGCGCCTTGGCGCCTTCCACGTCCTCCAGCCACAGGTAGGGATCTTCGTCGGCAGCGTTGGCCATGGCGGCACCGGTCAACAGGGTCAGGGTCAGGATCGATTTCGTCAGGTTCATGGTTTCCTCCGGAGCGCCTGTTGTAGCAGCCCGATGCGGACCGAGGTAGCCGGTTCGTCCGCTTCGGCGAACGGCTTACACTGCGGAACGCATTCCGGAGCTCCGCATGCCCGCACGACGATTCAGCACCGCAATCACGTCCGCCCAGGCCAGCCTGTTTGGCGACGGGCGTTTTGGTGGCGGGGGCGACACGCATTGCCGAGGTCGCGGCAGGGCTGCAATCGGCACATCGGATGCAAGGCAAACCGATCCTGAAGTCGCGCTATCACGCCACGCTGAACTTCCTCGGCGACAACGACGCCGGGGCCGGGGGGGGGCCGGGGGCGGGGGGGGCGGGGGGGGGAGGGCGGGGGGGGGCCGGGGGGGGGGGGGGGGGGGGGGGGGGGCCTCCGGGGGGGGGGGGGGGGGGCCCGGCGGGGGGGGGGGGCGGTGTCGGCGGGGGCGATGAAGGCCTTGTGGTTGACCTTGCGCCGTGAGCTGGTGGTCGAGGGCTTCGGCAAGGAACTGGATCATTCCTTCGTGCCGCACGTGACCTGGATCTACAGCCGCGATGGCTACCCCGAACAGCCCATCGACCCGATCGTCTGGACCGTCCACGAATTCGTGCTGGTGCACAGCATCGTCCGCAACCCGGACTACCGGATTCTGGGGCGGTGGGGGTTGGCGCGAGATCGATCTGATGTTGCGCTGCAACATGCGCAGGGCTAGCATCGCGTTTCCATTCGGGAGGACAGGTCATGGCGAAAGCCGGTTCGGGTGTGTTCAAGGACTGGGAAGCGTTGCACCAGCAGTGGTGGAATGCGGTCTCGGAAGGCGCGGGCAAGTTCGTGCAGGGTGATTGGCGCGATGGCACCAAGGCTTTCGGTGATCTGTTCGGCGGCAAGCTCGGCGACGGCACCGATGCCGCGACCGAACGCTTCGTCAGCGGCACCAAGCAGTATCTGGACTGGGTCGAGAAGTTCTCCGGCCAGCTCGCGCATGGCGCTCAGTTCCCGAAGGACGCGAGCGGCTGGGTGAAGCTGTTCCAGGGTGCGCTCGGTCCGATGGGCGAGATGAAGAATCCGCTCCATGACCTGTTCGCGACGATGACCGGCGACGGTGCGCGCGGCTTCGAACAGTTCTTCAGCGGCTGGCCGAATCCGGCCGACTGGGCGAAGGGCGAGGTGCAGGGCCTGCTCGGCCTGCCGGCCTTCGGCTACAACCGCGAAACACAGGAACGCCAGCAGAAGTTGACCGCCGCGTGGCTGCGCTATCAGGACGCGATGGGCGCCTACAACCGCCTGATGCTCGAAGCCAGCAAGGGCGCGCTCGGCAAGTTCGAGTCCCTGCTCGCAGCGCGAGAAGAACAGGGCCGCAAGCTGGAAACCCTGCGCGAGGTGTACGACCTGTGGGTCGACGCGGCGGAGGAGGGCTATGCCGAGGTGTCGCTCAGTCCCGAATTCCGAACCGCCTACGGCAACCTGGTCAACCAGCAGATGACCGTACGCAAGCTCGTGCAGACCGAAGTCGAACGCTTCACCGGCCAGTTCGGCATGCCGACCCGTACCGAAGTCGATTCGACCGCACGCCGCATGCAGGAACTGCGGCGCGAGATGCGCGCGTTGCAGGAACGCCTGGACGCGCTCGAAGCCGCTACGTCCGCGCCCAAGGCTGCGAAGCCGACCGTCGTGAAGTCCAAGTCCACTCCGAGCAAGGCACCGGCGAAGAAAGCTGCTGCCCGCCGTTCGCGCTGATCAGGGAGCTGAAGCATCATGGGTCCGATCCAACTCGAACCGAACAAGGTCGCCGCCGAGCTCTCACGCTTTGGAGAAAAGCTCGCCAAAGGCATGAATGTATTGAAAAATGTTCCGGACGTGCATTACGGCGCCAGTGACAAGGAGGCGATCTACAAGGAAGACAAGCTCGTCGTCTATCGCTTCAAGAGCGCGCACAAGGTCACCCACAAGACGCCGCTGCTGATCGCCTACGCGCTGGTCAACCGCCCGTACATGGTCGACCTGCAGGACGACCGCTCGATCGTGAAGAGCCTGCTCGCCGCCGGCCATGACGTGTATCTGATTGACTGGGGCTACCCGGACCCGTCCGATCGCTACGTCACGCTCGACGACTACATCAATGGCTACCTGCGTCGCTCGGTCAAGGCGGTGTCGAAGCATACGGGCGTCGACAAGATCAACCTGCTCGGCATCTGCCAGGGCGGTGCCTTCAGCCTGTGCTACGCCAACCTGTATCCGGAGACCCTGCAGAACCTGATCACGATGGTCACGCCGGTCGATTTCCAGACCCCGGACAACATGCTCAGCCACTGGACCCAGGGCATGGACGTGGACCTGTTCATCGACACCCTCGGCAACGTGCCGGCGGATCTGATGAACTGGTGCTACCTGACCCTGAAGCCCTATCGATTGCTGCAGCAGAAGTATGTCGGCATGACCGACATCCTCGACAACCCGGGCGAGATGGAAAACTTCCTGCGCATGGAGAAGTGGATCTTCGACTCGCCCGACCAGGCCGGCGAAGCCTTCCGCCAGTTCATCAAGGACTTCTACCAAGGCAACAAGCTGCTCAAAGGCGGCTTGAAGATCGGCGAGAAAGCCATTGATCTGAAAGCGATCAAGCTGCCTATCCTGAACATCTTCGCCGAACAGGACCACCTGGTGCCGCCGAACGCCTCACGCGCACTCAAAGGCGCCACGAGCACCAAGGACTACACCGAACTGTCGTTCAAGGGTGGCCACATCGGCATCTACGTGTCCGGTCGCGCGCAGCGCGAAGTGCCGCCGGCCATCGACCAGTGGTTGCGCAAGCGCGGGTAATCCAGGGCGGTTGATGTCGAACGCGAGGGCTGGAGCGATTCCGGCCCTCGCCGATCTCGAATCGGACGCGCTAGAGGCCGTCCACCGCAAACGTGTCGCATTTTGCCGCATCACCGGATTCCATGCCGGTGCGGAACCAGCGCACGCGTTGTTGCGAGGTGCCGTGGGTGAAGGAGTCCGGGACGACGTGGCCGCGGGATTGCTGCTGCAGGCGATCGTCGCCAATCGCGGTGGCAGCGTTGAGGGCGGATTCGATGTCGCCGGATTCCAGCCACTGCAGTTGGCGTTGCGCATGGTTGGCCCAGACCCCGGCATAACAGTCGGCCTGCAGTTCCTGGCGTACGCTCAGGCCGTTCGCGCCTTCCATTTCCTCGCCGCGTGCGCGCAACTGCGCGGTGCGCTGCATGACCCCGGTGACATTCTGGATGTGATGGCCGACTTCGTGCGCGATCACGTAGGCCCGCGCGAATTCGCCGGGGGCATTGAGCTGGCGCTTCATGTCCTCGAAGAAGGCGGTATCGAGATAGACGCGCTGGTCGCCCGAGCAATAGAAGGGGCCGGCCGCCGAGGTGGCATTGCCGCAGGCCGAGGACACCGCATCGGAGAAGATCACCAGCTTCGGGGCCGGATAGCGGCCGCCTTCGAAGGCCTGTGCCCAGACGTCTTCGGTGCTGCCGAGGATGGCGCGGACGAAGTCGGTTTCTTCGGTTTCGGGCAGGGCCTGCGGCGCGGCATCGACCGGCGCATCGCCCTGCGTCGTCGGTCCGGCACCGCCGCCGAGCAGGCTCAGCAGCTCGGCCGGATTCTTGCCGAGGAACAGGGCCACCACGACCACGATCAACAGGCCGCCAATGCCCATGCCGCCGCGGCCACCGGGCATGCGCGGACCACCGCCAGAGTCGGCTCCGACCACATTGTCACTTCGACGACCTCGCTTCCACAGCATCGGCTCACTCCTGCATCCGGGATGCGCCGAGTGTAGCGATTCCGGGCGCGGCGATTCAGCGCGGTGCGGACGCCAGCGCCCGAATCGGACTCCGGTCGGCATCGCTGCACTTGGCGAGCACCGGATCGAGCTGCAGCGCCCGCGTCGCTTCGCTGCGTGCGCGCTCGGTCTGGCCGCCATCGGCGTAGATCAGCGCACGCAGGCCGTGCATGTCGGCGCGACGGGCATCGTCCTTGACGGCAAGGCGTTCGAAGATCGCGGCGGCCGCGTCGACGGCGGACAGGGCTTCCGCGTTGCGCTGCAAATGGCGCAGCGACACCGAACGATTGCGCTGGATGGTCGCGGCATTGATGTTTTCGGCAGTGCCGTTGTGCTGCTGGATCGCGAGTGCGCGATCGAATGCCGACAAGGCATCGACATGGCGGCCCAGCGTCGACAGGATGGCACCGCGACCGGCCAGTGCGATCGCGTATTCGCCGTGCTGTTCACCGAACAGTTGCGCGCGCAAGTCCAGGCTGCGGGCGTTGGCGGTGAGCGCATCGTCCGGCTGCTTTGCGTGCAACAGCGCATTGCTGAGGTTTTGCCAGGTCCGGGCGCAATCGGGATTGCTGGCGTCCTGATTCGATGTCGCGCACAGCTCGGCGATCTCGCGATATTCGGCCATCGCGTGCGCGATGCCGACGCGTTCCCAGTCGATGGTCGCGGCGGTCAGTCGTGCCGACAGCACCTTCGGGTGTGCGGGACCGAACAGCGCGGTGTACATCGCGCGCGCATCGGCGATGTGCGCCGATGCGGCGGCGAGATCGCCATCGGCGAGTTCGATCACCGACAGACTTTCGAGCAGTCCGCCCAGGCGTTCATGGGGCGCCTTGAAGATTGTGCGCGACAGGGCCAGCGATTCCTCCAGCAGCGCACGCGCCTCGTCGATGCGCCCCAACTGGTACTTCACCAGCGACAGGGTGCCAAGGCCGCCCGCGAACTCCGCATCCTTGGGCGTGGGTGACCGTCGCCACGCCGCCAGCGCGCGTTCGAGCGGCGCCTCCGCGGCCTTGCCCTGGCCGGCACTCGCGCGCACCCAGCCGGGCAGCAGCGACCGGAAACGCGCTTCCGCCGAATCGACGTCCGGCAGTGCAGCCGATCGCCGTGCCAACTCATCGGCATTCGCGATTGCTTCGTCGAAGCGCCCGGCCGACATCAGGATATCGACCCAGTCGCCGAGGCCGGCGACGCTGCGGGCATCGGCCACGGTGCGCAATTCGGTCATCAGCGGCTCGGCCAGCGCGATCGCCTCGGCATTGTGCCCGGCGTTGCTCAGCGAGTAGGCACGGCGCAAGCTGGTCGCGAGCCAGTCGCGTCGCTGCGTCGGTTGCGTCTGGAGCAGGTCGGCGGCGCGTGCATAGGCGCGCTCGGCATCGGCATGCGCGCTCATCGTGCTGCTGATGTCGGCATAGGCGATGTGCAATGCGGCGCGGGTGGCGTCGTCGAGCTCGCTGCTTGCATCCAGCCTGGCCGCAGCGGCCTGCACCAGTTGCTGGGGTGTCGGCCGCTGACCTTCGGGCAACTGCGCCTGCGCCGCCTTGAAGATGCCCAGCAGATAGTCGCGCACCGCATTCGCACGCGCGGCCTCGGTGCGTGCCGTTGCCGAGGCCGCAGTTGCGGCGCGTGCCTGCGCTGCGGCTTCGCGACCTTGGTACACCGCCATGCCGAGGCTGCTGACCAGACCGACCATCAGGGCCGCAGTGAGGCTGACCGCTCCGCGATGGCGCTGCACGAACTTGCGCGTGCGATACCAGCGTGATGGTGGATGCGCTGCCACCGGCTGTCCGGCAAGATACCGTCCGATGTCATCGGCGAGCGCGCCGGCACTGCCATAACGGCGTTCCGGATCGGGGTCGATCGCTTTCAGGATCACGTTGTCGAGATCGCCCGCGAGATCGGCGCGCAATCGACGCAGGACCAAGCCGGGCGGCAGGTCATCATCGCCCATCCGGCCGACGATCACCGAGGGGCGCGTCGTCCAGCCGCGCTCGGGGCGCGTACCCGTCAGCAGTTCGTGCAGGATCACGCCGAGCGCGAAGACATCGGTGGCGGTCGAGACCGGGTCATTGCGGAACTGTTCGGGCGCGGCGTAGTCCGGGGTGAATGCGATGCGCGTCGTGCGCGTGGCCGGTTCGTCGGTGTCGAGCAGCTTGGCGATGCCGAAATCGACCAGCTTGAGCTGTCCGTCGGGGGTCACCAGCACATTGGATGGTTTCAGGTCGCGATGCACGATCAGCAAGCGGTGCGCGGCCTCGACGGCGCGGCACATGGTCTCGAACAGCATGAGGCGCGCGCGCAGATCCAGTGCTCGGGTGCGCGCATGCGTGTTCAGCGGCATGCCGTCGATGAAATCGAGCACCAGGTAGGGCGTGCCCTCGATGATGCCGCCATCGATCAGTCGCGCGATGTTGGGGTGGTCGAGCTTGGACAAGGCCTCGCGTTCGCGTCGAAATGCCTTCTGGCGGTCCTCGGCCTGCAGGCCGACACGCAGGATCTTGACTGCGACGGTCCTGGGCGTGGTCGCCGAATCGACACGGGCCCGATAGACCACCGACATGCCGCCTTCGCCGATACAGCTTTCGAGCACGTAAGGTCCGATACGCTTGCCGAGCCAGTGGTCGGCATTGCCCATGCCGGCGTGGGCTTCGATGTCGGCGAAATGCAGATGCACGCCTTCCAGCAGGTTGTCCGCGTCGCCTCGGCCGGCGTCGAGCAGATCGTGCACGCGGGTGCGCAGTGCGGCATCGGGGCAATGCGCATCGAGCCATTTGGCGCGCAGCCGGGTCGGTTGCTCCGACGCGGCCTCGAACCACGCGCGCAGTCCGGCTCCGGGAGGCGGGACCGTGTTCATGGCGACAGCGCACGCTGCAGGAAGGCGCGTGCAAAGCGCCAGTCGCGGTCGATCGTGCGCGAAGACAGCGCATGCAACTCGGCGATGCGCTCGATGCTCAAGCCACCGAACAGATAGAGCTCGACGACCTCCGCCGCGCGTGCGTCTTCATGGGCCAGTGCGGAGAGTGCGCTGTCGAGTTCGAAGGCGCGCTCGGGATGCGCGATCAGCGGATCGAGCAGTCCCTGGCCGTCGCCCGGCAGTTCGATCGCGATCAGGTCGCCGCCGGACTTCAGGCGGGCGCGGGCGCGGGCACGATCGATCAGGAGATGGCGCATGGCCTTGGCGGCGTAGGCATAGAGCCGCGCCGGGTCGCCCAGGTCGAACTCCCGGCGCGCGGCCATCGACAGATAGAGATCGTGGACCAGGGCCGTGGTGTTCAGAGTATCGCCGCGTCGCCGCCGCTGTGCCCGGGCGATGCGCTTGAGTTCGGCATACAAGCGCACGAAGGCGTCGTCGATGCCGAGGGCATTTGGGGTGGCGCTGACCGTGTTGGGCATCGGCGAATGACTCCTTGATGGAACCGATGCGCCCCAGGCGATGCGCGTCCCGGTGTCGATCATGGCAAGCCGGCCGGTCATCGCAAAGGCTACTCGAAGCCGTCGTTGAAGAGCGTGCCGGTGCATCCGTCCTGCCCCAGGCGCGGATCAACCAGGATGTTGTACCGGTTGCCGAACTCGAACTGCGTGCCCGGGGTTTCATCGAGCAGGTACCAGCGTTCGAGTTCGCCGTCGTAGCGCACCGTGACCTGCGGCGTCGGCATCTGGCCGTTGCCGTTGATTGCGACGTGTGGCGGGGCGCAGCGATGGCCGTTGAGGTCCGGATGATCGAGGTAGCTGACGGTGGGCGAGGGCGTGTTGTCGAACCGAACGCTGTGGACGTAGGCATTGCGGCTTCGCTCCTGGGCGTAGACGACGTAGGCGCTGCCGGTCGGCACGATGCTGCCGTCGCTGTTCGCGATGCGCCAGGCGTCGCCGGTGTAGATCGCGGCAAACGGGTGCGGGTTTGCGACGTTGCTGAGACTGGCGCCGCGCGTGGCGCTGACGAAGAACAGGGAATTGCCCGACAGCGAGGCCCACGGTTCGGGCAACAGGCTGGTGCCGCCAAGCATCGTGCTCGCTGCCGCGACATGGGTGCCGGCGTTGCCGTTGCGTTCGGGCTGGAACAGCGCGTAGACGGTGCCGAGACCGAGCGACAGCCCGTCATCGCTGCGCAAGTTCCAGCGTTGCGCCAGTTCGTCGTAGGACTGCGACATCGGGCGTGCATTCGGAAAGAACAACAGTCCGCCACCGCCATCGGACCGAGTGATGTGGAGCAGCGCCTCAGGATGTTCGTTGAGCGAGGCACGCTGCACCGTCGACAAAGTCTGGGTCTGCGGATTCGCGTGCGAGAAACTGGCGTCGCCGTATTCGAAGGCACCGATGTCGACCGAGGGTCCGCGCACCCGTCGCAACCCGTCGCCGTCGAGGTCAGGCAGGCCCGGGTGACGCACGCCGAGATTGCCGGTGTCGCGTGCCGCCGAATTCGGCGCCAGATGCCAATCAGTCGGTGAAGCGAAACCGGCTGCGCCGATCTGCGAGTGCGGGCCGATGCCGGTATCGCCGCTGCTGCCGGACAACAGGTTGTAGTCGTTGAAGACGGCGATGCCTTCGGGTGGATCGGCCAGGATCGCCACCCGACTGCTGCTGGTCGCCAGCAGGTTGTTGTAGGTGTCGAGGCTCATCGGCAAGGGATTGGCGGACTGGCGAAGCATCGCGATGCCACCGCCGCCGTCGGTAATGACCGTGTTGTGATACGCCTCGGCGAACACGCTGCCGCCGAATGCATTGATCTGCACGCCATAGTCGCCCGAGGTCGTGCCGGTGCGGAACGCACTGTCGGCGATGCGCAGATGCATGACGCCGGTGCCGTCGACTGCTGCGAACAGGCCGGTGCGCAAGCGCGCCGCGGCGATCGACGGGTCGCGATGGTCGGTGACCCGGTTGCGCCAGAGGTAGTAAGTGCCCTGTCCCACGGTATGGCTGATCGAGATGCCGCGCCGAAACGCGATCGGACCAGTGGACGGCGTGCCCGGTTGCGAATCGACCAGATTGTCGGTCAGCGTGGCGAAGGTGTCGCGGGCCGACTGGATGTTGATGCCGGCAATGGCCGAGAGCGAGGTCGAGACGCGCGCCCGCTCGATGTAAAGCGCGGTGTTCAGCGCGTTGCCCGGCGACGCGTTGAGGGTGATGGCAATGCCCGTACCGCAGCCGTTGGCCGGCATGGTGATGTCGAGGTCGTGGAACTCGACGATGCCGGGCACATCGGAGGTGTAGCCCAGGCAGCCGCCGTCGAACGCAAGGCCCGCCACCTCGACTTGCATGAACGCGGGGCCGCCGTTCGACAGCGATGAACTGATGCCGAGGTTGTGGCCAGCCGCGAAGCGGGGATGGAAGCCGGTGGCCGCGACGACGCTGATGTTGCGGTTGGAGGTGATCACCGTCTCGGCGATCGGCGTGTCCGTCGCGATCTCGATCCGATCGCCCTGACTGGCCGCGTTGACGCAGGTCTGCAGACTGGCGTTGCAGGGGGTACTGCCGGGCCAGGTTCGGGTATCCGCGCTCGCGGCGCTGGCGAGCACCGCCAGCATCAACGCCAGGGTGTGAAACGTGGGGGTGCGCGGGCAGGGCATCGACAACTCCGGACAGGATGGACTTCGGAGCAAGCGATGTTTTGGGCGCGATCACGACACGCGCCCGTGAAAGTTTTTTCAGCGCGGTCCGCGCGGCGGACCACCACGGTTCGGTTTTCCGCCGCCGGGGCGTGCACCGCCTGGTCGTCCACCGCCGCCAGGACGCGGACCGGCGCCCGGACGGGCGCCGGGACCCCCTGGACCGCGACCTTGCGGGCGCGGATTGTCCATGAAGCTATGCGAGTCCATCGGGCCGGTGAAGGTGGCCGGGCCACGTTTGCCGCCACCACCCTCGCGGCGCGGCTTGCCGGCTCCAGCGCTGCCACCTGGGGCGAAATTCCCGGAGGGGCGGGCCGGGCGCGCATCGATCCGATTGCCACGGTTGTCATCATCGTGCGACGCCCGTTGTTCGCCGCCGAACGAATTGCCGCGCTCCGGACCGCCGCGCGCACCGGTGCCGGGGCCGGCATCGCGGCGCGGCTTGCCCTTGAAGCCACCGGGCTTGCCGCCCGCAGGACGCGGGCCGCCGGGCTTGAATCCGCCGCCGCCCGGTTTGCCACCGGGCTTGCCGCGGCGCGCACCCGAACCGGGCTTGCGATCACGACGGAAGCCATCGTCGGAGACGCGGTCGAAGGCACGCAATTCGCGACCTTCGTCCTGCTGCCCGCTCCAGCCCTCGGCCTTGCCGGAAGGGCGGAATTCGTTGACCGTCTTCTGCGCGCGACGCACGCCGAGTACGGCCTGCAGCGTCAGCGTATCGGGCACGTCGCCGAGACCGAGCTCCTTGCGCAGCGCCACGATCTCGTCCATCGGCAGCGCCTGGTAATGACCGCGACGCAGCTGTCGCGGCAGCTCGATCGTGCCGTAACGGATGCGCTTCAGGCGGCTGACCAGCATGCCCACCGCTTCCCACATGCGGCGCACTTCGCGATTGCGACCTTCGCGCAGCGTCACCCGGAACCAGCTGTGCGTTTCGCCCAAGGAAATGGTGTGGATTTCATCGAACTGCGCCGAGCCATCTTCGAGCTGGACGCCGTTCTTCAGTCGCTCGATGATCTCGTCGGTGACCGTGCCGTGGATGCGGCAGACATATTCGCGCTCGACTTCGCGCGAGGGATGCATCATCGCGTTGGCAAGCTCGCCATCGGTCGTCAGCAGCAGCAGGCCGGTGGTGTTCATGTCGAGCCGGCCGATCGCGATCCAGCGCGCGCCCTTCAGCTTCGGCAATCGTTCGAACACGGTGCGGCGGCCATCCGGATCGTCGGTCGTGGTCAGTTCGCCTTCCGGCTTGTGATACATCAGCAGCTGCACTTCCTCGGCCGGCGTCGGCATGGCGATGAACGCCTTGCCGTCGATCTCGACGCGGTCGCCGTTGCGGATGCTGCCGCCGATTTCCGCGACGTTGCCATTGACCTTGATCTCGCCGGCGCCGATGCGCTCCTCGATGGCACGGCGCGAGCCGATGCCGGCCTGCGCCATCACCTTCTGCAGGCGCTCCTCGACAATGGGCGCGCCATCGCGGGTTTCACGCTTCAGGGACAGGACGCGGCGGGGAGTTTCTTCGTTGCTCATGCTTCAGTGCTCGTTGAATTCGGGTTGGGCGACGTCGCCATCGGGCGCGTCGAGGTCATCGCCGCTGCGGTCTTCGCTCGGCGTGGTGGCGGATTCGATGCCGGCTGCGTGTTCGGTCGGCGTGGTCAGGTCTTCGATATCGCTGGATTCGGCTGCGGTCTGGCGTTCGACATAGCGGTCTTCGATGTTGTCGGATTCGTCGCCGTCATCGGTCGAGCCCGGCGGCGGACCGAGGGTGTCGGGATCCAGCGCGAGCTGCGGCTCGATGTCGCTGAGGTCGCGCAATTCGGCCAGCGGCGGCAGCTGGTCGAGGCTTTTAAGATTGAAGTAGTCGAGGAAATGCTTGGTGGTGCCGAACAGGGCCGGACGGCCGGGTACGTCGCGGTGGCCGACGACGCGGATCCACTCGCGTTCCTCCAGCGTCTTGACCATGTTGGTCGACACCGCGACGCCGCGGATCTGCTCGATCTCGGCGCGCGTGATGGGTTGGCGATAGGCAATCAGCGCCAGTGTTTCCAGCAGCGCACGCGAGTATTTGGTCTGACGTTCCGACCACAGGCGCGATACCCAGGGCTGGGTGTCCTTGCGGATCTGGTAGCGCCAGCCGCTGGCGACTTCGACCAGTTCGACGCCGCGGTCGGCGCAATCGGCCTGCAGTTCGGCGAGCGCGTTGGCAATCGCGTCGACACCCGGCATTTCCTCTTCGCCGAACAGTTCGTTGATCTGCGTCAGTGCCATCGGCTGGCCCGCCGCGAGCAGGGCGGCTTCGACGATGCGTTTCAACTGGAAGTTTTCCATGGTGGGCGTGAACATCAGGATTCGACTTCGATCTCGACTTCGGCGGTGACGGTCCTGGAGCGCACGTAGATCTGCGCGAAGGCGTCGTTCTGGGTGATTTCGAGCAGGTTTTCCTTCGCCAGTTCAAGGATGGCGAGGAAGGCCACGACGATGCCGAGCCTCCCTTCCTCGATCGTGAACAGCGACTCGAACAAGTGGAATTCGTGGTCTTCGAGCTGCGCGAGCACGTCGGTCATGCGCTGGCGCACCGAAAGCGCTTCGCGCTTGATGTTGTGGTGGCCGAACAGGTCGGCGCGCTTCAGCACGTCCTTCAACGCCAGCAGCAGTTCCTTCAATTCGACCGGCGGCGGGACTTTCACCACGGTGCGTTCGCCGACGTCGGCCGAGGCCGGGAAGAAGTCGCGGTCCTGGCGCGGCAGCGCTTCGATGTCTTCCGCCGCCTTCTTGAAACGCTCGTATTCCTGCAGGCGGCGCACCAGATCGGCGCGCGGATCGTCCTCGATGCCTTCCGCGCCCGGGGGACGCGGCAGCAGCAGCCGCGACTTGATCTCGGCGAGGATCGCGGCCATCACGAGATAGTCGGCGGCCAGTTCCAGGCGCATGTCCTGCATCAGGTCGATGTAGTCGACGTACTGGCGCGTGATCTCGGCGATCGGGATGTCGAGAATGTCGAGGTTCTGGCGGCGGATCAGGTACAGCAGCAGGTCGAGCGGGCCTTCGAAGGCTTCGAGGATGACCTCGAGCGCGTCCGGAGGGATGTACAGGTCTTGCGGCATCTGCAGCATCGGCTGACCCTTGATGGTCGCCAGCGGCATTTCCTGCTGCTGCGGCGGCACCGGGAACAGCACGACGTTCGATTGGGTTTCAGCGCTTTCGCTGCTCATGGGCTTGGGGTGCCAGGGATTCCGGTGTCGAAACGCTTACGGCTCGCGCCTGCGCCAAGGACGTTCGCACCGCGAGGCGCGCCACACTGCATCGATCGATCAAGAGGGACATCCGCAACCCGCGAGGGGACCGCGATGCGCGGTGCCGGTCGGAAGGTTGGGGAAACAACGGGCCACTCGCAGGGCGGCTTCGGAGGGTTCAGCCAGAAAGGCATCGCTCCAATGACGCGGCAGGTTACGTGGGTACGCGGCGCTTGTCCAGACATCGCGTGGCCCCGATACTGAACGGATGTGGTACCTCATTCATGGATTCGACCGTCCCGGCAGCCTGCCCGCGCGTCTCGCGGCGCGACCGGCTCATCTCGATCGATTGCGCTTGCTGCTCGACGCCGGCCGTCTGTGCGTGGCCGGACCTTGCCCGGCGATCGATGCCGAAGATCCGGGTCCGGCCGGTTTCACCGGCAGCCTGATCATCGCCGAATTCGACTCGCTGTCTGACGCGCAAGCCTGGGCCGACGCGGACCCCTACCTCGCGGCCGGCGTGTATGAGCGTGTCGAAGTCCGCCCCTTCAAGAAGGTGCTGCCCTGATGCTGCCGCGCGAACAACGTGTTGCCGAAATTCGCCGTCGCCTCGACGCGGCGTTCAGTCCCGCGTCGATCGAGGTCATCGACGACAGTCATAAGCATGCCGGACACGAGGGCGCGCGCGACGGTCGCGGTCATTTCACCGTCCACATCAGCGCCGCGGCATTCCGTGGCCAGTCGCCACTGGCGCAGCACCGCGCGATCTACGCGGCGCTGGGCGAATTGATGAGCACCGATATCCACGCACTCGCGATCAGGTCTGGCGCGCCCGCGGCTTGATCAGGGCAATTCGACCTTGGTGGCCGGTTTCCAGCCCTTGGCGCGGTGTTCGGCGACGACGGTGGTGTAGATGCCGCCGCGCACATACCACTCGGCGGTCAGGCGCATGAAGCGCGGCTTGGTCGCCTTGGCCAGGTCGTCGAGGATCTTGTTGGTCACCGCTTCGTGGAAGGCGCCTTCGTCGCGGTAGCTCCACATGTACAGCTTGAGCGACTTCAGTTCGACGCAGGTTTTCTCGGGCACGTAGTCGAGATGCAGGGTCGCGAAGTCGGGCTGGCCGGTCTTCGGGCAGACGCAGGTGAACTCGGGAATCCGCATCCGGATGGTATAGTCGCGGCCCGGCTGTGGGTTGGGAAAGGTTTCCAGCGCTTTCGACGGTTTGGTCGACACGGTCGTTCTCTCGGATTGGTCAGGCGCGCAAAGGTAGCGAAGCGACCCAGGCGCCGCAAACCCGGTTTGTCCGTCATCCGACGCTCACGAATTCATCACGACACACGCACGATGCGCCTATCGACGATCAAACTTTCCGGCTTCAAATCCTTCGTTGATCCGACGACGCTGCATTTGCCGACCAACATGACCGGCATCGTCGGTCCCAATGGGTGCGGCAAATCCAACATCATCGACGCGATCCGCTGGGTGATGGGCGAGAGTGCAGCCAGCCGCTTGCGCGGCGACGCGATCACCGACGTGATCTTCTCCGGGTCGGGTCAGCGCAAGCCCGTGGGCAGCGCGCAGGTCGAGCTGATCTTCGACAATTCCGACGGCACCATCCAGGGCGAATACGCCGGCTTCAACGAGATTTCGATCAAGCGCCAGGTCAGCCGCGACGGCCAGTCGAACTATTTTCTGAACAACGGCCGCTGCCGTCGCCGTGACATCGTCGACGTGTTCCTCGGTACCGGTCTCGGTGCGCGCAGCTACTCGATCATCGAGCAGGGCATGATCAGCCAGATTGTCGAGGCGCGCCCGGAAGACCTGCGCACCCACCTCGAGGAAGCGGCCGGCATCTCCAAGTACAAGGAGCGCCGCAAGGAAACCGAATCGCGCATGAAGTCGACGCGCGAAAACCTCGATCGCCTGAACGACTTGCGCCAGGAAGTCGACAAGCAGCTCGATCACCTGAATCGCCAGGCCAAGCAGGCCGAGCGTTACCAGAAGCTCAAGGAAGAACACGCCCGCGTCGATGCCGAGTTGAAGGCATTGCACCTGCGCAACCTGCAGGGGGAGCTCGATGCGCGCGGTCAGGCCCTGCGCCAGATCGAGCAGCGCAGCGACCAGCTCACCACCGAGCAACGCGCGATCGAAGCGCGACTCGAAGACGAGCGCGGCAAGCAGATCGAAGCGACCGATCATTTCAACGCCGTGCAGGGCGAGTTGTATCGCGTCGGCGGCGAGATCGCGCGGGTCGAGCAGCAGATCAACTACAACCGCGATCTCTCCGAGCGTCTCGCGCGTGCCGCGAAGGAGACCGATCAGGCCTTGAGCGAAGTCGCCGAGCACATCCGCGGCGACCGCGATCAGATCGAATTGCTGCGCTTGTCGCTGGCCGAGTCCGAACCGCAGATCGAAACCTTGCAGATCGAGGCCGAGAATCGTCAGGACGCACTGCGCGCCGCCGAAGCCGCGATCATTGACTGGCAGCTGCGCTGGGACGCTTATGCCCGCGACAGCGGCGAATCCGCCCGCGCCGCTGACGTCGAACGTACCCGTCTGAACTTCCTCGACAAGCAGTCGCTGGACACGGCGAGTCGGCTCGGTCAGCTGGAGGAGGAGCGTCGCAAGATGGATGTCGCCTCGCTCAGTGAGGGCGCCGAAGCCTTGTTGATGCGCCAGGAAGAGACGAAGGAAAAAGTCGAGCAACTGACCGCGATGCTCGACGAGCGCAAACAGGCGCTGTCGACCGTGCAGGAGCAGACGCGCGAGTTGCAGCACCAGTTGAACGAGTCGCGCAGTCGGTTGCAGTCGGGCAAGGGCCGTCTCGCGTCGCTGGAGGCGCTGCAGCATGCCGCGCTGGGCCAGGAGAAGAATGCAGCCGCCGCGTGGTTCGAATCGGTCGGATTGGGTCGGGCGCGCCGCCTTGGCGAAGCGCTGAAAGTGCAGGAAGGCTGGGAGCGAGCCGTCGAGACCGTGCTTGCCGGATGGCTGGACGCCGCGATCGGTGAGGCACCGCATGGCTTCGGCGACGCGTTGGCGTCGCTGCAAGACGGGCAGGTCAGCATTCTTTCCGCGCAACCGGGAATCAGCAGCAGCGGTGAACGCCTGTCTGCGCGGGTGCAAGGGCCGGCAGCCGCGATGGCCTTGCTCGATCACGTGCAGGTGGCCGAATCCTTCGACTCGGCCAAGCGCATCGCCGCTGGTCTCACGGCCAGCGAATCGGTGATCACCCGTGACGGCGAATGGTTGGGTCGCGATTGGTTGCGTGCGGCCAAGGGTAGTCAGGCGGGCAGCGGTGTGTTGGCCCGCGAACGCGAGCTGCAGGTGCTCGGTGACGCCAACCAGTTGCTGGAAGCACAGATCGAGGAGCTGATCTCGCGCCAGGATGCGCTGAAGCAGGCCAATTTCGATGCCGAGCGCGCGCGCGACGACGCCCAGCGCGACCTGTATTTCTCGCACCGCCAATTGTCCGAGATCGCCGGCCAGATCCAGAGCGAGCGCGGAAAGCTTGAAGCGGCGCAGAGTCGTACCGTGCGCATCGATGCCGAATTGACCGAGTTGCGTGCGCGAGTCGAACAGGTCGATGCCGATGCGCGTGAAGCGCGCGGTCGACTCGATACCGCGGTGACCCTGATGGGTGATCAGGAAGAATTGCGGATCCGCCTCGATGGCGAACGTCGCACGTTCCTGGAACGCCGCGAAGATGCCCGCGCCGGCGCACGCGAAGCGTCGGACCAGGCGCATCAATTGGCCTTGCGCATGGAATCCAAGCGCGCCGCGTTGGCGTCGCTGGAACAGTCGCTTGGCCGCATGCAGCAGCAGCTGTCGACTCTGGAATCCCGCCAGTCCGAGCTGTCGAGCCAGATCGCGACGCAAACGGACCCGACCGCGCAGCTCGATGCCGAACTCCGCACCTACCTCGATCAGCGCATGCTCGTCGACAAGCAGTTGATCGAGGCGCGCAAGGCGCTGGAAGCCTGTGACCTCGGCTTCCGCGCGCTGGAGCAGGATCGCCATCGCGTCGAGCGCGAGCTGTCGATCGAGCGCGAGAAGTTGTCAGGTGTGCGGCTGGAGGAACAAAGCCTGCGGATGCGCGCCGACAGCCATGCCGAAGCCATTGCCGGCGCCGGTTTCGCCAGCGATGCGGTGGCGGCCGAATTGCCGCCGGAAGCGAACATCACCGATTGGGAAGCGAAATCGGCCGATCTCGAACAGAAGATCCGTCGCCTCGAACCAGTGAACCTCGCGGCGATCCAGGAATATGCCGAACAGTCCACGCGCAAGATCTATCTGGACACCCAGCATGCCGACCTGATCCAGGCACTGGAAACCCTGGAGGGCGCGATCAAGAAGATCGACCGCGAAACCCGCACGCGCTTCAAGGAGACCTTCGACAAGGTCAATACCGGATTGCAGGAGCTTTTCCCGCGCCTGTTCGGCGGCGGCCATGCGTATCTGGAATTGACTGGCGAAGACTTGCTCGACACCGGTGTCTCGATCATGGCGCGCCCACCCGGCAAGCGCGTCACCTCGATCTCGCTGTTGTCCGGCGGCGAGAAGGCGCTGACTGCGGTCGCACTGGTGTTTTCGATCTTCCGCCTGAATCCGGCGCCGTTCTGCCTGCTCGACGAGGTCGATGCGCCACTCGATGAAGCCAATGTCGGCCGCTTCTGCAACATGGTCGCCGAAATGAGCGAGCGTGTGCAGTTCCTGTTCGTGACCCACAACAAGGCGACCATGGAGGCCGCGAACCAGCTGTGCGGCGTGACCATGCGCGAGCCGGGCGTGTCACGACTGGTCTCGGTCGATCTCGCGGAAGCGGCCAAGCTGGCCGGCGCGGCCTAAGGAGCCATCATGGACGCGAGCACGTTGCGCATCATCCTCGCCGTCATTGGAGCCCTCGTGCTCGCGTTGATCTGGTGGACCGGGCGGCGCCCGGCGCCACCCCAGGGTCGTCGGGTGCCGAGCAAACCGGCCAGTGAACGGACCGAGCCGCAATTCGGCGACGTTCGCATCGGCGATGACGAGGGCCTCGATCCCGAAATCGCGGCCGAGCTCGATCGCCTCGGTCGCGAGATCAAGGGGGACGATGCGGCCGACGATGCGAGTCCGCGTCAGTCGGAGCTGAGGATCGACATGCCCGAGTCCGACGATGCGCGGCCTGCGCCGGTCTATGTCGAGTCGAATATCGGTGCGCGCGCGTCCGACAAGACCGATCGCATCGTCACCATTTACGTCACTGCGCCGGAAGGCGCCCCGTTTGCAGGCAGCGACATCATCGTTGCGGCCGAGAAGACCGGGCTGGTCTACGGCGCGCTCGGGGTGTTCCATCGCATGCCGGCGACGACGTCCGAGTATGGCGCGGTGTTCAGTGTCGCGAACATGATGCGTCCCGGCCGCTTCGAGATGGGCCAGATCCAGTCGCTGCGCACCGGCGGGCTGTCCCTGTTCATGGTGATGCCGAACGCGCTGTCGGCGCTCGATGCCTGGGACGCGATGTTGCCGACGGCGCAGCGTCTCGCGGAATTGCTCGGCGGTCAGGTACTGGACGAGGAGCGCAACGCGCTCGGCCGACAGCGCATCCAGCATCTTCGCGATGAACTGCGTGCTTACGATCGCGCGCAGGAAAAGAACACCATCCGCAAAACCTGGTGAAATCGTGAGCGGCGCGTCGTTCGCAAGCGGGAATGTGGCCACGCGCATCGAGCAATTGCGCAGCGACATCGACACCCACAACCACCGCTATCACGTGCTGGATGCGCCGACGATCGCGGACAGTGCCTACGATGCGCTGCTGCGCGAATTGCAGGCACTCGAAGCCGAGCATCCGGAGTTCGTCAGCGCCGA
This sequence comes from Lysobacterales bacterium, assembly GCA_016721845.1. NCBI lineage: Bacteria > Pseudomonadati > Pseudomonadota > Gammaproteobacteria > Lysobacterales > Lysobacterales bacterium. Next base: position 765,237 of record JADKHK010000013.1, read on the forward strand.
GTCACCGACGCAACGCGTCGGGTCGCCGGTCACCGGCGGATTCGCCGAGGTGCGCCACGAGGTGCCGATGCTCAGCCTCGGCAATGCCTTCAGCGACGACGATGTGCGGGATTTCTTCCGTCGCATCGCCGACAAGCTTGGGCATGAGGACATCGCGTTCTCGGTCGAACCCAAGATCGACGGGCTCGCGATCAGCCTGCTCTATGTCGATGGACGCCTGACCCGTGCCGCGACGCGTGGCGATGGCAGCACCGGAGAGGATGTGACGCACAGCGTGCGTACCATTCCCTCGGTGCCGCTGAAGCTGATCGACAGCGGCTGGCCGCGCATGCTGGAAGTTCGTGGCGAGGTGTACATGCCGCGTGAGGCATTCGAGGCGTTCAACGAACGTGCGCGAGAACGTGGCGAACGGACGCTCGCGAATCCGCGCAATGCCGCGGCCGGCTCGATTCGCCAGCTCGACCCCAGGATCTCGGCATCGAGACCGCTGGCCTTCTTCGCGTATGCGCTCGGTCACATCGAACCGGAACCCCGTTGGCGGCAGCACACCGACATGCTCGCGGACTTTCGTCGTTACGGCTTGCCGGTATGTCCAGAGGCCGACCGTGCCATCGGCATCGCGGGTCTGCTCGGCTATTACCGCCGCATTGGCGAACGCCGCGATGCGTTGCCCTACGACATCGACGGCGTCGTCTACAAGGTCGACGAGATCGCCGCTCAGCGCGAACTCGGCTTCGTCTCGCGCGCGCCGCGCTGGGCCATCGCGCACAAGTTCCCGGCGCGAGAAGAACAAACCGTTGTCGAGGCCATCGATGTTCAGGTCGGTCGCACCGGCGCCGTCACGCCGGTCGCGCGCTTGCGTCCGGTCCAGGTCGCGGGCGTCGTCGTCACCAACGCCACCTTGCACAACGAACACGAGGTCCGACGCAAGGACGTGCGGGTCGGCGATACCGTCATCGTGCGCCGCGCCGGCGACGTGATTCCGGAAGTCGTGTCGGTCGTGCTCGACCAGCGCCCCGACGGACTCCCGCCCTTCGAGATGCCGACGCACTGTCCCGAGTGCGGTTCGCTGCTCGCGCGCGAAGGTGACGAGGCGGTATTGCGCTGTACCGGCACGGGGGTCTGCCCGGCGCAGCGCAAGGAATCGATCCGGCATTTCGCATCGCGCCGGGCGATGGATATCGAAGGTCTCGGCGATGCGTACATCGACACTCTCGTCGACCTCGGTTTTGTTCACCACGTCGCCGATCTGTATGCGCTGACGCTGGATCAGCTGCTCGACATGAAACGTCGCGCCGACGAGCGCGACGGGGTGGTTCCGGAGTCCGTCAAGAAGGGCAAGGTAGCGAGTCGCTGGGCCGAGAACCTGTTGGCGGCGATCGACGCCAGTCGTGCCACGACCCTGCCGCGCCTGCTGTTTGCGCTCGGTATCCGCGATGTCGGCGAATCGACCGCGAAGACGCTGGCCCGACATTTCGGTGCGCTCGATCGGATTGCATCGGCCAGCGAGGCCGACCTGATGACCGCGCCCGACGTCGGTCCGGTGGTCGCATCGCGCATCGCCGCGTTCTTCTCGGCACCGCATCAGCGCGAGATCATCGACGGGTTGCGGGCGCGGGGCGTGGCGTGGGAAGAGGGCGAACCGCTCGCGGCGGCCGGTCCGCTGCTCGGCAAGACCATCGTCTTGACCGGTTCGCTCGCCAGTCTGACCCGCGACGAAGCCAAGGAGCGCCTCGAATCCCTCGGAGCGAAGGTGTCCGGCAGCGTGTCGGCGAAGACGAGTTTCCTGGTGGCCGGTGCCGAAGCCGGCAGCAAGCTCGACAAGGCGCAGTCGCTCGGTATTCCGGTGCTGGACGAGAACGCCTTGCTGGCCTTGTTGGCCGGGTACGGCGCCTGAACATGCGGGCCGATCGCCTGAAGGCGCTGCGCCTGCGTGCCGACTTGTACATGCTGATCCGTGCGTTCTTCGCCGCGCGTGGCGTGCTGGAAGTCGAGACACCGATGCTGTCGGCTGCGGGCAATACCGATCCGAACATCGAGAGTTTCGTGACCGGGTTCAGTGGTCATGTCGATGCCGGTGCACGTCGGCGCTGGTTGCGCACCTCGCCGGAATTTCCGTTGAAGCGCCTGCTGGCCGAGGGCGTTGGCGACTGCTACGAACTCGGGCGGGTATTCCGCAATGGCGAGGCCGGGCGCACCCACAACCCCGAGTTCACGATGCTCGAGTGGTATCGCGTCGGCATCGATCATCATGCGCTCGCCGACGAAGTGCTTGAACTGGTCGGTGTGGCGATGCGCGCGGTCGGACGCACCCTCGAAACACGCACGACGACCTATCGCGACTGGTTCCGCGACGCGTTGTCGCTCGACCCCTTTCACGCAAGTGTCGGCGAGTTGCGGCAGGCACTCGGCGACGTGCGCATCGACGAAGACGGCCTTGGTCGCGACGATTGGCTCGATCTGCTGATCACGCATCGTCTGCAGCCGGCGTTGCCCGCCGATCTGGCCCTGATCGTGCATGATTTTCCCGCCTCGCAATGCGCGTTGGCGCGCGTTGTCCGCCGTGACGACGTCGACGTCGCCGAGCGGTTCGAGTGTTATCTGGGTGGACGCGAGCTTGCGAATGGCTACCACGAACTGAACGATGCCGAGGAACAATCGCGGCGCTTTCTGGCCGATCTCGCGAGGCGGCAGGCGCGTGGCCAGGCAGATATCGCCATCGACCAGCGATTGATCGCTGCGCTGCCGGGCCTGCCCGATTGTGCCGGTGTCGCGCTCGGCATCGAGCGCCTGTTGCAAACGATGCTCGGCACGGGTGATCTTCGCGACGTGCTCGCCTATGCTTTCGATGTGGCGTGATCGATGATGCCCTTGACGATGGAATTCGACCGACGATGAGCAATAAGACCTGGTTCGGCACCGATGGCATCCGCGGCCATGTCGGCATCACGCCGATCACCGCCGAGTTCGCGTTGCGGCTGGGTCATGCGGCCGGGCGTGTGCTCGCCAAGTCCGATGGCGGCGTCGTCGTCATCGGCAAGGACACGCGTCGCTCCGGTTACATGCTCGAATCCGCCTTGGAAGCGGGCTTGATTTCAGCCGGCGCCGACGTTCGTCTGCTTGGCCCGATGCCGACGCCGGGCGTGGCGCACCTGACCCAGGCGATCGGCGCCTGTGCCGGCGTCGTGATCAGTGCGTCGCACAACCCGCATCACGACAACGGCTTCAAGTTCTTTTCGGCCAAGGGCGAAAAGCTCGGTGACGCGGAAGAGTTCGCGATCGAGGCTGCACTGGCGGTAGCGCAATCCCCGGTCGCGCCGGAACGCCTGGGCCGCGCCGCGCGCATGACCGATGCGGACGATCGCTATCTCGGTTTCGTCGCGGCCAGCGTGCCGGCCGGATTCCGCCTCGACGGCCTGCGCATCGTCCTCGACTGCGCGCATGGTGCAACCTACAAGCTGGCGCCGCGCCTGTTTTCCATGCTGGGCGCTTCGGTCAACGCGATCGGCATCACACCGGACGGTTTGAACATCAATCGGGGCGTCGGTTCGACTGAACCTGCCGCGCTGCAGGCCGAAGTACGCGACCAACGCGCCGATCTCGGTATCGCCTTTGATGGCGACGGCGACCGCGTGCTGTTCGTCGATGCCGAAGGCGAATTGCTGGATGGCGACGATCTGCTGCACATCCTCGCGACCGAGTGGCATCGCAGCGGTCGTCTGCGCGGGCCGGTGGTCGGTACCCTGATGACGAACATGGCGCTCGAACTCAAGTTGGCGGGGCAGGGCATCGCCTTTTCGCGCGCCAATGTCGGCGACCGCTACGTACACCAGCGCTTGCACGAAACCTCGGGTGTGCTCGGCGGCGAGGCCTCCGGCCACGTGCTTTGCCTGGATCGCGCCGGCACCGGCGATGCGATGATCGCAGCGCTGCAAGTTCTCGAGGCCCTGTCGGCGAGTGCGCGCAGTGCGTCCGAATGGCGCGGCGACATGCCGCGTTTCCCGCAACAGACCATCAATGTTCGTTTTGCCGCGGGCGCACGCCCGTTGGAGACGGCGCAGGTGTTTGCGGCGCGAGCCACGGCTGAAGACGCACTGGCCGGCCGCGGGAGACTGGTCTTGCGTGCCTCCGGGACCGAGCCGGTGATCCGGGTCACGGTCGAGGCCGACGATGCCGCGTTGGTGCAGCGCATCGCACAAGCGGTCGCGGCCGCCGTATCATCCGCCGCTTGATCTCCCATTCGACCCGATTCCCGGACGTGGCAACGCGCACGTCCCCACCCTGGAAGCTGCCATGACCCAGAAGCATGTCCCGACCCTCGACATTCGCCGCTACGACACCGACCGCGACGCCTTCGTACGCGACATCGGCGCGGCCTATCGCGAATACGGTTTCTGCGGCATCAGTGGCCACGGACTCTCGCCGCAATTGGTCGATCGCGCCTATGCCGCATTCAAGGCATTCTTCGCGCTGCCCGATGAGGTGAAACGGCGCTATCACGTGCCCGGTTCCGGCGGCGCCCGTGGCTACACCGGCTTCATGGTCGAGACCGCGAAGGATTCGAAGTATCCGGACCTGAAGGAGTTCTGGCACATCGGCCGCGAGATTCCGCGCGATTCGAAATATGCCGATGTGATGCCGGCGAATCTGTGGCCGGCCGAGGTCGCCGATTTCCACGAGGCGGGTTACGCGCTTTACACCGCGCTTGATCAATTGGGCGTGCGCGTGTTGCGTGCGCTGGCCCTGCACATCGAGCTGCCCGAGAAGTTCTTCGACGACAAGATCGATTTCGGCAACAGCATCCTGCGCCCGATCCACTATCCGCCGATCACCGCACCGGACGTGCCGAACGTGCGCGCCGGCGCGCACGAGGACATCAACTTCATCACCCTGCTCGTCGGCGCCAGCGCAGCGGGCCTGGAAGTGCTGACGCGCGAAGGCGAATGGCTGCCGATCACGACCGAGGGCGACACCATCGTCGTCAACATCGGCGACATGCTGCAGCGCCTGACCAACCACGTCTATCCGTCGACCACGCATCGCGTCGTCAATCCGCCCGGCGATGCCGCGCGCAAGCCGCGTTTCTCGGTCCCGTTCTTCCTGCACCCGAACCCGGATTTCCTGATCGACGTGTTGCCGAGTTGCGTCAGCGCGGACAATCCGAGTCGCTATCCGACCCCGATCACCTCGCACGACTACCTGATGGAACGCCTGCGCGAGATCAAGCTGGTCTGATTCAGTCGAACCGACGGAACTGCTTCGAGCGGCGACCGACTAGGCGCAGTGCGGTCTGGTCGGGCAGGTGCTTGCTGATGAACTTGAGCAGGCGGTTGACGCGTCCGGGCACGCAGATGACGCGATCGTGATCCAGCGCGTCGAACGAGGCTTGCACGACGCTGGCGGCATCCATCCACAGGTAGTTCGGCATCTGGCTGACCAGTGCGCGCGCGCCGGTGACGTCATGGAACTCGGAGTAGGTGAAACCGGGGCAGAGTGCCTGCACGCGGATGCCGCGCCCCGAGGTTTCCAGCGACAGCGACTGCGAGAACTTGATCAGCATGGCTTTCGAGCCACCGTACAGCGTGCTGCCGGCGGAGCCCGGCACCAGTCCGGCCAGTGACGCGACATTGATGATCGCGCCGCGGCGACGTTCACGCATGCCCGGCAGCAGGCGATGGGCGAATTCGGCCGGGGCGTTGATCATCACTTGCAGGAAGCGCGCCTGCGTCGCCCAATCGGTCTGATGATAGGCGCCGGGAACGCCGAAGCCGGCGTTGTTGACCAGAACATCGATGGACAGCCCGCGTTCGGCCAGTGTTGCGCACAGTGATTCGATCGCGGCCGGTTCGGCCAGGTCGGCCGCGATGCAGTCGACCTCGATGCCGTATTTCGTGCGCAGCGTTGCGGCGAGAGACTCCAGCCGATCCATGCGGCGTGCCGTCAGCACCAGATGGCAGCCGCGGGCGGCGGCCATTTCTGCATAGGTCTGGCCGATGCCAGCCGACGCGCCGCTGATCAGGGCGCGTTGTCCGCGCCATTCGAATGCTTGGGTCATGAGCGAGATCAATTGCCGCAGGGGAGGGCGGAGACTATCCTGCGCGCCCTTCAGAGTGGAAACCCGACATGCGCCGACCGCTGATCGCTGGCAACTGGAAGATGCATGGCAGTCTCGCGATGACGCGCGAGTTGGTCTTGGCGATCGAGGCCGCTGGCCCGTTCCCGCAGGTCGACGTCGCAGTGATGCCGCCGTATCCGTATCTTCACGGCGCGCTTGCGGTGGCGAGGACGCTGGCGATCGGTGCGCAGGACGCGAGTGCGCAGGCCAGCGGTGCATATACCGGTGAGGTCGCCCCGGGCATGCTGCGCGAAGTCGGCTGCCGCCAGGTGATCCTCGGACACTCCGAACGTCGCCAGTACCACGCCGAGTCTGATGCATTGATCGCAGCCAAATTCATCGCTGCGCAGGCGGCCGGGTTGACGCCGATCCTCTGTGTCGGCGAGACGCTGGCACAGCGTGATGCCGGCGAAACCGACACCGTGGTGTCGATGCAGTTGCGCGCGGTGATCGATGCCGCAGGGGTCGATGCCTTCGCGAACGCCGTGCTGGCCTACGAGCCAGTCTGGGCGATCGGTACCGGCCGCACCGCCTCGCCTGAACAGGCTCAGGCCGTCCATGCCCTGCTGCGTGGCGTGGTCGCAAAAGATTCTGCTAATATCGCTGGCTCGCTGCGCATCCTGTATGGCGGCAGCGTCAAGCCGAACAATGCGGCGACGCTGTTTGCACAGTCGGATATCGATGGCGGATTGATCGGCGGCGCGTCGCTGGTCGCTGACGATTTCGTCGCGATCATCCGTGCCGCGGCCCACTGAAACGCATCCTGGACATAGAAATGAGCTTCGAACTCGGTCTCAAGATCTTGCTGGCGCTGTATGTCGTGGTCGCGCTCGCGATGATCGGCTTGATCCTGCTGCAGCGCGGTTCCGGTGCGCAAGCCGGCTCCGGCTTCGGCGGTGGCGCCTCGGCCACGGTGTTCGGTTCGCGCGGTTCGGCGAACTTTCTCAGCAGTTCAACGAAATGGCTGGCAGTGCTGTTCTTCGCGCTCAGCATCGGCATGGGCGTCTACATCAGCCACAACGCCAAGAAGACTGCCGGTGCAGCGGCCGATCTCGGCGTGATGGGCGCCGCCCAAACGCCCGCAGAGGTCGTCAAGCCGGCCGCCGCGCCGGCTCCCGCGAACGGTGATGTTCCAGTGGCGCCGACGCCGACCAGCGACGTTCCTGCGGCGACGGATGCCAAGGTTGCTGCGCCCGTCGACACGACGCAGGTCGAGGCCACGGACGACGCGAAAACAAACGAATCAACCCAGCCTGAGTCTTCTAACTGAAGGCGACTAGCGGGTAGAATGAGCAACTTGCCCAGGTGGCGGAATTGGTAGACGCACTACCTTGAGGTGGTAGCGATTTAGGTCGTGGGGGTTCGAGTCCCCCCTTGGGCACCAAACACCTAAAAAGAAGCCGCATCGCGGCTTTCTTTTTTGCAGTAAGACGCACGAAGAAGAAGCGGGACAACGCATGGAACTGTCCGAATACCTGCCGGTACTGCTGTTTCTCGGCCTGGCGACGATCATCGCGGTCGCCCTGCTCGCCATCGGTACGCTGATCGGACCGAGCAAGCCTGGCGAGGACAAGCTCGCACCCTACGAGTGCGGCTTCCTGCCCTTCGAAGATGCGCGCATGAAGTTCGATGTGCGCTATTACCTGATGGCGATCCTGTTCATCGTCTTCGACCTCGAAATCGCCTTCATCTTCCCCTGGGCCGTCGTGTTCCGCGATATCGGCCTGATCGGGCTCATCGAAATGGGCATGTTCCTGCTGCTTCTGGTGCTGGGTTTCGCCTACGTCTGGAAGAAGGGCGCGCTGGAATGGGAGTGATCACATGGGCGTAAAGACTTCGTTCTTCCACAATCCCGAGCCGATCGGCGAAGTCGACGACATCCTTCGTCCCGACGCTTCGAATCCGCTGATCGAGCGCGGTTATGCAGTCGCATCGATGGATGCTCTGGTCAATTGGGCGCGTACCGGCTCGATGTGGCCGATGACCTTCGGCCTCGCCTGCTGCGCCGTCGAAATGATGCAGGCCGGTGCGCCACGACTCGACACCGATCGTTATGGCGTCGTGTTCCGCCCGTCGCCGCGCCAATCGGACGTGATGATCGTGGCCGGCACCCTGGTGAACAAGATGGCGCCGGCGCTGCGCCGCGTCTACGACCAGATGCCCGAACCGAAATGGGTGATCTCGATGGGTTCGTGCGCGAACGGCGGCGGCTACTACCACTATTCCTATTCGGTCGTGCGCGGATGTGACCGCGTGGTCCCGGTCGATGTCTACGTGCCCGGCTGCCCGCCGACGGCAGAGGCGCTGATCTGGGGCATCCTGCAGTTGCAGAAGAAGATCCGCAGGACGAATACCGTCGGCAAGAACGCGATCATCGCGCGCTGAGGAAGAACCATGAGCGACAGCGAGATCCGATTCTCCGACCGGTTGCGCGAACGCTTCGCCGACCAGATCCTGCGCGTGATCGATTCGGTCGATGTGCCGACCGTCGAGATCAAGTCCGAGTGCTGGGTGGATGTCGCGCGCGCATTGCGCGACGAGGCCGAGTTCCGCTTCGAGCAGGCGGTCGACTTGTGCGGCGTCGACTACCTGGGTCATGGCGAGGCCGAGTGGGATACCAGCGATGTCAGCGGTGAGGGCTTCTCGCGCGGTGTCGAAGGCTTCGGGCCGGGCCGCTTCAACTGGTCCGAGCGACCGGAGGCGGCCCACAAGGAACAGCGCTATGCAGTGGTCGTCAACCTGCTTTCGCTGGCACACAACCGGCGCGTGCGCATCCGCTGCTTCGCGCCAGACGAAGGCCTGCCGGTGGTGGCGTCCCTCGTCGGTCTGTGGCGAGGCCTGAACTGGTTCGAACGCGAAGCCTTCGACCTGTTCGGCATCTTGTTCGAAGGTCATCCGGACCTGCGCCGCATCCTCACCGACTATGGTTTCGTGGGTCATCCATTCCGCAAGGACTTCCCGCTGATCGGCAATGTTGAGGTGCGTTACGACGCCGAGAAGCAGCGCGTGATCTATGAACCAGTGTCGATCGAACCGCGTGTCGGCGTGCCGCGCGTGGTGCGCGACGATGCTCGTTACGACCAGGCGCGCTCCGAATCCGCAGCGCGCACGGCAGGGAAGTGAGCATGCAAGAGATCCGCAACTACACGATCAACTTCGGCCCGCAGCATCCGGCTGCGCATGGCGTGCTGCGCCTGGTGCTGGAGCTCGACGGCGAAACCGTGATGCGCGCCGACCCGCATGTCGGCCTGCTGCATCGGGGCACCGAGAAACTGGCCGAATCCAAGCCGTACAACCAGTCGATCGGTTACATGGATCGCCTCGACTACGTGTCGATGATGTGCAACGAACACGCCTACGTGCGTGCGATCGAACAGTTGCTCGGCATTGCCGCGCCGGAACGAGCGCAGGTCATCCGCACGCTGTTCGATGAAATCACGCGCATCCTGAATCACCTGATGTGGCTCGGCTCGAACGCGCTCGATCTGGGTGCGATGACGCTGTTCCTGTATGCGTTCCGCGAGCGCGAGGAACTGATGGACTGCTACGAAGCGGTCTCCGGCGCGCGCATGCATGCGGCCTATTACCGCCCGGGCGGCGTCTACCGCGACCTGCCGGACCAGATGCCGAAGTACCGCGAATCGCCGTGGAACAAGGGCAAGGATCTGAAGCGCGTGAATGCCTGGCGCGAGGGTTCGATGCTGGACTTCCTCGATGCCTTCACCGACGACTTTCCGAAGCGCGTCGACGAATACGAAACGCTGCTGACCGACAATCGCATCTGGAAGCAGCGCACGGTCGGCATCGGCGTGGTGTCGCCGGAGCAGGCACTGGCCTGGGGCATGAGCGGCCCGATGCTGCGCGGTTCCGGGATCGAGTGGGACCTGCGTCGCAAGCAGCCCTATGCCGCATACGACAAGTTCCAGTTCCAGATTCCGATCGGCAAGAACGGCGACTGTTACGACCGCTACCTCGTGCGCGTCGAAGAGATGCGCCAGTCGAACCGCATCATCAAGCAGTGCGTGGCCTGGCTGCGCGCCCATCCCGGTCCGGTGATGGTGCAGAACTACAAGGTTGCACCGCCGAAGCGCGAAGAGATGAAGGACGACATGGAAGCCCTCATCCATCACTTCAAGCTGTTTACCGAAGGTTATGCGGTGCCGGCGGGCGAGGTGTATGCGGCGGTCGAGGCGCCGAAAGGCGAGTTCGCGGCGTACATCATCGCCGATGGCGCCAACAAACCGTTCCGATTGAAGTTGCGCGCGCCGGGTTTTGCGCACCTTTCGGCGATGGACGAGATCGCGACCGGGCACATGCTGCCGGACGTGGTTGCATTGATCGGCACATTCGACGTCGTGTTCGGCGAGATCGATCGCTGAGCGCGGGCAGGACAGACCATGAGAGCCACCGGTAATTTCGAACAGGTCAAGGACATCGATCCGAAGGCCGTGCTGAGCAGCGCGACGATCGAGCATATCGATCACTGGGTCGCCAAATTCCCGCCCGAACGCAAGCGCTCGGCGCTGTTGCAGGCCTTGTGGGCCGCGCAGGAACAGAACCATGGCCATCTGAACGATCCGCTCATTGCCGCGGTCGCCAAGTACCTCGATCTGCCGCCGGTTTGGGCTTATGAAGTCGCGAACTTCTATTCGATGTATGAGACCCGACCGGTCGCCCGCAACAATGTCGCGATCTGCACCAATATTTCCTGCTGGCTCAATGGCGCCGAGGACATCGTTGCCCATTGCGAAAAGAAATTCGGCATCAAGCTCGGCGAATCCACCCCGGATGGCCGCCTGTACCTGAAGCGCGAAGAGGAATGCCTCGCGGCCTGCGCCTGCGCGCCGATGATGGTCGTCAACGGCCACTACCACGAGAAACTCACCACCGCCTCGGTGGATGAGATCCTCGACGGACTGAAGTGAATCCCATGGCACACGGACCTTCCTACCTCGATCGCCACGGCGCCGTCGGACCTGCGCCGCAGGAACACAATGTCGTGTTCACGACCCTGCATTTCGATCAGCCGTGGACCTATGACAGCTATCTGAAGGCCGGCGGTTATCAGGCCCTGCGCAAGATCCTGACCGAGAAGATGGACCAGGCGGCGTTGATCGAGATGGTGAAGCAGTCGGGTTTGCGCGGTCGCGGTGGCGCTGGCTTTCCGACTGGCCTGAAGTGGAGCTTCATGCCGCGCAATGCACCCGGGCAAAAGTACATCCTGTGCAATTCCGACGAGTCGGAACCCGGCACCTGCAAGGACCGCGACATCCTGCGCTACAACCCGCACGCCGTGATCGAAGGCATGGCGATTGCCTGCTATGCGACGGGATCATCGGTTGCCTACAACTACATGCGCGGCGAGTTCCATCACGAGCCGTTCGAACGCATCGAGCTGGCCTTGAAGGACGCCTACGCGCACGGTTGGCTGGGCAAGAACATTCTCGGCAGCGGCATCGACATCGACATCCACAATGCGCTTGGTGCCGGCGCCTACATCTGCGGCGAAGAAACCGCGCTGATGGAATCGCTGGAAGGAAAGAAGGGCCAGCCGCGCTTCAAGCCGCCGTTCCCGGCGAACTTCGGCCTGTTCGGCAAGCCGACCACGATCAACAATACCGAGACCTACGCGTCGGTACCCGCGATCATCCGTAATGGAGCGGAATGGTTCTTGAATCTCGGCAAGCCGAACAATGGCGGACCAAAGGTCTTCTCGGTCTCCGGTCATGTCGCCAAGCCTGGCAACTTCGAAATTCGATTGGGCACATCGTTCAAGGATCTGCTGGAGATGGCCGGCGGTGTGCGCGGTGGCCGCAAGCTCAAGGCCGTCATCCCGGGCGGCTCCTCGATGCCGGTGTTGCCGGCCGAGACGATGATGGGCCTGACCATGGACTACGACAGCATCCAGAAGGCCGGCTCCGGCCTCGGGTCGGGTGCCGTCATCGTGATGGACGACAGCACCTGCATGGTGCGTGCCTGCCAGCGCATCGCGCGCTTCTACTACGCCGAGTCCTGCGGCCAGTGCACGCCCTGCCGCGAAGGCACCGGCTGGATGTATCGCATGCTCACGCGCATCGTCGACGGCAAGGCCACCCTTGACGACCTGCAGATGCTGAAGCAGGCCGCAGGCCAGATCGAGGGCCACACCATTTGTGCCTTCGGCGAGGCCGCGGCGTGGCCGGTGCAAGGATTCCTGCGCCATTACTGGCACGAATTCGAATACTTCATCACGCACGGTCGCTCGATCGTCGACGTGCAGCAGGGAGCCGCGGCATGAGCGCGCAGCCGAGCAATACCACCGCGCCCGATCTCGTGAACATCGAGGTCGACGGCATCGCGATGCAGGTGCCGAAAGGCGCGATGATCATTCATGCCACGGACAAGGCGCGTGTCGCCGTGCCGCGCTTCTGCTACCACGAGAAGCTGCCGATCGCGGCGAATTGCCGCATGTGCCTGGTCGACGTAGAAAAGGCGCCGAAGCCGGTGCCGGCCTGTGCGACGCCGGTCATGGAAGGCATGAAGATCCGCACCCGCTCCGAGCGTGCACTGAATTCGCAGCGGAATGTGATGGAGTTCCTGCTGATCAATCATCCGCTCGACTGCCCGGTCTGCGACCAGGGCGGCGAATGCGAACTCCAGGACGTGGCCATGGGCTACGGTCGTTCGGTCTCGCGTTTCGTCGAGCGCAAGCGCGTCGTCGCCGACGAGGACATCGGGCCGCTGATCGCGACCGACATGACTCGCTGCATCCATTGCACGCGCTGCGTCCGCTTCATGAGCGAGATCGCCGGCACCTCGGAACTCGGCGGCATCGGTCGCGGCGAGAACACCGAGATCGGCACCTACATCGGCAAGTCGATCGAATCGGAACTGGGCGGCAACATCATCGATGTCTGTCCGGTCGGCGCACTGACCAACAAGCCGTTCCGCTTCAAGGCGCGCGCCTGGGAACTGATCGCGCGCGAGTCGATCGGTTACCACGACGCGCTCGGTTCGAACCTGTTCCTGCACACGCGTCGCGGCGAAGTCTTGCGCACGGTCCCCAAGGACAACGAGGCGATCAACGAGAACTGGCTGTCGGATCGCGACCGCTACAGCCATCAGGGCCTGTATGCGGAAGATCGCGCGACCCAGCCGATGGTCCGTGGCGGCGACGGCGAATTGAAGTCGGTCTCGTGGGAAGACGCCATCCGCTTCGTCGCCGATGGCTTGACGCGGATCCAGACGACACACGGCGGCGATCAGATCGCGGCGCTGGTTGCGCCAATGGCGTCGAGCGAAGAGGGTTTCCTGCTCGCCGAACTGCTGCGCGGTCTCGGCAGCGCGAACATCGATCATCGCCTGCGCGTCGTCGACGCCGCAGACCGCAGTGCCGGTGCAACCTTCGAAATGCCCTTGGCCGATGTCGAGAAAGCCGCCGCGATTCTGCTGGTCGGCTCGAATCCACGTCTCGACCAGCCGCTGCTCGGGCATCGCATTCGCAAGGCGTGGAAGCGCGGTGCGATGATCGATGCCGTGAATCCGATCGACTTCGATTTCCACTTCGAAACGGCATCGGCACGGATCGTCGAACCTTGGCAGATGCTCGACGAAGTCGCGGCCATCGCCAAGGCCGCACTCGAATTGTCGGGCGGTAGCGTCGATATGGTCGTGGCCAAGTTGGTTGCCGAGTCCAAGGTTGACGATGTTCATCGCGCCATCGCAAAGCGTTTGCTTGGTGCATCGAGTTCGGTGCTGGTCTTCGGCGATTTCGCCGTACAGCATCCGGCGGCGTCGCGCCTGCGCGCACTCGCACGTGCCGTTGCACAGTTGACAAACACCGCGTTCAACGAAGTCGCTTCGGGTGCGAACGGCGTCGGCTTGGCGCGCGTCGGCGTCGTGCCGGGCGAGGGTGGTGCCAGCGCTGCGCAGATCCTCGCGCAGCCCCGCAAGGCACTGCTGACCTGGCACGCCGGTTCACAGGACACCTTGCGCTCGAAGGCCTACGACGACGCCCGGAGCAATGCCGAGTTCCACGTCTATGTCGGCGCCTACGCCTGTAACGGCGTGAAGCGCACCGCGCATGCGGTGTTGCCGATCGGCCTTGCGCCGGAAATCGACGGCAGCTACGTCAACGTCGATGGTTCGGTTCAGATCGTGGCCGCGGGCGCAAAATTGCCCGGCGAAGCGCGTGCTGGTTGGCGCGTATTGCGGGCGCTTGGTGCAGCGCTCGGGGTGTCGAACTTCGATTTCACCGACATCGCCGATGTGCGTGCGCGCATGGGCGGCAAGCTGGGTGCGGCCGTGCCCATGTCGGCCGCGATGTCGGATACGACGAAGTCGGGTGTTGGCCTGACGCGTATCGCGACCGTGCCGATCTATCGCGCCGACGCGGTACTGCGTCGATCGTCCGCGTTGTTGGCGACGCCTTTGGCACAGCCGGCTGGTGTTGCTCTCAATCCTGCCGACTTCCTGGCGGCAGGCCTGACTCAGGGTGGACGAGCCAAGGTTTCGGATGGAACGAACACTGTTGAATTGCCGGCCTTTGCCGATGCCGGCGTGCCGACGGGCGCGGCCTGGGTCGAACTCGGCCATTCCGAAACTGCTGCGCTGGCACCCAATGGTGCCGGCTTGACCGTGACGAGGGTCTGACATGGACCAGTTGCTGTCGTTGTTCAATACCTACACGGCGGAATTTCCGACCGTGTGGATGGCGATCAAGATCCTGCTGCTGCCGATCGTGCCGCTGATTCTTGCGGTCGCTTTCTACACCGTGACGGAACGCTGGGTGATCGGCTGGATGCAGGTGCGTCGTGGCCCGGTCTACATCGGCAAGGGTTTCCTGCAGCCGTTTGCGGACGTGTTCAAGCTGCTGTTCAAGGAAATCATCGTCCCGTCGAAGTCGAACCTGTTCCTGTTCCGACTGGCGCCGATGCTGGCCTTGATTCCCGCCTTTGCGGCCTGGGCAGTGGTACCGGCGGGCGAGGGCATCGTGCATGCGGACGTCAATGCCGGGCTGTTGTATCTGCTGGCCATGACCTCGATGGGTGTCTACGGCATCATCCTTGCCGGCTGGGCGTCGAACTCGAAATACGCGTTCCTCGGTGCCATGCGCGCCGCCGCCCAGGTGATTTCCTACGAGATTTCGATGGGCTTTGCCCTCGTCGGCGTGTTGATCGCGGCGGGCAGTCTCAACCTGACCGAGATCGGGCATGCGCAGGGCGGCAATGGCGGCGTCTTCGAATGGTTCATGTGGCCGCTGTTCCCGCTGTTCCTGATCTATTTCATTTCCGGGCTCGCCGAGACCAACCGCGCACCCTTCGATGTCGCCGAGGGCGAATCGGAAATCGTGGCGGGGTTCCACGTCGAATATGCCGGATCGGCCTTCGCGCTGTTCTTCCTGGCCGAATACGCGAACATGATCCTGGTGTCGTTCCTGGTCCCGCTGTTCTTCTGCGGTGGCTGGTTGTCGCCGTTCCCGGAATCCTGGGGCCTGATCGGCAAGGGTGGTCCGCATTGGCTGGCCGTCAAGGTCGCCTTCTTCGCTTTCATGTTCCTGTGGTTCCGCGCCACGTTCCCGCGTTACCGCTATGACCAGATCATGCGGCTGGGCTGGAAGGTGTTCATCCCGATCACGATCGCCTGGGTCATGGTCACCGGTGTGCTTGTGTACACCGGCGTTCTGGTTCCGAATTCCTGAGGCGCGCCATGAACGCCGTCATCCGCTATTTCAAGAGTCTGCTGCTGCTCGAACTGCTCAAGGGCATGGCGCTCACCGGCAAGTACCTGGTCGCGCCGAAATACACCGTGCGCTATCCCGAGGAAGCCATTCCGAAGTCGAATCGCTTCCGCGGCCTGCATGCGCTGCGCCGTTATCCGAATGGCGAGGAACGCTGCATCGCCTGCAAGCTGTGCGAGGCCGTGTGTCCGGCGCTCGCGATCACGATCGATTCCGAGCAGCGTGCCGACGGTTCGCGTCGCACCACGCGCTACGACATTGACTTGTTCAAGTGCATCTTCTGCGGTTTCTGCGAAGAGAGCTGCCCGGTCGATTCGATCGTCGAGACTCATGTCCACGAATACCACTTCGAGCAACGCGGCGAGAACATCGTGAGCAAGCAGCAATTGCTGGCCATCGGTGACCGCTACGAGGCCGAAATCGCGGCAGCGCGTCGTCAAGACGCGGCTTACCGCTGAGGAGCACGCATGTCCCTTGAAGCCCTGATGTTTTACCTGTTGGCCACCGTCATGGTCGCTGCCAGTGTCGCCGTGGTGACGCTGCGCAATCCGGTGCATTGCGCGTTGTCGCTGGTGCTGACCTTCTTCACCTGCGCGTGTTTGTGGCTGCTGTTGCGTGCCGAGTTCCTCGCGATCGCGCTGGTCCTCGTCTATGTCGGTGCGGTGATGGTGTTGTTCCTGTTCGTGGTGATGATGCTCGACATCAAGTCCTTGCCCAGCCGCGAAGGCTTCACCACCTACTTGCCGGCGGGACTGGTCGTCGCGTTGATCATGCTGGCCGAACTGATCGGTCTGATGGGTGCGCGCAAGCTCATGCAGGGTGGTGGTGTTCGCGATGCCGCGGCCGAGCAGGGGCTGTCGAACACCGAATGGCTGGGCCGCACCCTGTTCTCGGACTACATCCTGCCGTTCGAAATCGCCGCGGTGATCCTGACGGTCGCGATCGTCGCCGCCGTCGCCCTGACCTTGCGCCATCGCCCGAACGTGCGCACGCAGGATCCGGCCAAGCAGGCTGCGACGCGCCGGGAAGACCGCATCCGCCTGGTCGATTTGCCCAGCAGCAGCGACGGGAGCAAGCAGGCATGATCACACTCGGTCATTACCTCGTGCTTGGTGCGATCCTGTTCTGCGTCAGCGTCGCCGGCATCTTCATCAACCGCAAGAACGTCATCATCCTGCTGATGGCGCTGGAACTGATGCTGCTCGCGGTGAACATGAATTTCGTCGCGTTCTCGGCTTTCCTCGGCGATGCCGCCGGACAGATCTTCGTGTTCTTCATTCTCACCGTGGCAGCGGCGGAGTCCGCGATCGGACTGGCGATTCTGGTCCTGCTGTTCCGCAACCGCGCCACGATCAATGTCGAAGAACTCGACACGATGAAGGGTTGATCCGATGCAGGCCACTTCCCTCAATTCGATCCTGCTCACCATTGCGCTGGCGCCCCTGATTGGCGCCATCATCGCCGGCTTCTTCCGCAACCAGGTCGGCCGGCGCGGCGCGCATGTCGTGACCATCGGCGGCGTCGCGTTGTCCTGCGTGCTGTCGCTGTATGTGTTCAAGCTGGTCGCGTTCGACGGCATGCCGACCTACAACGAGAACCTCTATACCTGGTTCGAGATCGGCGGGTACTCGGCGCACGTCGGATTCCTGATCGACAGCCTGACGGTGATGATGATGGTCGTCGTCACCTTCGTATCGCTGATGGTGCACATCTACACCATCGGCTACATGGCCGAAGATCCCGGCTACCAGCGCTTCTTCAGCTACATCGCGCTATTCACTTTCTCGATGCTGATGCTGGTGATGAGCAACAACTTCCTGCAGCTGTTCTTCGGCTGGGAAGCGGTGGGCCTGGTGTCCTACCTGCTGATCGGATTCTGGTTCAGGAAGCCCAGCGCGGTGTTCGCGAACATGAAGGCCTTCCTGGTCAACCGCGTCGGCGACTTCGGCTTTCTGCTCGGCATCGCCGCGGTGCTGATGTACACCGGCACGCTCGATTACGCCACTGTTTTCGCGAACAAGCTCGCGATCGAAGGCAAGACCATCGAGCTCGTGTCCGGCCACGCATGGGCAGTGCCCACAGTGATCTGCATCCTGTTGTTCATCGGTGCGATGGGCAAGTCGGCGCAGGTGCCGTTGCATGTCTGGTTGCCGGATTCGATGGAAGGCCCGACGCCGATTTCGGCCCTGATCCACGCAGCGACGATGGTCACCGCCGGCATCTTCATGGTCGCGCGCATGTCGCCGCTATTCGAGATGTCGGACACCGCACTGGCAACGATCGCGGTGATCGGTGCGACGACGGCCTTTTTCACCGGTCTGATCGGTCTGGTGCAGAATGACATCAAGCGCGTGGTCGCCTATTCGACGCTGTCGCAGCTTGGCTACATGACGGTCGCGTTGGGCGTGTCGGCCTATTCCGCGGCCGTGTTCCACCTGATGACGCACGCTTTCTTCAAGGCACTGCTGTTCCTCGGTGCCGGCTCGGTGATCATCGCGATGCACCACGAGCAGGACATGCGCTACATGGGTGGCCTGCGCAAATACATGCCGATCACCTGGATCACCGCGGTCATCGGCACGCTGGCCCTGGTCGGCACGCCCTTGTTCTCGGGTTTCTATTCCAAGGACGCGATCATCGTGGCGGCACAGTCGGCGGCGCATCATGGCGGCGCCGCGTTCGCGTATGCCTATTACGCCGTGCTGTTTGGCGTGTTCGTGACTTCGCTGTATTCGTTCCGGTTGCTGTACCTGACCTTCCACGGCAAGGAGCGATTCGTCGTCGAGGCACACCACGGCGATGCGCATCATGACGATCATGACGATGCGCATGGTCATCACGAACCCGGCCATCTCGAACATGCACCGCATGAGTCGCCGCTGGTCGTGACCTTGCCCCTGATCCTGCTCGCGATACCGTCGATCTGCATCGCCTGGTTCTTCGTGCAGCCGATGCTGATCGGGGATTTCTTCAGTGGCGCGATTTTCGTCGATCCGCGACATGCGCCGCTGGCGCATTTTGCCGAGGAGTTCCACGGCGTGGTCGCGTTTGCCCTGCATGGACTGACGACGGCGCCGTTCTGGTTCGCCTTCGCCGGTTTCGCGCTGGCCACTTACCTGTATCTGGTCAATCCGGCCATGCCTGCGCGCATCTATTCGACGCTGAAACCGCTGGCGCGCATTCTCGAGAACAAGTACGGCTTCGACGCCTTCTACCAGGCGGTCTTCGCGCGCGGCAGCGTCCTGTTGGGCCGCGGCCTGTGGAAGGCCGGCGACGTCGGCGTGATCGACGGTGCCATCGTCAATGGTTCGGCTGCCGTCATCGAGCGCGCGTCCAGCATCATGCGCTGGATGCAGTCCGGTTATCTGTATCACTACGCCTTCGCGATGATCCTCGGGCTCATCGCGCTACTTGGCGCGTTCGTCTGGATCGGCTGAACGTGCCCCTGAGGAATTCTGGATGATGTCCGCTCACTTGCTCAGTTGGTTGATTGCGCTGCCGGTGCTCGGTGGTGTCGCAACCCTTGTCTCCGGCGGAGCCGATGCGAATCGTGCGCGCTGGGTCGCCCTTGTTTTCGCGCTGGCGACGCTCGCGCTGTGCGTTCCTTTGCTGAGCGGATTCGATGCGATGTCGAGTTCGATGCAGTTCGTGCAGCGCCTGCCCTGGATCGAAGCCTTGAACGTGAACTATCACGTCGGCGTCGATGGTGTGGCCGTTGCGCTGATCGCCCTGACCGCATTCACGACGGTACTGGTGCTGATCGGGGCCTGGGACGCGATCGACAAGCAGGTCCACCAGTATTTCGCTTCCTTCCTGGTGCTCGAAGGCCTGATGATCGGCGTGTTCTGCGCGCTCGACGCGCTGCTGTTCTACGTGTTCTTCGAAGCCATGCTGATCCCGATGTTCATCATCATCGGCATCTGGGGCGGACCACGCCGCGTCTACGCGACCATCAAGTTCTTCCTGTACACGTTCTTCGGCTCGATCTTCATGCTGATCGGCCTGATCTACCTGTACCTGAAGTCGGGCAGCTTTGATCTGGCCACGCTGGCGCAGTTCCCGCTGACGCGCACCGAGCAGATGTGGCTGTTCTTCTCGTTCCTGCTGGCCTTCGCGGTCAAGGTGCCGATGTTCCCGGTGCATACCTGGCTGCCGGACGCGCACGTCGAGGCGCCGACCGGCGGTTCGGTGATCCTGGCCGCGATCATGCTGAAGATCGGCGGCTTCGGTTTCCTGCGCTTTGCATTGCCGATCACGCCGGATGCCTCGCATGAATTCGCTTGGCTGGTGATCGCGCTGTCGCTGATCGCGGTCGTCTACATCGGCTTCGTCGCACTGGTGCAGCAGGACATGAAGAAGCTGATCGCCTATTCGTCGATTTCGCACATGGGCTTCGTGACGCTCGGTGCCTTCGTGACGCTGACGCTGGCGCGCGACGCCGGCAACATCGACGGCGCGCGTCTGGCACTCCAGGGCGCGATGGTCCAGATGATCTCGCACGGCTTCATTTCGGCGGCGTTGTTCTCCTGCGTCGGCGTGCTTTATGACCGCGTGCACAGTCGCATGATCGGCGACTACGGCGGCGTCGCCAACACGATGCCCTGGTTCGCATTCTTCATGGTGTTCTTCGCGATGGCCAACAGCGGCTTGCCGGGCACCTCGGGTTTCGTCGGTGAATTCATGGTCATCGTGGCCAGTTTCCAGGCCAAGCCGTGGATCGCCGCCACCGCCGCGATCACGCTGATCGTCGGCGCCGCATACACGCTGTGGATGGTCAAGCGGGTGATGTTCGGCGAGGCCACGCATGTCCACGTCAAGGCATTGACCGATATCAATGGCCGCGAGGCACTCGTGCTCGGCGGATTTGCGGCGGCGACGCTGCTGTTCGGCATCTGGCCGGCACCACTGACCCATTTGATGGACGCGTCGATCGCCACGGTGGTCGAGCAGTTGTTGCGCGTGAAGGCGTGAGGAGTTCGCGACATGGTTTCTAATGCAGTCGACATCGCGATCTCGATGGCCGACATCCGGGCGATGTTGCCGGAGATGTTCCTGCTTGCCTCGGTGTTCACGATCCTGATCGCCGACCTGTTCATTCCGCAGCAGCAACGTTCGGTCACGCACTGGTTGTCGATCGTGGTTCTCGTGATCGCCGGGGTGCTGGTGTGGCGCTCCATCGGTGACGTTTCCCTGGCACGCACCGCGTTCAACGGCATGTACATCCGCGACGAGGTCGCGGCGGTGTGCAAACTGTTCATTCTCGGCAGCACCGCGCTGGCGTATGTATATGCGCGTCCGCACCTGAAGCCTCGCGGGCTTTATCAGGGCGAGTTCTACACATTGTCCCTGTTCGCGGTGATCGGCATGATGTTGCTGGTCTCGGCCGGCAACATGCTCAGCGCCTATCTCGGCCTGGAAATGCTGGCGTTGTGCTCTTATGCACTGGTGGCACTGAACCGCGACAGCCCGTTGTCGTCGGAAGCGGCCATGAAATATTTCGTGCTGGGTGCGCTCGCTTCCGGCCTGCTGCTTTACGGCATGAGCATGGTCTACGGCGCCACCGGTTCGCTGGACCTTGGCAGCATCCGCGCGATTGCATCGAGCAACGTGCCGCGACCGGAATTGCTGGTATTCGGTGTTGTCTTCATCGTCGTCGGCATCGCGTTCAAGTTTGGCGCAGCGCCTTTTCATGCCTGGGTGCCTGACGTCTATCAAGGTTCGCCGACCGGCGTCGCCTTGTTCGTGGCCAGCGCACCCAAGGTCGCTGCCTTCGGCATGGCTTATCGGCTGCTCGACAACGGCTTCGGCACGCCAGCGTTGTGGAGCCAGTGGTCGGCGATGCTGTCGGTACTCGCAGTCCTGTCACTGGTGATCGGCAACATCGTGGCGATCGCACAGACCAATCTGAAGCGCATGCTGGCCTACTCGACGATTTCGCACGTCGGATTCCTCTTGCTCGGCATCATCGGAGGCGGTGCGGACGGTTTCGGTGCCGCGTTGTTCTACGCGACGACGTATTCGCTGACGGCGGTGGCTGCGTTCGGCCTGATTGTTCTGCTGTCGCGTGCCGGATTCGAGGCCGAGGAGATCGACGACTTCCGCGGACTCAATCAGCGCAACCCGTTCTACGCCTTCCTGATGCTGGTGGTCATGGCCTCGTTTGCCGGCGTGCCGCTGTTCGTCGGGTTCCTGGCCAAGCTGCAGGTACTGAAAGCGGTGATCCGGGCGGATGCCCTGTGGCTGGCAATCGCCGGCGGGCTGTGTGCGGTGATCGGTGCGTATTACTACCTGCGCGTGATCAAGGTGATGTACTTCGATGAACCGATTGCACAGGCACCGGTCATTGCGCACACCGACAACACGTTCCGCATCGTGCTGACCGCGAACGTGCTCGCGCTGATCGCGCTCGGCGTGTTCGGTGGATCATTGATGACCTGGTGCCTCTCCGCGGTGGCTGCGAGCTGAATCGCTGCGATCTATTTTTGTTGCTTTGCGCAACGCGCGTCACTATGATGCGCGTCGCCTGATGCGGGGTGGAGCAGTCTGGCAGCTCGTCGGGCTCATAACCCGAAGGTCGTAGGTTCAAATCCTACCCCCGCTACCAACGAATACGGAACGGGCCTCTTCGGAGGCCCTTTTCTTTCGCACCGCATGCGTGATCCCGATCACGCTGCACGGCGCACGGACGCGAACCGTGCACGATGCGATGGGCCTTCGGGCCCATTTTTGTTTTTGGAGTCCTGCCATGCAGGAGACGAGATGAACGCGGAACAATTGACCCGACTGTTCGAACCGGTAGTGGCTTCGCTGGGCCTGGAGTGCCTGGGCGTGGAGTTTGTCGCCAGTCGCGGCAGCGGCCTCGTGCGCGTCTATATCGACGTCGAGGGCCGTCACGTCACCGTCGAGGACTGCGAGGCGGTGAGTCGTGAAGTCAGCGGCTTGCTCGACGTGAACGATCCGATTTCCGGCCGCTACACGCTGGAAGTGTCGTCGCCTGGTTTCGACCGTCCGCTGTTCACCGTGGCGCAGTTCGCGCGCTTCATTGGTGAGGCCGCGAAAGTCAGCGTGAATCTCGCGGTGAATGGTCGGCGTCGTTTCCAGGGGACGATCGTCGGCGTGGATGGCGACAATGTCGTGCTGTCGCAGGACGGCGGCGACGTCACGATCGCGCATTCGAACATCGAGAAAGCGAAACTGGTACCGGATTTTTCGGCCATCGACCCGACACCCAAGCCGAGCGGCGCGAAGCCGGGCAAGGGCAAAAAGAAATCTTGATCACGTCGGCACGCTGACGCGTGCCATGGAGCGCAGTGATGAGCAAAGAAATGCTGATGGTCGTGGATGCAGTCGCCAACGAGAAGGGCGTTGCTCGCAGTGTCATCTTCGATGCGATGGAGGCCGCTCTGGCCTCGGCCGCGAAGAAGCGCTACGCCGAGCAGGACGTGGCCATGCGTGTCGCGATCAATCGCAACACCGGTGAGTACGAGACGTTTCGGCGTTGGGAAGTCGTTGCCGATGACGTCGTCATGGAATCGCCGGATCGCCAGCTGCGACTGATGGATGCGGTCGACGTGAAGGCCGACGCCGAAGTCGGCGAGTTCCTCGAAGAGCCGGTGGAGAACGCCGAGTTCGGCCGCATCGCTGCCCAGGCCGCGAAGCAGGTGATCGTGCAGCGCGTGCGCGAAGCCGAGCGTGCCCAGGTCGTCGACGCCTATCGCGATCGCATCGGCGAACTGGTGACCGGTATCGTCAAGCGTGTCGAGCGCGGTGCGGTTTACCTCGATCTCGGTGGCAATGCCGAAGCTTTCATTGCCCGCGACAAGGCCATTCCGCGCGAGAACGTGCGCGCCGGCGATCGTGTCCGTGGCTACCTGCATGACGTGCGCCTGGAAGCGCGCGGACCGCAGCTGTTCGTGTCGCGCACGGCACCCGAATTCATGATGGAACTTTTCAAGCTCGAAGTGCCGGAGGTCGGCCAGGGTCTGGTCACGATCATGGGTTGCGCGCGCGATGCCGGCGATCGCGCGAAGATCGCGGTCAAGGCCAACGATCATCGTACCGACCCGATCGGCGCCTGCATCGGCATGCGCGGCTCGCGCGTACAGGCGGTGTCGAACGAACTCAATGGCGAGCGCGTCGACATCATTCTGTGGAATGACAACCCGGCGCAGTTCGTCATCAACGCGATGGCGCCGGCCGAAGTGCAGTCGATCATCGTCGACGAGGACAAGCATTCGATGGATGTCGCGGTCGCCGAGGACAAGCTGTCGCAGGCCATCGGCCGCGGTGGCCAGAACGTGCGACTGGCGAGCAAGCTGACCGGCTGGCAGCTCAACGTGATGACCCAGGCCCAGGTGCAGCAGAAGAGCGAAGCCGAGCAGGAAGCGGCGCGGCTGCTGTTCGTCGAGAAGCTGGAAGTGGATGCGGAGATCGCATCGATCCTGGTCCAGGAAGGATTCTCCTCGATCGAGGAAATCGCCTACGTGCCGGAAAGCGAACTGCTGTCGGTCGAGGAATTCGACGAGGACATCGTTGCCGAGCTGCGTGCCCGTGCCCGCGATGCGCTGCTCACGCAGATGATCGCCGCCGAGGAAGATCTCGAATCGCACAAGCCGGCCGAGGACCTGCTGGCGCTTGAAGGCATGGACGAAGCCACTGCCTACGCGTTGGCCGAACGCGGCATCCGCAGCCAGGAAGAGCTGGCCGAGCTTGCTGCCGATGAAATCACCGACATCGAAGGCATGGACGCCGAACGCGCCGCCGCCTTGATCCTTGCGGCGCGTGCGCCGTGGTTCCAGTAATTCCGCCGCAGCGAAAGCAGCAAAGAGGCACAGCATGTCCGACGTCACCGTAAATCAGCTCGCGCAAGTCCTCGGCATGTCCGCGGACCGGCTGCTTGCGCAGCTTTCCGAAGCGGGAATGAAGTTCGATCGTGCGGATCAGGTTGTCAGCAGCACCGAAAAGGTGAAGCTGCTCGGTTTCCTGCGTCGCACCCACGGCAAGAAGGAAGAGTCCATCGAAGCGGCCGCGCCCAAGCAGATCACGCTGAAGCGCAAGCAGGTCGGCGAGCTCACCGTTTCCAGCGGCGCGGCCAAGGGCAAGACCGTCAACATCGAAGTGCGCCAGAAGCGCACCTATGTGAAGCGCAGCGAAGTCGAAGAGCAGGTGGTGGCGCCGGAAGTCGATGCCGAGCGCGAACATGCCCTGAAGTTGCTGGCGGAATCGAAAGCCCGCAACGACGCCGAGCAGAAGCGCCTGAGCGAAATGGACGCGGTGCGTCGTGCCGAATTCGAGGCCCAGCGCCACGAACAGGATGAGCGTCGTCGCGCCGAGGAAGCGGTGGCCGATGCTGCGAAGCGCGCCGAAGTCGAGGCCGCGCGCTTGCGCGAGGAAGAAGAGGCCCGCGCCGGCAAGAAGCATCATCACGAGGCACCGAAGAAGGCTGAGGACAAGGCGCCTGCGCCGGTCCGCAAGGAAGCCCCCAAGGGCAGCGAGCCGCCGCATCGACACAAGGGCGCCAAGGGCAGCCACCGCATGGTGGTGACCGACGTCGTGGACGACGACAACAGCGGTGCGTCGCGCTTCGCTGCGGGCGAACTCCATCTGCCGGGCGACCATTCACGTCGTCCGCGCAAGAAGCCGCGCATGTCCAAGCCCGATTTCCGCTCGAATGATCGTGGCGGTGGCGGTGTTTCCGGCGGCTTTTCGCGTCCGACCGCACCGATGGTCCGCGAGGTCGCGATCGGCGACACCATCGTGGTCGCAGATCTCGCCACCAAGATGGCGCTGAAGGGCGCGGACGTGGTGAAGGCGCTGTTCAAGATGGGCGTGATGGCGACCATCAATCAGAGCATCGACCACGATACCGCGGTCCTGGTCGTCGAAGAACTGGGCCACAGGGCTTCGCGCGCGACCGAGAATGATGCCGAATCGGCCTTGGCGGCCAAGCTCGATGTCGCCCAGGGCGACCGCAGCACGCGTCCGCCGGTGGTCACGATCATGGGTCATGTCGACCACGGCAAGACCTCGCTGCTCGACTACATCCGCCGCACCAAAGTGGCTGCGGGCGAAGCGGGCGGCATCACCCAGCACATCGGTGCCTACCACGTGGAGACCGAGAAGGGCGTCGTTTCCTTCCTCGACACCCCGGGCCATGCCGCATTCACGCAGATGCGTGCACGTGGCGCCAAGCTCACCGATATCGTCATCCTCGTCGTTGCAGCCGATGACGGCGTGATGCCGCAGACTATCGAGGCCGTGCAGCATGCGCGCGCCGCGAAGGTGCCGCTGATCGTTGCGGTGAACAAGATGGACAAGCAGGACGCTGATCCGGAACGCGTGAAGCAGGGCCTGATCCAGCACGAAGTGGTGCCGGAAGAATGGGGTGGCGACACGATCTTCGTTCCGGTGTCGGCCAAGACCGGCATGGGTGTCGACGCGTTGCTCGACGCGATCCTCGTGCAGTCGGAAATGATGGAGCTGACCGCAGTGTCCGATGGCCGCGCCAATGGCACCGTGATCGAATCCAGCCTCGACAAGGGCCGTGGCCCGGTCGCGACGGTGCTGGTCCAGAACGGCACGCTGAACAAGGGCGACTTCCTCGTCTGCGGCATCCACTATGGCCGCGTGCGTGCGATGTTCGACGAAGCCGGGCGCCAGGTGAATGAAGCCGGCCCGTCGATTCCGGTGGTGGTGCTGGGCCTCTCCGGGGTGCCGGATGCCGGCGACGATTTCATCGCGGTCGAGGACGAACGTCTGGCCAAGGACGTGGCGCAGCAGCGCGAGCAGAAGCGTCGTGAGACCCGCCTCGTGAAGCAGCAGGCGACCAAGATGGAAGATGTCTGGTCGAGCGTCACCCAGGGCGATGTGCCGACGCTGAACCTGGTCGTGAAGGCCGATGTCCAGGGTTCGACCGAAGCCTTGCGCGATTCGCTGACCCGTCTGAGCACCGATTCGATCAAGATCAACGTGATCGCCAGCGGTGTCGGTGGCATCACCGAATCCGATGCGACGCTGGCCGCTGCATCGAAGGCCGTGATCATCGGCTTCAACGTGCGTGCCGATGGCACCGCGCGCAAGATCGTGCAGGAAAATGGCCTGGATCTGCGCTACTTCTCGATCATCTACGACGTGATCGACCAGGTGAAGCAGGTCGCTACCGGCATGCTCGGCATGGAGGTCCGCGAGGAAATCATCGGCGTGGCCCAGGTGCGCGACGTGTTCCGCTCGTCGAAGTTCGGCCAGGTCGCGGGTTGCATGGTCATCGAGGGCCAGGTCAAGCGCAACAAGCCGATCCGCGTGCTGCGCGAGAACGTCGTCGTTTTCCAGGGCGAGCTCGAATCGTTGCGCCGCTTCAAGGAACTGGTCGACGAAGTGCGCAACGGCATGGAGTGCGGCATCGGCGTGAAGCAATACAACGACATCAAGGTCGGCGATCAGATCGAGTGCTTCGAACGCACCGAAGTCGCGCGGACCTTGTAAGGAACGATGGTCATGCGCGCAGGCTTCCACCGTACCGACCGCATCTCGGCGCTGCTGCGCCGGGAAATCGGCGCCATCGTGCATGACGCCGTGCGCGACAAGCTGATCCCGTCGGTATCGGTCTCGGATGTCGAGGTGACGCGGGACCTCGCGCATGCCACGGTTTTCGTCACGGCCCTGATCGGCGATCAGGGCAAGCCGGCCGTGAAGGAATTGAATGCGGCCGCATGGGAATTCCGGCGCGAACTCGCGCAGCGGGTCGAGCTCAGAACCGTGCCGGCCCTGCATTTCAAGTACGACGATTCGGTCGATCGCGGCGAGCGCATCGACCAGCTGCTGCGCGATCCGGACTGAGGCCGGGTGCACGGCGTCGTCCTGCTCGACAAGCCGATCGGACTGAGTTCGAACGCGGCCTTGCAGCGCGTCCGTCGGCGTTACGAGCGCATCAAGGCCGGTCATGCCGGCACGCTGGATCCGCTCGCGACCGGCATGTTGCCGATCTTTCTCGGCGAGGCGACCAAGTTCATCCAGCACGTGATCTCGGCGCACAAGGCCTACCGGACCACGATCGCGTTCGGGACGGAGACCGCCACAGCGGATCGGGAAGGCGACATCGTCGTCAGCGAGCCATTGCCGACGGCGACGCGCAGCGAACTCGATGCCGTGCTGTCGCGCTTCGTCGGCCGCATCCGCCAGCGTCCGCCGATGTATTCGGCGATCAAGCGCGACGGGGTGCCGATGTACAAGCTGGCGCGCCAGGGCGAGCAGGTCGAGGTACCGGAACGCGATGTCGACATCGAGAAGATCGAGGTGATCGGGTATACGCCCGAAGCGCTTGAGCTCGACGTCACCTGCGGCTCCGGCACCTATATTCGCAGTCTCGGGGTCGATATCGGCCGCGCGCTCGGTTCGGCGGCGCATCTGGCGGAACTGCGGCGGCGCTGGGTCAGTCCGTTCGAATCGCTGCCGATGGTGACGCTGGAAATACTGAACGACTGCGTCGATCCCGGCCACTTCGTGCTGCCGATCGACCGCGCCATGGCTCAGTTTCCGGCCCTGACGCTGGACAGTGCTGCAATGACCGAGTTGAAGTTCGGACGTCGCGTCACCGGACGGACCGAATCGGCCGGGCGCTTTCGCCTGTACGACCCGGCGGGCGGTTTCTTCGGGTTGGGCCAGGTCGACACCGGCATCCTGCGCGCCGACCGATTGATGGCAACCGGATGAACCGCCCGGGGAAATTCACGCCGGTTTGCTTGTAGAGACTTCGGCTCGCCCTTAGAATGCGCGGCCTCCTTCGCCCAAAACCCATTGTAGAGACCGACAGCGCGTATCTGGCGCCGTGTGGACTCGCCCCGTTTCAGGAAAAAATCCCATGTCCCTGACTGCCGAACAATCCGCCAAGATCATCGCCGAACACGGCCGCAAGCCGAATGACACCGGTTCGCCGGAAGTCCAGATCGCGCTGCTGTCTGCCCAGATCGATGTGCTCGCGCCGCACTTCCAGGCGCACGCGAAGGATCATCATTCGCGCCGTGGTCTCATCACCATGGTCAACTCGCGCCGCCGCCTGCTGGCTTATCTGAAGAAGAGCGACAGCGCGCGTTACAAGGCGCTGATCGAGAAACTCGGCCTGCGTCGCTAATCGATCATCCAAAGGAACCGCCTCGTGGCCAAGACAGTCAAGTCGTTCAAGTACGGTAATCATGATGTCACCCTGGAAACGGGTGAGATCGCCCGCCAAGCCAGCGGGGCGGTGGTGGTCAAGATGTCCGACACGGTGGTACTCGTGTCGGTCGTCGGTGCGAAGTCGGTGCGTGAAGGCACCGATTTCTTCCCGCTGACGGTGGACTACCAGGAAAAATTCTACGCCGGTGGCCGTATCCCCGGCGGCTTCTTCAAGCGTGAAGGTCGCCCGACCGAGAAGGAGACGTTGACCTGTCGCCTGATCGATCGCCCGATCCGTCCGCTGTTCCCGGAAGAATTCCGCAACGAAGTGCAGATCATCGCCACCGTCCTGTCGCTGAATCCGGAAGTGGATGGCGACATCCCGGCGCTGATCGGTGCCTCCGCTGCACTCGCGATCTCCGGTCTGCCGTTCAACGGCCCGATCGGTGCCGCCAAGATCGGTTATGCCAATGGCCAGTACCTGCTGTGCCCGACCGCGACCGAGCTCAAGACGTCGCAGCTCGAACTGGTTGTCGCCGGTACCGCGAACGCAGTGCTGATGGTCGAGTCCGAAGCCAAGATGCTGAGCGAAGAAGTGATGCTCGGCGCCGTCACCCACGGCCACAAGGCGATGCAGGTGGTGATCCAGGCCATCAACGAGTTCGCTGCGGAAGCCGGTCGCAAGACCTTCGAATGGACGCCGCCAGCCAAGCAGGACGCCCTGATCAGTGCGATCACGGCCATCATCGGCGATCGCCTCGGTGCCGCCTACAAGATTCACGACAAGGGTCAGCGTCGCGACGCCATCTCGGTCATCCGCAAGGAAGTCCAGGAAACACTCAAGTCCAAATGTGAAGCCAACGGCTGGACCTCGGCCATGATCGCCAAGGAATTCGGCGATCTCGAGTACCACACCATGCGCCGCTCGGTGCTCGACACCAGGATTCGCATCGATGGCCGCGACCTCGTGACCGTGCGCCCGATCACGGTCCGCGTCGGCGTGCTGCCGCGCACCCACGGATCGGCATTGTTCACTCGCGGTGAAACCCAGGCGCTGGTCACCACCACGCTCGGCACCACGCGCGACGCGCAGATCATCGACGCGATCGAAGGCGAGTCCAAGGACCCGTTCCTGTTCCACTACAACTTCCCGCCGTTCTCGGTCGGTGAAACCGGCCGCGGTGGCGGTCCGAAGCGTCGCGAAATCGGCCACGGCCGACTCGCCAAGCGCGGCGTTGCTGCCGTCATGCCGAGCATGGAAGCATTCCCGTACGTGATCCGCTGCGTCTCGGAAATCACCGAGTCGAACGGCTCGTCCTCGATGGCCTCGGTCTGCGGTTCCTCGCTGGCGATGATGGACGCGGGCATCCCGCTGAAGGCACCGGTTGCGGGCATCGCGATGGGCCTGATCAAGGAAGGCGGCGACTATGCCGTGCTGTCCGACATCCTCGGCGACGAAGACCATCTCGGCGACATGGATTTCAAGGTGGCCGGTAGTTCGGAAGGCATTTCCGCACTGCAGATGGACATCAAGATCGACGGCATCACCGAAGAGATCATGAAGGTCGCGCTGAATCAGGCGAAGGGTGGTCGACTGCACATCCTCGGCGAGATGGCCAAGGGCCTGAACGCGCCGCGTGCGGAATTGTCCGATTACGCGCCGCGCCTGCTGACGATGAAGATCCACCCGGACAAGATCCGCGAAGTGATCGGCAAGGGTGGCGCGACCATCCAGGGCATCACCAAGGAAACCGGCACCCAGATCGATATCCAGGACGATGGCACGATCATCATCGCTTCGGTCAACGCCGCCGCCGCCCAGGCCGCGAAGGCGCGCATCGAATCGATCACGTCCGATGTCGAGCCGGGCCGCATCTACGAAGGCAAGGTCGCCAAGTTGATGGACTTCGGTGCCTTCGTCACGATCGCCCCGGGCAAGGACGGACTCGTGCACGTTTCGCAGATCTCCAACGAGCGCGTCGAGAAGGTCTCGGACAAGCTCAAGGAAGGCGACATCGTCAAGGTCAAGGTGCTCGAAGTCGACAAGCAGGGTCGCATCCGCCTGTCGATCAAGGCCGTGCTCGAAGACGAAGCCGCTGCCGGCTGATCTCGCCGACATCGCGAGCAATACAAAAAACGCGCTTCGGCGCGTTTTTTGTTGGGCCGTTGATCCGTGTCAACGCCGGCGATACGGCGTTGGCTAATCTGCGGTCATGGACATGACCCGAACCGCGCAACGCGCCCTGGCCGCGCTCGATCTGACCAGTCTGAACGAGGACGACACGCCTTCAGTCATCTCGGCCTTGTGCGCCAGGGCGCACACGCGGTTTGGTTCTGTCGCGGCGGTGTGCGTGTATCCTGAACATGTCGCCTTGGCGCGCGAATATCTGCAGCGCGGCGGCGGTGACGTGCGGGTTGCGACGGTCGTGAACTTTCCCGACGGGGCACCCGATCCGGCACGTGCCGAGCGCGAGACGCGCCGCGCCATCGCTGCCGGAGCCGACGAAATCGATGTGGTGTTCCCGTGGCGTGCACTGATCGGCGGCGATGCTGCGGTCGGTGCGCGCGTCGTGTCCGACTGCAAGGCCGTGCTGCCGGCGGGCGCGCTGCTGAAAGTCATCCTCGAAACCGGGGAACTGAAGGACCCGGGCCTGATCCGGCGCGCCGCCGACATCGCGCTCGCCCACGGGGCCGATTTCCTCAAGACCTCGACCGGCAAGGTGCCGGTGAACGCCACCCCGGACGCTGCACGCATCCTGTTGCAGGCGATCCTCGCTGCGAAATCGCATTGCGGCTTGAAAGTAGCGGGCGGGGTGCGGCGCGTCGCCGATGCCGCCGCCTATTTCGACATCGTCGACACGATGATGGGGGCCGACTGGGCCACATCGGCGCGCTTCCGGATCGGCGCCAGCGGCCTGCTCGACGACATCGTCGCCGTGTGTTCGGGCACGACGGCTGCCGTCGGCAAGGGCTACTGACATGGCCTATGCCCCGCAATCGGTGATTGCCGACGTGCGCGACGCGCGGGCGCCTGACCCTGCGGCCTTGAACGAATTCGTCCGCGGCATGGCCGACGGCCGCACCAGCGAAGGCCAGATGGCGGCGTTTGCGATGGCCGTTCGTTGTCGCGGACTTTCGGCGCTGGATACGGTGCGCCTGACGCTGGCGATGCGCGACAGCGGCGAGCGCCTGACGCAAGCCATGCTCGGCATCGACCGGCCCCTGCTCGACAAGCATTCGACCGGTGGTGTCGGCGATGCGGTGAGCCTGGCCTTGGCGCCGATGCTCGCCGCCTGTGGCGCGGCGGTACCGATGCTGAGCGGTCGCGGGCTGGGCCATACCGGCGGAACGCTGGACAAGCTCGGCGCGATTCCCGGATACACCGTCGATGCCGACA
Source organism: Lysobacterales bacterium (assembly GCA_016721845.1). Lineage (NCBI taxonomy): Bacteria > Pseudomonadati > Pseudomonadota > Gammaproteobacteria > Lysobacterales > Lysobacterales bacterium. The sequence continues at coordinate 797,616 of JADKHK010000013.1, forward strand.
TCGATGCGATGCGTCGTGCATTGCGTGCGGCCGGTTGCGCCATCGTCAGCGCCGGCAAGTCGCTGGCGCCAGCCGACCGACGCCTGTACGCGGTGCGCGACGTCACCGCGACGGTCGATGCCATGCCCTTGATCGTGGCATCGATCCTGTCCAAGAAGCTCGCGGTCCAGCTCGATGCGCTGGTGCTTGATGTCAAATGCGGCAGTGGTGCGTTCTTTCCGGCACGTGATGATGCCGAGCGCCTCGCGCGCAGCCTGGTGGCGGTCGCGAACGACGCCGGCCTGGCCTGTTCGGCGCTGATCACCGACATGGGCGAGCCCCTCGTGGCGGCGGTGGGCAACGCCACCGAACTGCGCGCCGTGCTCGACTACCTGCGTGGCGGTGTTCCACCGCCACGCATGCATGCGGTCTGCCTGGCGCTGGGCAGCGAAGTCCTGCAACGTGGCGGTCTTGCCCGCACGCTGCATGATGCGCGGACACGGCTGCAGCACGCCTTGGACAGCGGTGCGGCGGCGGAGCATTTCGAGCGCATGGTGGCCGCGCTGGGTGGGCCGGACGACTTGATCTTGCGGTCCGATCGATATCTGCCCGTGGCGCCCGTCCATGTCGATGTCGCGGCCAGTGAAGCCGGCACGATTCGCGCGATCGATGCGCGCCGACTGGGCGACCTCGTCGTCGATCTCGGTGGTGGCCGTCGCCATCCCGATGATGCGATCGACCTGGCCGTCGGGCTGGATCAGGTACGCGCGGTCGGCGATGTCGTGTCGCCGGGCGAGCCGCTGCTGCGCCTGTGCCTGCGCAATGCCGAGCAGCTGGAGTGGGCGAGGGCGCGTGCGCTGGCCGCGTTCGAACTCGGTGCAGCGGCGGAACCGGTGCCGCTGGTCCATGCGCGCATCGTTGCAGAGCACAGCTGATGGCGCGCGCGCTGCTGGTCGTGCTCGATTCCCTCGGCATCGGCGCCGCGCCCGATGCGGACCGATTCGGCGATGCCGGTGCCGACACCTTCGGCCACATCGTCGAGCGATGTTCACCGCGGTTGCCGAATCTGCGTGCACTCGGCCTGCATGCGGCACACGCGCTCGCACAAGGGCGCGAACCGACGGCCGATGAACGCGCCGGTCCCGTCGCGACCTGGGCGGCGATGCGCGAACGATCCACCGGCAAGGACACGACCAGTGGTCACTGGGAGATGTGCGGCGTACCGGTGACCTTCGACTGGGGCTACTTCACTGCCCGCGAACACAGTTTTCCGCCAGCGTTGCTGGATGCGTTGTGCGTGCGCGCCGGATTGCGCGGCGTACTCGGCAATTGTCGGGCCTCGGGCACCGAGATCCTCCAGCGTCTGGGTGCCGAACACATCGCGACCGGACAGCCCATCGTCTACACCTCGGCGGACTCGGTGTTCCAGATCGCCGCACACGAAACCCATTTCGGACTTGACCGGCTGTATGGCGTGTGCGAAATCGCGCGCGAACTGGTCGACGACTACCGGATCGCGCGGGTGATCGCGCGCCCCTTCGTCGGCGAGGTCGCCGCGGACTTCAAGCGCACCGGCCATCGTCATGATTACGCCGTGCCGCCGACGGCACCGACCCTGCTCGATGCGCTGGTCGCTGCCGGCAAGTCGGTCATCGCGATCGGCAAGGTCTCCGACATCTTCGCGGGGCAGGGCATCAGCCAGTCGATTCCGGCCAGTGGCCTCGATGCGCTGATCGACACGACGATCCGAGCGTTTCGCGACGCGCCCGACGACAGTCTGGTGTTCGTGAACCTGGTCGATTTCGATTCCGAATACGGCCATCGCCGCGATGTCGCCGGGTATGCCGCCGCATTGGAACGCTTCGATGCGCGCTTGCCGGAACTCATGGCGACCTGTCGCGACGGCGATCTCGCGCTGTTTACGGCCGACCACGGCAACGACCCGACCTGGCCGGGTTCGGACCATACGCGCGAATGCGTGCCCCTGCTTGCGTCTGGCGGCCGCTTGCGTCCGGGCGATGCCGGCCTGCGCGAGGGTTTCGCCGATCTCGGGCAGACCCTGGCTCGGCACTTCGGCCTCGCGCCGCTTGCCCACGGGCGCGCGCTCGATTGCGTTGCCAACGACTGAGGATCCTCATGGGCACACCGCACATTTCCGCCCGTCCCGGTGATTTTGCCGAGACCGTGTTGCTGCCGGGCGATCCGTTGCGCGCCGCGCACATCGCGAACACGCTGCTCGATGAGGCCGTCGAAGTGACGCGAGTACGCGCCATGGGCGGCTACACCGGCACCTGGCACGGCCAGCGCGTGTCAGTGATGGGTACCGGCATGGGCATTCCGTCCGCATCGATCTACGGCACCGAACTGGTGCGCGAATTCGGCGTGAAGCGACTGATCCGCATCGGCACCTGTGGCGGCATCGCGCCCGACCTGCAGCTCGGCGACATCGTGCTGGCGCAAGGCGCGAGCACCGATTCCGGCGTCAATCGCTCGCGCTTCAAGGGCATGGATTTCGCCGCGATCGCGAGTTACCCGCTGCTGTCGGCGGTCGCCGAACAGGCGCGCCGAGACGGTGTGCGCGTGCGCGTCGGCAACGTCTTCAGCGCCGACCTGTTTTACGGCCCCGATCCGACCCTCGTCGACACGCTCGCCGCGATGAACATCCTCGGCATCGAGATGGAAGCCGCCGGCATCTACGGCCTCGCCGCCCAGTACGGCGCCGAAGCACTCGCCGTCTGCGCCGTCTCCGACCACCTCCGCACCCACGCCCAGTGGTCCCCCGAGCAACGCCAGAACGGCCTCGATGCGATGGTGCGGCTGGTGTTGGATGCGGTGGTGGCGTAGCTCAACGCCGCTGTTTGCACGATTTGCGTCGTGTTGACTCGATGAGAGTGGCGAGACCAGACTCGGCTCCGTGCGAGAAGCCCCGTAGGCTGGGTTGAGCGCCAGCGAAACCCGGCACGTGTGTCTGATGCTGGGTTTCATTGCATTCAACCCAGCCTACGAGGTGACGGGGTCATGTAGGAGCGCGGTTCATCGCGCGACCGGAGCGTTTCCGTCACATCACAACGCCGCCGCCAAGCGCGTGCCCTGATCGATCGCGCGTTTGGCGTCGAGCTCGCCGGCTTCGTCGGCGCCGCCGATGAGGTAGGCGGACTTGCCGAGCACGGCCAGTTCGGCGTGCAGGTCGCGGTTCGGTTCCTGGCCGGCGCAGATGACGATGTGGTCGACTTCGAGCAGGCGCGTGGTCGTGCCGATGGTGACGTGCAAGCCGCGTTCGTCGATGCGGTCGTATTGTACGCCGCCGATCATCTCGACGCGCTTCATCTTCAAGGTTGCCCGATGCACCCAGCCGCTGGTCTTGTTCAGTCGCTTTCCGGGCGCGCCGTCGGAGCGTTGCAGCAGATAGACCTGGCGCGCCGGTGGTTCCGGTTGCGGCTTCAGGCCATCGACGCCGCCGCGGCGTGTGAAGCTGTCGTCCACGCCCCATTCCTTGCGCCAGAGTTTTTCGTCCAGCGTTGGCGAATGGCCCGCGTGCACCAGGAATTCGGCGACGTCGAAACCGATGCCGCCGGCACCAATGACGGCGACCCGTGGACCGACCTGCGCACCACCATTGAGCACATCGATGTAGCTCAGCACCTTGGGTGAATCGATGCCGTCGATGCGCACCTTGCGCGGCGTGATGCCGGTCGCGACGATGATCTCGTCGAAGCCGCCCTGGGCCAACTGCTCGGCACCGACGCGCGTGCCGAGTTTCACGTCGACGCCGGTTTCGGCGAGCTGGTGCGTGAAGTAGCGAATCGTCTCGTGGAACTCTTCCTTGCCCGGGATCTTCTTGGCCATGTTGAACTGCCCGCCGATCTCGTTCGCGGCATCGAAAAGGGTCACGCGATGCCCGCGCTCGCCCAGTGTCGTGGCTGCCGCCAATCCGGCCGGACCGGCGCCGACCACGGCGATGCGTTTCGGTGTCGCGGTCGGCTTGATGACGATTTCGGTCTCGTAACAGGCGCGCGGATTCACGAGGCAACTGGCGCGCTTGTTCTCGAACACGTGGTCGAGACAGGCCTGGTTGCAGGCGATGCAGGTGTTGATGTGCTGCGCGCGATTGGCCTTGGCCTTGTTGACCCATTCCGGATCCGCGAGTAGCGGACGCGCCATCGAGACCATGTCGCAGCTGCCATCGGCGAGCAGTTTCTCGGCCACGTCCGGCATGTTGATGCGGTTGGTCGCGATCAGCGGCAGTGTCACGTGTTTCTTCAGTTCGCGCGTGGTGAACGCGAAGCCGGCGCGCGGCACCGAGGTCACGATGGTCGGGATGCGCGCCTCGTGCCAGCCGATGCCGCTGTTGATAATCGTCGCGCTGGCCGCCTCCACGGCTTTCGCAAGCGTGGTGATTTCCTCCCAGCTCTGCCCGCGTTCGACCAGATCGAGCAGGGACAGGCGGTAGATGATGATGAAGTCCTTGCCGACCTTGGCCCGAATCGCCTTGATGATTTCCAGCGGGAAACGCATGCGGTTTTCGTAGGGGCCACCCCATTCGTCGGTGCGCTTGTTGGTGCGCTCGCACAGGAACTGGTTGATCAAATAGCCTTCCGAGCCCATCACCTCGACGCCGTCGTAGCCGGCATCGCGGGCGAGGGCCGCGCAGTTCGCGAAGGCCTTGATCTGCGCCCAGACGCCGCGGCCCGACAATTCGCGCGGCGCGAACGGCGAGATCGGCGACTTGATCTTCGATGGCGCCACGCCGAGCGGGTGGTAGGCGTAACGGCCGGTATGCAGGATCTGCATGCAGATGCGGCCGTCGTGCGCGTGCACCGCCTGGGTGACCTTGCGGTGCCGCGCCACTTCCCACGGCCAGCTCAGCTTGCCCGCGAACGGCGACACCCAGCCGGCGATGTTCGGGGCGATGCCGCCGGTAACGATCAGGCCGACACCACCCTTGGCGCGTTCGCCGAAATAGGCGGCGAGCTTGTCGTAGTCGCGGGCGCGGTCTTCGAGTCCGGTATGCATCGACCCCATCAACACGCGATTGCGCAGCGTGACGTGACCGAGGTTCAAGGGTTGCAGCAGGTGGGGATAGGCGTCAGTCGTCACGGATGGCGTCCGGAATGCGGTTGGAACGCCCATGTTCCGTTCGTCGGCTCGATCCGTCAAACGATTGTTTCATGTTGCGCAATGTGAATTTGGTCACATGTTCGTGGGGGCCTGGTTCACATATGGTCACCTCACCCTCAGGGAAGAACCGCAATGCCCGATTCGATTCGGATCCTTAGTCTGGGTTTTGCGAGCAGCGAGCTGCACATGATGCAGATCGTGCTGGATACGGCCGCAAAGACGCTGCCGCGCGGTTTCCGGCTGGTCAAGGCCAGCGAGGCGGCGGATGTCGCCGTCGTCAACTGGAGCACGCTGAACATCGAGCGCACCCAGGCCTTCCTGGCCGAACGCTTCCCGACGGCACCGATGATTTCCGTGTCCGAGACCGGGGTGTTGGGCTCGCCCGGCATGTGTGTCGCCGAAACGCAATTGCTGCCGAATCTCGCCGCGATGGTCTACGAGGCCATCGATGGCGTCGAGTCCGCGTATCGCGCACGTCCCCCCGAATACGTGTCCTGGCTGAGTGTGCGCCGACATGACGAGGCGCCGGATCCGCAGGTTGCGCCGTCCGTGGCGGCGGTGGCCGCCAAGCCCGTGCCCAGCGTACCGATTTTCGCAGCGCCGCCGTCGGTCGAGACGAGCTCGGCCGAACCGCGTTGGCTCGAGGGCCTGCGTGTCCTCTTGATCGACGTGCGCTCCGACGGCGCGGAAGAGGCGTCCGCGCTGCTCGCAGGCATGGGCGCGCGCGTCGAAGTCGCTCTGGATGAACAGGACGGCTGGATCCGGCATCTCGCACGGCGTTGGGATGTCATCCTGATCGACGCCCATCTCGCCGACGAAACAGGCTTCAAGCTGTGCCATCGAATCACCCATGGCGGCGCGTCGCGCAAGCCGGCCCCGGTTTTCATGCTGGCCGGCAAGTTGAGACCGATTGATCGTGCCCGGGGCGCTCATGCCGGCAGCGCCGGATTCCTGGCGCTGCCGCTGCATCGCGACGCCCTGATTGCCGCGCTCGGGCCATTGCGCGCCGCGATCGCTGCGGGATAATCGGCGCCGGAGGGCTGACCCATGCGCGCCATTGACCAGTTGCTCGGCGAGTACGCCGAATCGCACCGAAATCGCACCAACCAGATCATCCACAAGATCTGCGTCCCCTTCATCGTCTGGTCCACGGTCGGATTGATGTGGTGGGTGCATCCCTGGCTGGCGCTCGGCTTCATGCTGTTCTCGGTCGCCTACTACCTGCGCCTGTCCTGGCCGTTTGCACTGGCGATGGGCGCTGCGGTCGCGTTGATGTGTTTCAGCTTCACCCTGATACCGGCGAACCTGTTGCTGCCGGTGATGGCCGGCGTCTGGATCACGGCATGGATTGCGCAATTCATCGGCCACGAGATCGAGGGCAAGAAGCCGTCGTTCTTCCGTGATGTGTTCTTCCTGCTGATCGGCCCGCTCTGGGTGCTTGCCCCGATCTTCCGCAAGCTCAAGATCGCGTATTGATGCGCATCGGCGTCTTCGGCGCAGGCAGCATCGGCGCCTTCATCGGCGCGATGTTGACCCGGTCCGGTGCCGATGTTGTCCTGGTCGGCCGCGCAGCGCTGGCTGATGCGGTGAGCGCGCATGGCTTGCGCGTCAGCGACAACGACGGACTGGAGGCCGTGCTGCACGACCTGGTCGTGGTCACCTCGGTCGAGGCCTTGCGCGACCGTCAGCTCGTCTTCGTCACCACCAAGAGCGCCGATACCGAGACGGCCGGCCGCGAGCTGGCCCGGGTATTCGGCGATGGCGAGCGCCGCTGCATCGTCAGCTTCCAGAATGGCGTCGGCAATGCCGACGTGTTGCGCCGCCATTTGCCGAAGGCGCAGGTGCTGGCAGGCATGGTGCCCTACAACGTGGTCTGGCAGGCCCCGGCGCATTTCCATCGCGGCACCAGCGGCGACTTGATGGTCGAGGCCTTGGCGGGTGCCGAGGCCACCGTTGCGCTGTTGTGCAAGGCCGGGCTGGACGCCGTGACGCGCGACGATCTGGGCGGTGTGCTCTGGGGCAAGCTGCTGCTCAATCTCAACAATCCGGTGAACGCCTTGACCGGCTTGCCCCTGAAGCGGCAACTGCTGGAGCGCGACGGCCGCCGCATCGTCGCGGCGCTGATGCGCGAAGGCCTGCGGGTGCTCGATGCGGCTGGCATCGTGCCGGCCAAGGCAGGCACGGTGGGACCGCGCTGGGTGCCATTCCTGCTGGACCTGCCGACCCCGGTCTTCAAACGGATTGCGGCGTCGATGCTCAAGCTCGACGACGACGCGCGCTCGTCGATGTGGGAAGACCTGAACAAGCGCCGTCGCACCGAAATCGACTGGATCAATGGCGAAATCGTGCGGCTTGCCGCCGCTCATCGAACGACTGCGCCGCTCAATGCCGCGATCATCGGACTGGTGCGCGAAGCCGAGGCCGCCGGGCAGGGCTCACCGCAATGGTCTGCCACGCAGATCGCGCAACGGCTCGGAATGCGCTGACGGTCAGGACCAGACCAGTGCATGCTGGGCCAGCACGCCGTATTCGTAGGCCGCGGCATGGACGGTCGGCGCGGCGGAGCCCGAGGCCGCCCCTAGCGCGATCGGCAAGGGCAGCCAATGCTCCGGGGTCGGATGGTTGAACCGTGCCTGCGGGGCCGATTCCCAGTCGAGCACGGCCGTATCGCGACCTGCCGCAAGCTGCTCCAGCACCCAGTCGGCAAACGCGCGTGCCTCCGGGCTACCGTTCGAGCTGGCCGCATGCCAGTCGAGTGCGTGCAGGTTGTGGGTCAGCGAACCCGATCCGACGATCAGCACGCCCTCGTCGCGCAGCGGTGCCAGCGTGGCGCCGAGTCGGTGTTGCCAACGCGCATCGCGGTGTGGATCGACCGAGATCGAGATGACCGGCACGTCCGCTTCCGGAAACAGGCGCAGCAGAGGAACCCAGACGCCATGGTCGATGCCGCGCTGCGGGTCCAACTGTGCCGCGAAACCGGCCGACGCCAATCGCTCTCGGATCTCGCCCGCGATCGTCGGTTCGCCGGCGGCCGGATAGCGGATTTCGAACAGTTCGCGCGGGAACCCGTAGAAATCGTGGATCGTTTCGGGTTGCGCCTGTGCAGTCAAGGTCGGGCCGGGGGCATCATGATGCGCCGATGCCACCAGCACCGCGCGTGGCCGCGCCAGCGATCGTCCGATCTGCCGCCACGCCGCGGTGGCGGCATTTTCCTGTACCGCGAGCAATGGCGCGCCATGCGAAACGAACAGGACCGGTTGGCGGATGCTTGCGTTCATGTCGCTACGTTAGAGGCAAAGGTCCGCGAGGACCATTCCGCACTCGTGCAAGCGCCGTTGTCGCTGATGCGCGCGGCGACCGAATCGGCGACACTCCCGGGTCTGAATCGAACCCCGGACGACGCGATGCGCATCGAAACCAAATTGCCCAAGGTCGGCACCACGATTTTCACCGTGATGTCGCAACTGGCCGTGCAGCACAAGGCCGTCAATCTCGGCCAGGGCTTTCCCGATTTCGACGGCCCGGAGCTGATGCGCGACGCGCTGAATCGCGCCATGCACGAGGCCAAGAACCAGTACGCGCCGATGACCGGCATTCCGAAGCTTCGCGAGCAGATCGCGCTGAAGACGCAGGCCCTGTATGGCCGTGCCGTGAATGCCGATAGCGAAGTGACCGTGACCAGCGGTGCCACCGAGGCGCTGTTCTGCGCCCTCGCCGCGATCGTGCGGCCGGGCGAATCGGTGATCGTGCTCGACCCGTGTTACGACAGCTACGAGCCGGCGATCGAATTGAATGGCGGCAAGGCCATCCACGTACCGTTGGACAGCGAAACCTTCGCGGTCGACTGGCAACGCGTGAACGACGCGGTCGAATCCGGCACGCGCGCGATCCTGGTGAACTCGCCGCACAATCCGAGCGGCGCGGTATTCAGTGCCGCCGACCTCGATGCACTCGCCGAGATCGCGCGCCGCCATGATTTGATCGTGATCTCCGACGAGGTCTACGAACACATCATCTTTGACGGCATCGCGCACCAGTCGGTGTTGCGCCATCCGGAACTGGCCGAGCGCAGCTTCGTGATCTCGAGCTTCGGCAAGACCTACCACTGCACCGGCTGGAAGGTCGGCTATTGCATCGCGCCGCCGGCGCTGTCGGTCGAGTTCCGCAAGGTGCACCAGTACGTGACCTTCTGCACCTTCAGCCCGGCGCAGTGGGCGCTGGCCGAAGTGATCGAGCGCCTGCCGAGCCACTATCTGGAACTGCCGGCGTTCTATCAGGAGAAGCGCGATCGCTTCCGCGCCTTGTTGGCGGACACCCCGTTGCGGCTGCTGCCGGTCTGCGGCGCGTACTTCCAGATCGTCGATTACGCGGCGATCAGCGACCGCGACGACATGAGCTTCTGCGAATGGCTGGCGCGCGAGGTCGGCGTCGCCGCGATTCCGGTCTCGGCCTTCTACGAAACCCCACCGGAATCGAAACTGATCCGCTTCTGTTTCGCCAAGACCGACGCGACGCTGGAAGCGGCGGCCGAGCGGCTCAACCAGATCAAGGCGGGCTGAAGCGATGACCGTGCCGACGACCGACCTGCGCGTCTCCCTGGTGCAAGCGGCAACGCATTGGCACGACGCCAAGGCCAATCGCGTGATGTATGGCGATCTGGTGCGACCGCTCGTGGGCAGCACCGATCTGGTCGTGTTGCCGGAAACCTTCACCAGCGGCTTCACCAACGACACCTTGGCGAATGCCGAGACCATGGACGGCGTGACCGTGCGCTGGATGGGCGCACTGGCGTCGGAAGTGAATGCGGTGGTCACCGGTTCCATCGTTGTCCGCGACGGCGACCGCTTCGTCAATCGCCTGGTCTGGATGCGTCCCGACGAGACCTTTGCCGTGTACGACAAGCGCCACCTGTTCCGAATGGCCAACGAACATGAGCGCTACGCCGGCGGCGAGGCGCGCCTGGTGGTCGAACTGAACGGATGGCGCGTCTGTCCGATGGTCTGCTACGACCTGCGTTTCCCGGTGTTCATGCGTAATGCGATGCGGAGCGACCTCGGGCGCATGGACTACGATCTGCTGCTGTTCGTCGCCAACTGGCCGGCGCCGCGACGCGGCCCTTGGCGGACCTTGCTGCGCGCGCGGGCGATCGAGAACCTGTGTTATTCGGTCGGCGTCAATCGCGTCGGCAGCGACGGCAATGGGCTCGCCTACGCCGGCGACAGTGCGGCGATCGATTTTCTCGGCGAGGCGCTGGTCGATCTCGATGCGCAGTCGCAGGTCGTCACGACGAGTTTGTCCGCGACCGCATTGAATGCGCATCGCGAACGCTTCCCGGCCTGGCGCGACGCCGACGCGTTCAATCTGCTGGATTGACGGCGCCGATGCGCAGCCAGAATGCGCGCAGCGATGCATGCACGCGCGCCGGTGCCTCGACCTGCGGGTAGTGGCCGATGTCGTCGAGCCAGACGATGTCCGGCTCGCGGATCAGTTCACGATAGCGTTGTGCCAGATGCGCGCCCGATACGGGGTCGCAGGCACCATTGATCAGGCGCATCGGCACCTGCGATTCGACCAGGGCGCCGACCCAGCGTGCGCGCTGCGCATGCCGCTCCGGCACGTAGCGCATCAGGCGATGGGCGATGCGTCGTCCTTGCCGTTCGCTCAGCAGAGCCCAGAACGCGTCGATCTCGTCCGCCGTCGGCTGCGTGTCCGGACCGAACACGGCGCTGAAACTGCTCGCGAAACTGCGCTTCGACAGCAGCCGCGAGAGCAGCGGACCCAGCGCTGTCAGCAGCAGTTTCTGGATCAGGCGCGGCCGGTGCGATTCCGGAAAGAGGCCGCCATTGAGGAAAGCGATGGAGTCGACGAGGCCGGCATCGCCACGGACACGTCGTTCGAGATCCCGCGCCAGCAGTTCCTGGGCCACGGTGACGCCGTAGTCGTGGGCGATGACATGGGCATTCGCGATGCCGAGCAGGTTGCACCAGTGCACCACCAGGTCGGCCTGCATGGCGATGGTGTAGTCGATATCCGCGGGTTTGTCCGAAAAGCCGAAGCCGAGCAGGTCCGGCGCCAGCAGGTTGAATTCGTGCGACAGCTGCGCCCAGAGCGGATGCCAGTCCAGCGATGCAGTGGGAAAGCCATGGATCAGCAACAGCCACGGTCGAACGACGCCGGGCATCGCGTGCACCCGTGCGAAGACTTGATGGCCGCGAAAGTGTTCAACACGGCCGCGGGCGCGCCAGTCGGCCAGCGCCGACAACGAGATCCGCGGAAAGTCGGCGTTGTTCGTCACGTGCGCAGATGCGCAAGTTGCTCGTGCACGCCATTGCTCATCATCGCGAGGAAGATCGCGAGTCCGAGATAGGCGGTGCCGTATTGCAGTTTCACCTCGATCGGCTGGTCGTAGTAACCCGGCGGCAGCGACTCCTGCCAGGTGCCGCGCCAGACCGACCAGATGCTGGGCAGGGCCATGATCAGGATCAGGAACAGCATCGGGCTGGGCCGCGTGAACAGCAGGACACCCAGGATCGGGCCGCCGATCAGCCAGATCTTCGGTGACAGGATGGCGACGATGCGTCCGCCGTCCAGCGGATTGACCGGCAGCAGGTTCCACAGGTTCAGCATGAAGCCGGAGTAGGCGAGGGCCATCAGCAAGGCGCTGCCGCTGTCGCGCGCGACGTAATAGCAGACCAGGGCGCCGATGGTGCCGGCGACGGGACCGGCCAACGCGATGCGTGCTTCGACGCGCGCATCCATCGGCTGATCCTTGAGCTCGATCCAGGCACCAACGAAGGGAATGAAGGTCGGCGCACCGACGTTCAGGCCGGCGCGCTTCGCGCTCAGGTAGTGGCCGAGTTCATGCACGAAGATCAGCAGGACGAATCCGACGGCGTAGCGCCAGCCGAACAACCAGGCATAGGCGAACACCGAAATGATCATGGTGCCGCCGGTCTTCAGGATCGGGCCGAGCTTGGCGAAATTGAGCAGGAGGAACAGGGCTTTGAGCATGGAAGTGGTCGGGGCGTGACGGGTTCGGGAGGGTGAGCGGAAGAATAGCCGCTCGACTCGCGTAGAATCGCGCGTCCTGTTGATGGAGCGACCATGCTGGCCCCACGAATCCTGATCTCGTCCGCGCTCATGCTGGTCGCGGGCTGCGCGCACCAAGGTACCGACATGAAGAGCGAAGCACCCGCCATTGCCGCGTCGACCCAGCCATCGGCACCGGTGGCGCGGATCGTGCCCTATACGGTCGCGTCGCCGCAGGGCGATCGCGTCGACCCCTACTACTGGTTGCGCGATGACACGCGCTCGAAGCCGGAGGTGCTCGACTATCTCAAGGCCGAGAACGACTACACCACCGCGATGCTGGCGCATGCGCAAGGGGCGAAGGACGTGCTGTTCAAGGAGATCGTCGGCCGCATCCAGCAGGACGACAGTTCAGTGCCCTACCTGAAGCAGGGCTGGTGGCTGTACACCCGGTTCGAACAGGGCAAGGAGTACCCGATCCATGCACGCAAGCACGGCAGCCCGGAGGCGCCCGAAGAAGTGTTGCTCGATGGCAACGTGCTCGGTGCCGGCAAGGGTTTCTACCAGATCGGGGCCTGGCAGCCGAGCCCGGATGGCCAGCAACTGGTTTACGCCGAGGACACCAGTGGTCGCCGCCAGTTCGTGCTGCGCTTCAAGAATCTGCAGACCGGCCAACTGTGGCCGGAGACGATCGCAAACGTCGAGGCGATGACGGTATGGGCGAACGACAATCGCACCGTGCTCTACATCGAGAAGAATCCGCAGACCCTGCTCGGTTTCCGCGTGCGCAAGCATGTGTTGGGCACCGACCCGGCCGCCGATCCCGTGGTCTACGAAGAAAAGGACAGCACCTTCTATCTCGGCATCGGCAAGAGCCGCAGCGATCGCTTCCTGTGGATCGGCCTGAGCAGCACGGTATCGACCGAATGGCGCTATGCCGATGCGAACGATCCGAGCCTGAGCTTCAAGACCGTGCTGCCGCGCGAACGCGACCACGAATATCAGGTCCAGGACCACGGCGACGAGTTCTACATCCTGACCAATTGGAACGCCCGCAACTTCCGCATCATGCGGGCACCGATTGCCGGGGCCGGCGACCGTGCGAACTGGGTCGAATGGGTGGCGCACCGCGATGATGCGCTGCTGCAGTCGATGACCGTGTTGCGCGACCATGTCGCGATCAACGAGCGTTCCGGCGGTCTGCCGAAGATCCGCGTCAAGACCATTGCCGATGGCCATTCGGAATTGCTGGGTTTCGACGAGCCGGCCTACAGTGCCTTCACCGGTGCCAATCCCGAATACGACACCGCGACCCTGCGCATTGTCTACACCTCGCCGCAGACACCGGCGTCGACCTACGACATCGACCTCGCCAGCGGACAACGGACCTTGCTGAAGCGCGAGACCGTGCTCGGTGGGTTCGACCGCGCGAACTATGTCACCGAGTTCCGCTTCGCCACCGCGCGTGACGGTGCGCAGGTGCCGGTGACCCTGCTGTATCGCAAGGGTTTGCGGCGTGACGGCACGGCCGCGCTCTACCAGTATGGCTACGGCTCGTATGGCGCATCGATGAGCCCGGGCTTCAGCGACAAGATCCTGTCCCTGGTCGATCGTGGCGTGGTCTATGCGCTGGCGCATATTCGTGGCGGCGAAGAAATGGGGCGTCACTGGTACGAGTCAGGCCGCCAGTTGCAGAAGAAGAACACCTTCACCGATTTCATCGATGTCACCGATTTCCTCGTGCGCGAAGGCTATGCCGCGAAGGACCGTGTCGTCGCGCAGGGCGGCAGCGCCGGCGGCCTGTTGATGGGTGCGATCGCGAACATGGCACCCGACCGGTATCGCGCCATCGTCGCCGACGTGCCCTTCGTCGATGTCGTCACGACCATGCTCGATGAGTCGATTCCGTTGACGACCAACGAATTCGACGAATGGGGCAATCCCAAGCAGAAAGTGTTCTACGACTACATGCTGTCGTATTCGCCCTACGACAACGTGACGGCCCAGGACTATCCGGCGATGCTGGTGACGACCGGTCTGTACGACAGTCAGGTGCAGTATTTCGAACCGGCCAAGTGGGTGGCGAAGCTGCGTGCGACCAAGACCGGTACGTCACCGCTGCTGCTGAAGACCAACATGGAAGCGGGCCATGGCGGCAAGTCCGGGCGCTTCCGGCGCCTTGAAGAGGTCGCGCTGGCCTATGCCTTCTTCCTCGACCAACTCGGCATCCCGGTCGAGACCGCCGCAAGCGATGGCTTCGAGGGCAACGCGGACGAACCTGCTGCGGCGGACGGTTTCGAGGCCAAGCATGCGCACTAGAGATCTGTTCGCCCTGATCGTGCTGTGCCTAACTTTGGCTGCATGTGGCCAGAAGGGCGATCTGGTGCGGCCGGAACCCGAGCCGAAGGCAGCCGCTGCACAATGAGCCTCCGGTTCACTAAGATGCATGGCATCGGCAACGACTTCGTCGTGCTCGATCGTCGCGCTGCCACCGCACCGATGTCCGCGGAACTGGCACGTCGGTTGGCGGATCGTCATGTCGGCGTCGGCTGCGATCAGGTGATGACAATCGAGCGCAGCGACGACGCGGCCGCAGCATTCCGATACGGCATCTACAATGCCGATGGATCGGTTGCTGGCCAGTGCGGGAACGGCTTGCGCTGTGTCGTGCGCTGGCTAGCCGAGCGAGGTCTGGTGCGAGGGCAGGGCATCCGTCTGATCGGGCCGTCCGGTCCGGTCATGGCCGACCTGCTCGAGGACGGCCGAATTCGAGTCGACATGGGCGTGCCGAAGTTCGCGGCAGCCGATGTCCCGCTGGCGATTGCAACGTCCCAGCCGCGGTATTCCCTGGACCTGGATGGACAACGCATCGATTTCGGCGCGCTGTCGATGGGCAATCCGCACGCGGTGATCGAGGTCGATGATGTGGCTGCCGCGCCGGTTGCCGCACTCGGTGCACGTATCGAAACCCACGAGGTATTTCCGGACCGCGTGAACGTGGGTTTCGCGCAGGTCGTGGACCGCGGTCATGTGCGCCTTCGGGTATTCGAGCGCGGCGTGGGCGAGACCCTGGCCTGTGGCAGCGGGGCGTGTGCGGCGGTGGCCGTGCTGCGCACCTGGGGCCGTGTCGATGCCGACGTGCGGGTGACCCTGCCGGGGGGTGATCTGCAGATTTCCTGGTCCGGCGCCGGCCATCCGGTATGGATGACCGGCCCGGCAACGATCGTATTTGAAGGTGAGTGGAACGATGAGTGATCTGAACCCGCGTCGCGAGATCGACGCCAATGACGTGGCCGGCTTCCTGCGCCGCCATCCCGAATTCCTGGTCGACTTTCCCGATCTGGCGATGAACCTGAAACTGCCGCGCGAGCAGGGTGCGAGCACGTCGCTGGCGAGCTACCAGCTCGACGTGTTGCGCGACAAGACGCGTGCATTGACCCGGCGCCTGCAGGAACTGATCGAGGTCGCGCAGGAAAACGAGCAGTTGATGGCGCGCGTGCACGGCTTCACGCTGTCGCTGATGCGGGCGGGCTCGCTCGGCGACACGCTGTCGCGCGTGGTCGCCACCTTGACCGAGGATTTCCATACCGACTTCGTGCGCATGGCGCTGTTTCGTCCGGTCGACGGATTCCAGCCCGACTGGCTGCGCGTCGCAGCGCGTGATGCCGGCGAATGGGGCCTATTCGCCGAGTTCTTCGGCAAGGGCGAACCGCTGTGCGGGCGCATCAACGCCGACAAGATCGAGTTCCTGTTCGGTCAACACGCCCTGCAGGTGCGCTCGGCCGTGCTGATCCCGATCCGGAATCGCGGCCTGCTCGCGATCGGTTCGCATGATCCGAACCGCTTTCACCCGGGCATGGGCACAATCTTCCTGAAACTCATCGCCGATGCCGTCGACGTGGCCCTCGCACGATTCGAGACCTGAGCCGATCAACGTTCCAGATCCGCATCGCCGGGCTTGGCCGGACGGCGCAGGTGTTCAAGCAAGGCCGACGCCGTGCCGCCCACGTCCGGCAGGTGGCTGACGCGGGCCAAGGTTTCCAACGCGGTGACGATGCGTGCTTGACGCCCGGCGTCGATATCGAACCCGCGCCGCACCAGTGGATCGAGGGTGGCCATCGCCCGTGCGCGGTCGACATGCGTCGGTCGGGTGAGTTGCCGCAACACCGCATCGACGATGCGCGCCCGTCCGAGTGCGTCGACGCATGCGTCGAGATGCCGTTTCAGCAGCCTCGCCGCCTGGTGGCGCACCGTCCAGTCACGATCATCAAGCGCCTGCAATGCCGCGCGGCAGCTCGTCTTGCCCCAGTCGAGGCGATCCAGGAAGTCCAGCGAATCGGCGCGGTCCGCGGCCTGGCTGCAGCCGCGAGCGCAGGCGATCAATTCCTCGCTGCGGCGTTCACCGCCGCGTTCCGACAGTCGGAGGTGATCGACGTACTGGATCGCCGGATAGCTGATGCGTTCGGCATCCGCGGGTTCGACCACGTCGATCACGAGATGAACTGTACCCCCCGGATCACCGACGGCGATGCAGTTCACGGAGAGGAAGCGCTCACCGTCCAGTTGCTCTCGAACCCGGCTGCAGACGGCGTCGGGCACGCCCGAGTCCGGAGCGATGGCTTGCCCGACCTTCGGCATGGTGACACCGCGCAACAAGGTCGCGACCGGAACCGAACTGCCGTGAACGTCGATCCCGGCAAAGTGCAACGTCTGTGCGACTGCACCGTCAGCCAGCAGCGCGCTGAGGACCCATAGCCCGACGCGCAACGAATGTTTCATCAGTCACCTCCAGACCCGCCGGATGCAGAAAAACAAAACGCCCCATGAGGGGCGCTTTGATCGTACTGGCGGAGGAGGAGGGATTCGAACCCTCGGTGCCCGCAAAGGCACGCCTGATTTCGAATCAGGTACAATCGACCACTCTGCCACCCTCCGGATGATGCACGCAGCGGGTCGTGGCTGCGAAGGGCGCGAATCATACGGATTCGGGCATTCCGAGACAACCCTTTTTTTATGGCGCGGCCGGATTCGACGTCGCGGTGCGCCAGTCGTTTGGAGCATTCACGATGAGCCTGATCCATGTCCCGGTGTCCTTCGGCGAGTTGCTCGACAAGGTCGCGATCCTCGAGATCAAGTCGGAGCGCATGAGCGATCCGGTCAAGCTCGCCAATGTGCGCCGCGAACTGGACGAATTGCGCGGCATCTGGGGTCGGTCGGCGCAGGCGACGATCGATATCGCCGACCTGCTCGCCGCGCTCAAGGCCGTCAATGAGCGGCTCTGGGTCATCGAAGACGACATCCGCATCAAGGAATCGAAGCAGGAATTCGACGCCGAATTCATCCGCCTGGCACGAGCGGTCTATTTCGAGAACGACGAGCGTGCACGCGTGAAGCGCGACATCAACATCCAGCTCGGTTCGGCCCTGGTCGAGGAAAAGAGCTATCAGGACTACCGCGTCAAACCTTCGGCTTGACGCCAGTCCATCAACGCGTCCAGCCGTTCGATCACGGTTTCCGCGCTGATCAAGTCCATCACGCCCGGAAACTCGATGCGCTTGCCCCAGCGCACGTCGGGGCCTGCCTTGTTCAAGTATTTGCGGGCCGCCGCATCGTAGCGATCGACGGTCCAGCGCAAATCGGAATACGGACCGCTGCGGGTACTGTCGGTAGCGGCATGCAAGCCGAGCACCTTCGTGCCCATGGCATTGGCGATATGCATCGGTCCGGCGTCGGGCGTCAGCACGGCGGTGGCGCGTTTCATCAGTGCGCAGGCCTGTTTCAGCGTGTCCTGGCCGATCAGGTTCAGGGTCGGTACCGCGCATTCGCGTTCGATCGCCGCACCGGTCTCGCGCTCAAGTGCACTTGGCCCGCCGCACAGCATCACCCTCAGGCCATGGCGACGCACCGCGTGCTCGGCGACACGGGCATAGCCCGTGACCGACCAGTTGCGCAGCACATGGCTGGAACAGGGGCTGATGATCAGGCTGGGTTGATGTCCGGGCAGATGCCGCTCCGCAAACGCCTCGTCGGCGGCCGAGAGCGGAATCTCCCAGCGCTTCACGGCATCCGGCAGACCCAGCGCGTCGCCGAATCGGTACAAGGTATCGAGCACATGGCGGCCGGCTGCAGGCGTGATGCGCTCGTTGATGAACAGGCTGTGGCCTTCCTTCGACTTTGCCCAGTCATGGCCGATGCGACGACTGGCGCGGATCGCGGTGCTGAGCAGGTTGGCGCGCGCGGCCAGCTGACACAGCAGCAGCGCATCGAAACGGCGCCCCTGCAACGATGCGCGCAGATCGCGCCAAACGGCGGCCAGACCTTGCTTCTTGTCGACCGTGATGAACTCGATGCCGGGCAAGTCGCCCACGAGTTTGGCCTCGAACCTGCCGATGATCCAGGTGATGCGCGACTGTGGCGAATGCAGGCGAATGCGCTGCACCAGCGGCAGCATGTGGGTGACATCGCCGAGGGCGGAAAGTCGGAAGATGCAGATCGAATCGACGGCTGCGTTCACGGTCTGGGCTTGGTTACACTGCGGCCATGAATGATGCCACGGGCCCCGCAGATGCTGTTGCTGCACTGGTGCATGTCGATGCCCGAAGCGGCGTGATCCACGATGCCCGGTTGGATCATGCGGCGGCAACGGCCTTGTTCGATGCCTTGGGCGAGCAGCGCGATGGTCGCGGACGCGGCGCCATTCGCATCGTGGACGCAGCGATCGGTCGGATCGTCATTCGCCATTATCGGCGCGGTGGCGCGATCGCTCGCCTGAGTCGCGACTGGTTCGTCTGGACCGGTGCCGAATCGACGCGACCGTTCCGGGAATTCCGCATCACCCGGCAACTTCACGATGCCGGTTTGCCGGTGCCCGAGGTCGTCGCTGCCCGCTTCCAGCGCAGCGGGCTCGGCTACCGTGCCGACCTGGCCACACGCGAGATCAAGGGCGCACACACCTTGGCGGAACGGCTGGACGATCCGGTCGCCGCGGCGCGCGTCGACTGGAGTGCGCTGGGGACCCTGATCGCGCGTTTCCACGCGATCGGGCTGTGGCATGCCGATCTGAATGCGCACAACGTCCTGTTCGACCGTGATGAGCGGGCAGTCCTGATCGATTTCGATCGCGCTCGTGTTCTTGCCCCGTTTGCCAGCGCATTGCAGGGCAACCTGAACCGACTTGCGCGTTCCTTGCACAAGCTCGGGCACGGCCAGCTCGTTTCCGGCGCAGCGTGGAAGCGATGCCATCGCGCCTACGAAGCCGCCATGCACGCGGCTTCGGCCCGCTAAACTGCGCGCATGGATACGGACGGCAGCCTGGCGCTGCGCTTTCTCGGAGTCGGCAATGCGCAGGCGGTGGAGCTCGGTTCCGCCGCCGTCGTGCTGGAGCGCGAGGGTGCACCGCTCCTGCTGGTCGATTGTGGCCAGGAAGCCCTGACGCATTATCTCGAACGCTATCGCGCCGTGCCCGACGCGGTGTTCATCACCCATGCGCATTTCGACCACATCGGTGGCCTGGAGCGTCTGTTCTATCGCACCTATTTCGATGTGGCGCGACGCGGGCGCGTGAAACTCTTCGTCGCGGCCGATCTGGTCCCGGTACTGCAGCATCGCATCGCCAACTATCCGAGCCCGCTGGCCGAAGGTGGTGCGAATTTCTGGGACGCCTTCCAGCTGGTGCCGGTCGATCGCGGCTTCTGGCACGCCGGCTACTGGTTCGACGTGTTCGCCGTGCGCCACCACTTGCCGCATTCGGCGTTCGGCATCGCGTTGCGCGGCAGCTTCCTGTTCACCGGCGACACGCGGCCGATTCCGGAAGTGATCGCCCATCATGCGGACGGCGCCGAACTGATCGCGCATGACTGCGGCCTGCAAGGCAATCCGTCGCACACCGGTCTGGATGATCTGATGCGCGACTACACACCCGAGACACGCGAACGCATGATCGTCTATCACTACGCCACGACGGCCGATCGCGAAGTGTTCGAACGTGCCGGATTGAGGGTGGCGATCGCCGGAGAGGCGCATGCACTCGCGCCGGCACTGGACGCGATGCAGGCCGCGACCCTGAACCGGCATGGCGGACGCGTGCGATGAGCCCGCCGCTGCTCGATCAGCGCGCACGCCCGTTGCGCGATCTGCGCATCTCGGTGATCGACCGCTGCAATTTCCGCTGTCCTTACTGCATGCCGGTCGAGCGCTTCGGCGGACCTTCGGCCTTCATGCCGAAGGGCGACTGGCTGGCGCCGGAAGAGATCGAGCGCATCGCGCGCGTCTTCGTCGCGCTGGGCGTGCGCAAATTGCGCCTGACCGGTGGCGAGCCGCTGCTGCGCGCCGAGTTGTGCGACATCGTCGAACGTCTGGCGCGCATCGACGGCGTCGAGGACCTTGCACTGACCACGAATGCGGTGCTGCTGCCGCGTCATGCCCACGCGCTGCGCAAGGCCGGACTGCATCGCCTGACCATCAGTCTCGATGCGCTCGATCCGGCCGTGTTCCTGCGCATGAGTGGCGGGCAGGGCGATGTCCAAGCCGTGCTGGACGGCGTCGCTTCCGCGGAAGATGCAGGGTTCACGCGCATCAAGTTCAATTGCGTGGTCCAGCGCGGCATCAACGAAGACGAAGTGCTGCCCCTGGTCGAACGATTCCGTGGCACGCCACATGTGCTGCGCTTCATCGAATACATGGATGTCGGTACTTGCAACCGCTGGTCGCGAGTCGAAGTCGTCGACAGCGCCGAACTCTTGCGCCGGATCGAGACGCGCTGGCCGATGACGCCGATCGGGCGGGCACAGCGTGGCGAGGTCGCCGAGCGCTATCGTTTCGAGGACGGGCAGGGCGAAGTCGGCTTCATTTCCTCGGTCAGTGCACCGTTCTGCGGCGACTGCACGCGCGCGCGCATTTCCGCCGATGGCGAGTTGTTCACCTGCCTGTTCGCGGCGCGCGGCGTGCCGTTGCGCCCGCTGCTGGACGGTGACGACGACGCGCTCCGGCAGGCGATTGCGGCGCGCTGGTCGAGTCGGGCCGATCGCTACAGCGAACTGCGTGCCGAGCGAGAGCGTGAAGCCGCGGGGCGCGTCGAAATGTTCCGGATGGGAGGTTGAATGTCGTCGCATACGCTGAGCCATGTCGATGCCGAGGGACGGCCGCGCATGGTCGATGTCGGTGCCAAGGCGGTGACGCGGCGCGAGGCTTGCGCCGAGGCCAGCGTCGTGTTCCCGGCTGAAGTCGCCGAATCCCTGCGGGCGCAGGCCATGCGGTCGGCCAAGGGCGCGGTACTGGATACCGCGGTCGTCGCCGGCACCTTGGCGGTCAAGCGCACGCACGAGCTGGTGCCGTTCTGTCATCCGCTGCCGGTCGAGAAGATCGGCTTCGAATGCGACTGGATGGATGCCGTGCGCCTGCGGCTGCGCTGCACGGTCGCGGCGGTTGCAAAGACCGGCGTCGAGATGGAAGCGCTGGTCGGCGTGCAGATCGCGGCGGCGACCGTTTACGACATGTGCAAGGCGCTGTCGCACGCGATCCGCATCGAGGACGTCGTGGTGGTCGCGAAGTCCGGCGGGCGCGACAATTTCGACCATCGCGGCGCCGACTGATGCACTTGCATGTGCGCTACTTTGCCAGTTTGCGCGACGCGGCCGGATGCGATGCCGAGACCATCGTACACGACGGGGACGCGGTCTCGCTGTACTCCCGCCTGGCACGGCAGCACGGATTCTCGATGCCGCAGTCGCGGGTGCGTCTGGCGGTGAACGGTGCATTCGTGCCGTGGACGCAAGCCCTGCACGATGGTGACGAAGTCGTGTTCCTGCCGCCGGTATCGGGAGGCTGATGATGGACGCCCCTTCGATCTCGTTCTTCCGTCTCAGCGATCACGGCATCGACGTCGCTGCGCTGCGGCGTGCGCTGGATGATCCGCACTGCGGCGCCGTGGTCGGCTTCGATGGCGTCGTGCGCGACCACCATGGCGGTCGCGCCGTGTCCGAACTGCGTTACGAAGCTTATGCGGAACTGGCCGAGCGCGAAGGTCAGGCCATCGTCGAGGAGACCCTGACGAAGTTCGCGGTGCGTCGTATCGTCGCCGAACACCGGGTCGGCCTGCTCGGCATCGGCGACATCGCCGTGTATGTCGGGGTATCCGCTGCGCATCGCGACGCGGCGTTCGCCGCGTGCCGCCACGTCATCGACGAGATCAAGTCCCGCGTGCCGATCTGGAAACACGAACACTACGCCGACGGCGCGGCGGAGTGGATTCATCCGGTTTGACCGTGGTCCGGAGGGCGCTCGGGATCATGCTTCCTGCACCGCCGCCAACGGACGCTCGCGGTCGAGACGCAGCGGCTGCACCTTCCAGTAGGTGATGCTGCGCCAGACCCATTCCATCGGGCCGTAGCGGAAGTGGCGCAGCCACAGCGTGCTGAACAGCCACTGCGCGGCGATGATCGCGGCCACGATCAGCATCTGCGGGCCGCGGCTGATCTGTCCGAACTGGCCGAAGCCGTAGCCATAGAACAACAGGGAAAGCACCAGCGAATGCGTTAGGTAGTTGCTCAGCGCCATGCGGCCGAGGGGAGCCAGCCAGCCGACCAGGCGACGCCCGATGCGCGACTGCATCAGGCAGACGAACAGGCCAAGGTAGCCTGCGCACAGCACGATCTGGCCGAACTGGAACAGGCCGCCGGCGGCATTGCCGATCATCATCACGTCCTTGCTCGCCGGGTGCGCCTGGATCGTGACCACCGCGGCATTGATCGCGAAGCCGACCGGCACGCCGACCCAGGCCATCGTGCGAAACAGGCTCATGTGCTGGTCGATGTGGCGCAGCTTGCCGGTCCACACCAGCCAGTAGCCGACCAGGAACAGCGGCAGCAGGGCGAAGAATGACGCGAACAAGGCGTCTTTCAGTTCTTCGATCGACTCGCCGGTGCGATAGGCCGATGCGACCCAGAAGTCCGGTTGCGTGAATGCGGCGATCTCTTTTTGCTCGTTCTTGTTGCGTTCGGCCTTCGATTCGGCGCGCTCCTGTGCGAGATATTTCACCCGTTCGGCGGACGTCATCGCATCGGTGTCGACGTCCTCGTCTTCCTTGTCCTTGTCCTTGTCCTTGTTCGCGGTCAGATCGACACCGTCGACCTTCGCCTTCGCGACGATTGCATCGGCCGACTTTTCGGTCGCGAGGCGTTCCTGCCACTGCTGCTGCATCTTCGCCGTGTCATGGGTCATCGCGTAATACGACCCGAAGCTCATCATGAACACGAACGGGATCGACATCAGGCCGAGGCTGAACTTCAGTGTCGCGCCCGGCGTACTGACCCGATGCATTCTCGGCTTGCGCAGCAGCACGACGTAACCGAGCAGCAGCATGCCGGTAATCGCGTAGTCGCGCAGGATGTCGCCGGTCCACAGCAGGCTCGCATGCAGCAGGCCGATCACGAACAGCGCAAGCATGCGCCGCGAGAACATCGCGACGAACGGCAACTCTTTCTGCTGCGCTCGCGTCAGCATGACCGCAAAGCCCATCCCGAACAGCAACGAGAACAGCTTGTAGAACTTGCCCTCGACCAGCACTTTCACGAACCATTCGGCCATGTAGTCGTAGCCGAGCAGGCTGCGGTCGAACTGGCCGAGGAAGACGATCGGGCGGTTGAACCACTCGATGTTCATCATCAGGATGCCGATCAGCGCGAAGCCGCGGAGCACATCCATGACCGCGATCCGTTCAGAAAAAGCCAATGGAGTCAGCGATGTGGGCGGCGATGTTCGAGTCGCGACTTCGATTGAATCGGAGGGTAGAACCGCACTCATGAGATGCCCCTGAAGATGAATGGTGATGTAGCTAACCATAACACCAAATCAGGCTGAATCCACGGTAAGGAACCCCAACCGATGGCAGGGTCAGGACGGTGTCGCGTCCCGCCGGGTCGATCGCACGGATACGTTGACCTCTCCATCATGCAGTCGGACACGCAACCCATCGCCGACGCCGACTGGCGCCACCGACCGCACGACGCGGCCGTCGCCGTCGAAGGCAATGGCATAGCCGCGTTCCAGCGTCGACAGCGGGCTGAGGGCGTTGAGCGAGCGGGCAAGACCGGCCAGGTGCGTCACCTGATGCTGAATGCCGCGCACGCAGGCCGCTTGCAAGCGATGGCGGGCATGCTCGGCACGCCGACCCAGCAGGGCGATGCGCTCCAGCGCCGCCGCCCGTTGCAGGCGCAGATGCAGCTGCGCCAGGCGCTGCCGTCGTTGCGCGAGCAGCGGCGCGGGCAGCCGGACCAGACGCGCATGACTGCTGCGCAGTCGATCGCCGAGCCGGTCCAGATGCGCGAGCGGATGCCGCGCCTGCAGTCGCAGCAGCAGACGGTCGACCCGCTGGCCATCGCGATCGAGTCGATGACCGACCGCACGCTGCAGTCGACGTTGCAGCGCATCGAGGCGATCCCGCAACGCATCGCTGGACGGCGCGATCAGTTCCGCTGCAGCGGAAGGTGTCGGAGCGCGCAAGTCCGCGACGAAATCGGCGATGGTGAAGTCAACCTCGTGCCCGACCGCCGATACCAGCGGCATGGGCATCGTCGCGATTCGACGCGCCAGCGCCTCATCGTTGAACGCGAACAGGTCTTCGATCGAGCCGCCACCCCGCGTGAGCAGGACCAGATCATGGCGACCCAGGGCGGCGATCCGGTCCAGCTGCAGTCGCAGCTGCACCGGCGCTTCGGCACCTTGCACCAGACTCGGGAACAGGTCGGCCTCAAGCAAAGGGAAACGTCGCGAGAGCACGCTGACGACGTCGCGAATGGCGGCGCCGCTGGCCGAACTGACGATGGCGATGCGGCGCGGAAAGGCCGGCAGGCCGCGCTTGCGACCGGCGTCGAACAGGCCTTCGCCGGCCAGTCGCGCCTTCAGCGCCTCGAAGGCGCGCTGCAACGCACCTTGTCCGGCGGGTTCCAGGTGCTCGACCTGCAGCTGGAATTCGCCACGTGGTTCGTACAGCGTGACGCGTGCCCGCGCCAGCACGTGCTGGCCGTCGGCGGGTGCGAAGCGCAGCAGCATCGCGCGCGGCCGCCACATTGCGCAACGCACTTGGGCAGCGCTGTCCTTCAACGAAAAATACAGATGCCCGGACTTCGCCTTGAGGAAGTTGGAGATCTCTCCCTCGATCCAGAACAGCGGAAAACCCTGCTCCAGCGCCGCACGCACTTCGGCATTCAACGTCGTTGGCGTCAGGGTGTTTCGTTGCAGTAGCGAGGAATCGGACACAGCGGGCACCGCGGACGGACTTGGGAGCTTAGCGGCTGCCTCGCGGCGGGTCGATGCATTCAGGTGCGCCTTCAACCTAAATCATGCTTGACGTAATCCTTGCGCCCGGCGAGATTCGATCGATGAACGAACGTTCGACATCGGCAGCATTGCGAAAGTTGACATCACACGCGCGAGAACTCGCGACAAGGGGATTGGTTCTGGTCGATGCCTGGCCGGTGGTCGAGATCGCACAGCTGTATGAGCAGGTCGACAATCTCGCCGCCGCAGCCGACTTGCCCGACGCGAACGCGATGTCCGGTGCGGCGCTCGAACTCGCGGTATATCTCTCGGCTCTGGTCGAGTCCGGTAATGTCGCGAATCCTGTTCAGCGGGAGCGGGCGCGTGGATTGTTGGAGCGCCTCGCTGCGGTGTCCGGTGCAGCGACGCCCAGCGGAACGCCGGTCCCGGCTGCAAAGGCGAGCCAGCATCGCATCGTGTACTACCTGCGCGCCGACGACCGTGAGTTGCCCGGACTGATGCAGCAACTTGCGCATGAGCGCTTCGTCACTCGCAGTTTCAGCGATCTGAATCGGGCCATCGCCGAGGCACGCAGCCTGCCGCCACATGCGCTGATCGTCGACGAAGGATTTACGCCGGGTATGGCACGCATGGTTGAAGCAGCCGAGCGTGCCGGCGGACCCGAGCGGCGACGGCCGCCGGTGCTCGCGTTGTGTGATGGCTCGGATGTGCGTCAGCGCCTGTTCGCGCAACGCAATGGCGCCGATGACGTGCTGGAAGGTGCAGACGCATTGCGTGCCGTGGAACGGCTAATGGGCCTCTTCCTGCGCCAGCGGCGCGAAGACGCGCGCGTACTGATCATCGACGACGATGCCTCGATGGCGATGTTCTGCTCAAATGTGTTGGCCCACAGGGGCATCTCCGCGCGGATCGAACACTGCGCGCGTGACGGACTCGATGCGATCGGCGCCTACAAACCGGATCTCGTCCTGCTGGACCTGTACCTGCCGGACATGAACGGTATCGAAGTCGCGCAACTGATCCGCGAGCGACCCGACATGGTGTTGACTCCGATCGTTTTCATGTCCGGCGAGGAAGACATCGACAAGCGCTTCGACGCCATCCGGATGGGCGGCGATGATTTTCTCGCGAAGCCGATGAAACCGAGGCACCTGCTGTCATCGGTCACAAGTCGCATGGGTCGGGCACGCAAGCTTGCCGCGACTGGCCTGCCACTGGATTCGGCGGTCGATTCGCGTTCCGGCCGGATCGACCGCGCCACATTGGTCCACGAGATCGAACGTGCCCGTCGCGGCGAATTGGGCGACTGCGTCGGACTGATCATGCTCAGTGTCGATGACGTACCGACGCTGGCAAAGCGGCTTGGCTTCGTGCGAACCGGTGATCTCGCCCAGCAGATTGGCACGACCATCGCCAGCGAGCCGGCGTTGAAGTCCGGCGTCTGCGCCCTTGGTGAATTCAGTTTCGTGTTGCTGTTACCGGTGTCGAGCGAGGGCGCCTTGCGCATTGCTGCGGAAAATCTGCGTGCGCGGCTGTCCGGACGTGGTTGGTTGTCGGTCGATGCGGCGGTGCGCATGAGTTTTTCCTTGGGTGGTGCGCGTGCAGACACGCCGGGTGTGAAGGTCGATGATTTGATCAGCGGCGTCGGCGATGCCTTACAAGTCGCGCATGAGCAGGGCGGCGGTCGTAGCGAATGGATGACGCGGACTAGCGACGATGATCAGGTCACGCCGGAGGTGCGGCTCGCGCATGCGATCCTCCGGCGGCCGCTGATTGCCGACACGACGCAATTCCGGTTCCGCGCTCTATTGCCCTTGCGTGGACAGTTGAGCAGCCAATATCTCGCCGATTTCGCGCTGGTCGCACCGAAGGCTTCTCAAGCCCTGCGTATCGAGCGCGACACGTTTCTGCCGATCGCGAGAACATTGAACGTGACGCGTGCCGTCGATCGCTGGCAGGTCCATGCGCTCGGTCAGCGGGCCTGCCTGGAGTTGGGTGCCCAGCCAGAACTTAGGCTGCTGCTGCCAATGAGTATCGATAGCCTGTTCGACCCTGCGTTCCCGCAGTGGCTGGGTGCCGACCTGCACGGCCTGCAATGTGATGCGGACGCGTTGGCGCTGGTGTTCAATGCTGGGCAACTGGTCGAGGATGTGCCGCGTGCGAGCCGTGCCCTGGAGTTGATCCAGACGACGGGTGTACGCCTGTGTCTGTCCGGCTTCAGCGATTTCGGTCGCGACCAGCAACGCTTGTGCCGTCTGCCAAGTGTCTATGCGAATCTGATTGACTGGGACACGACGTTGCAGGGCTGGCGTGAGT
Source organism: Lysobacterales bacterium (assembly GCA_016721845.1). NCBI lineage: Bacteria > Pseudomonadati > Pseudomonadota > Gammaproteobacteria > Lysobacterales > Lysobacterales bacterium. Next base: position 825,333 of record JADKHK010000013.1, read on the forward strand.
CGCGTGCCCGTCTGGTCGCAGAGTCGCTGAAGCACGGCAAACTCGTGGTCATGTGCGGCGTCGACGAGCCCTCGCCGCTGGTCGAATTGTTTCGAGATGGCGTGCACTACGTCGTCGGTGACGCATTGGGTACGTGGGGCTCGACACTCACCGCGACTGCGGCGCCAGTCCGATCCTGAATAGCGGTTGCCGGAGAGCGCTTTCGGGCTAGACTCGAATCGTTGTTGCTGTCGCTTCCGTGTTGCGTTCGTCTGTCGTCTGATGGGGAGAAGCATGCGTCCGACCGATATCCGCAAGCCCGACTATTTCCACAAGGTGGTCGACTGCCAATGGGCTTGCCCGGCGCATACGCCGGTGCCCGAATACATCCGCCTGATCGCCGCCGGCAAGCATGACGCCGCCTACATGGTGAACTGGTGGTCGAACGTGTTCCCGGGCGTGCTCGGCCGCACCTGCGATCGTCCGTGCGAACCGGCCTGCCGACGCGGGCGGGTCGAGGAGGGCAATGGCGAGAAGCCTGAACCGGTCGCGATCTGCCGACTCAAGCGCGTCGCCGCCGACCACAAGGGCGATATCAGCGCGCAGATGCCCAAGGCGAAGGCGCGCAATGGCAAGCGTGTCGCCTGCATCGGCGCCGGTCCTGCATCGATGACGGTGGCGCGCGATCTCGCACTCGAAGGTTATGCGGTCACCGTCTTCGATGCCGACCCGAAGGCCGGCGGTTTCATGCGTACCCAGGTGCCGCGCTTCCGGTTGCCGGAATCGGTGATCGACGAGGAATGCGATTTCATCCTCGACCTCGGTGTCGAATTGCGCGGTGGCACCCGCATCGATTCGCTGAAGGAACTGATCGGGCAGGGCTGGGACGCGATCTTCGTCGGTTCCGGTGCGCCACGCGGCCGCGATCTGGACTTGCCCGGCCGCAAGGAAGCAGCGGCCAACATCCATCTCGGCATCGACTGGCTGGCCTCGGTCTCGTTCCAGCACATCGAACGGATCGGTCGCCGGGTGATCGTGCTCGGTGGCGGCAATACCGCGATGGACTGCTGCCGCTCCGCGCGTCGGCTCGGGGGCGACGACGTCAAGGTGATCGTGCGTTCCGGCTACGAGGAAATGAAGGCCTCGCCCTGGGAAAAGGAGGATGCGCAGCACGAAGGCATCCCGTTCCTGAACTATCACGTCCCCAAGACCTTCGAGCACGAGAACGGCAAGCTGGTCGCGATGACCTTCGAGATCGTGCGCGCCGAGTTCGATGCCAAGGGCCGGCGTACCTTGGTGCCGACCGGGGAGCCGGACGTGCGGGTCGACTGCGACGACGTTTTGATTGCAGTCGGGCAGGAGAACGCGTTCCCGTGGATCGAGCGCGACATCGGGCTTGAGTTCGATCAGTGGGGCCTGCCGGTACTCGACAAGGACTCGCTGCAGTCGACGGTCAAGCAGGTTTTTTTCGGGGGCGATGCCGCATTCGGGCCGAAGAACATCATCTGGGCGGTGGCGCACGGTCACGAGGCCGCCGTCTCGATCGACAAGTTCCTGCAAGGCGAGGACGTCAATGAACGGCCGCCGCCGATGGTCAACCTGGCCTCGCAGAAGATGGGCATCCACGAGTGGAGCTACGACAACGAGATCACCCGCGACGAACGCTACGTCGTGCCGTGGGCGCCGAAGGAACTGACGCTGAAGAGCATCAAGGTCGAAGTCGAACTCGGCTTCGACGCGCAGACCGCCTGCAAGGAAGCGGCACGTTGCCTCAACTGCGACGTGCAAACCGTGTTCATCAAGGACGCCTGCATCGAGTGCGATGCCTGCGTCGACATCTGCCCGATGGACAGCATCAGTTTCACTTTCAATGCCGACGAGCCGGAGTTGCGCAAGCGCCTGACCGCGCCGGCGCTGAACCTGACCCAGGACTTGTACGTGTCCGACAACGTCAAGACCGGGAGGGTCATGGTCAAGGACGAGGACGTGTGTCTGCATTGCGGACTCTGTGCCGAACGTTGCCCGACCGGTGCCTGGGACATGCAGAAATTTTTGCTCGAGACCACCAAGGCCGGGCCCGGATGTCGCAGCAAGGCCAAGCTCGGAGCGGCGGCATGAACGCACAATTGAAACCTCAATCCCTCACCGCGACCAACGACTTCGTCGTCAAGTTCGCGAACGTCAACGGCTCGGGTTCGGCCTCCGCCAACGAACTGTTCGCGAAGGCGATCCTGCGCATGGGCGTGCCGGTCAGCCCGCGCAACATCTTCCCGTCGAACATCCAGGGCTTGCCGACCTGGTATGAAATCCGCGTCACCGAGGCCGGCTGGCTGGGTCGACGCGGCGGTGTCGACCTGATGGTCGCGATGAATCCGCAGACCTGGAACAGCGACCTCAAGGAGATCGAACCCGGCGGCTATCTGTTCTATGACAGCAGCAAGCCCTTGCCGGCCTCGCGTTTCCGCAGCGACATTACCGTCATCGGCATGCCGCTGACCGAGATCTGCAACGCCACCTATTCCGATGCGCGGCAACGGCAGCTATTCAAGAACATCCTCTACGTCGGCGCCTTGTCGGTGATGCTGGACATGGAACCGGCGGTGATCGAGCAGTTGTTCACCGAACAATACAAAGGCAAGGAAAAACTGCTCGACTCGAATGTGCAGGCGTTGCATCTCGGCCGCGACTACGCAACGAAACATATCGGTCGCATCGGGCTGAACGTGAAGCGCGCGAACCAGGTCGGCGACCGCATCTTCGTCGATGGCAATAGCGCCGCTGCGCTGGGCTGCGTCTACGGCGGTGCCACCGTGTGCGCCTGGTATCCGATCACGCCATCGAGTTCACTCGCCGAGGCCTTCCAGTCGTACTGCCAGAAGCTGCGTGTCGATCCGGAGACCGGCAAGAACCGCTACGCGATCGTGCAGGCCGAAGACGAGATCGCCTCGGTCGGCATGGTCGTCGGTGCCGGCTGGAACGGAGCACGCGCGTTCACGACCACATCGGGCCCGGGCGTGTCGCTGATGACCGAATTCCTCGGCCTCGCTTACTTCGCCGAGATCCCGATCACCCTGATCAACGTGCAACGTGGCGGGCCATCCACCGGCATGCCGACGCGCACGCAACAGGCCGACATCGTCTCCTGTGCCTATGCGTCGCACGGCGACACCAAGCACATCCTGCTGTTCCCGGAAGATCCGAAAGAATGTTTCGATCATTCCGCCGCGGCCCTGGATCTGGCCGATCGCCTGCAGACGCCGGTGTTCGTGATGACCGACCTCGATATCGGCATGAACCAGCGCCTTTGCGCACCCTTCGACTGGGACGACACGCGCGAATACGACCGCGGCAAGGTGATGACGGCCGAGGAACTCGATGCCGGTCGCGACTTCGGGCGCTATCTCGACGTCGACGGCGACGGCATCCCGTTCCGCACCTATCCGGGCACGCACCCCAGCAAGGGCGGCTTTTTCACCCGCGGCACTACTCGCAATGCCTACGCGCAGTACTCCGAAACCGGTCCGGACTATCTGTACAACGTGCATCGCCTGCTGAAGAAGCTCGATACCGCGAAGACGCTGGTGCCGCAGCCGGTGATTCGTCCGGCCGCAGCACCGACGCGTTTCGGCGTGCTCTATTTCGGTTCGACCAGTCCGGCGATGCACGAGGCGCTGGAGGCATTGGAGGCGATGGGTCTGCATCTTGATGCCTTGCGGCTGCGGGCGTTTCCGTTCTCCGACAGCGTGGTCGAGTTCATCGACGCGCATGATCAGGTCTTCGTGGTCGAACAGAACCGCGATGCGCAATTGCGCGGCATGTTGATCACCGAACTGGAGATCGCACCGCAGCGGTTGCCGAAGATCCTGCACTACGACGGGACGCCGATCACCGCCCGTTTCATCACCGCCGCGATTGCCGAACAGATGCGTGCAGGGAGCCGGGCATGACTTATCTCGCCAAACCGAAGTTGCATCATCCCAGCCTTGCGCAGAACAAGGTCTGCCGTACCCGCCGCGACTACGAAGGACGCGTGTCGACGCTGTGCGCGGGCTGTGGCCACGATTCGATCTCGGCGGCCATCATCCAGGCCTGCTGGGAGATGGATGTCGAACCGCATCGCGTCGCGAAGCTGTCGGGCATCGGCTGCTCGTCGAAGACGCCGGACTACTTCCTCGGCAATTCGCACGGCTTCAACACCGTGCACGGGCGCATGCCCTCGGTGCTGACCGGCGCGAATCTGGCAAATCGCGCGCTGCTGTATCTGGGCGTGTCCGGCGACGGCGATTCCGCCTCGATCGGCATCGGCCAGTTCGCGCACGTGATGCGTCGCGGCGTGAACATGGTCTACATCCTCGAAAACAACGGCGTGTATGGGCTGACCAAGGGCCAGTTCTCGGCCACGGCGGACCAGGGTTCGAAGTCGAAGAAGGGCGTCGTCAATTCGGATACGCCGATCGACACCGTGAGCCTGGCCCTGCAGATGGGCGCCAGTTTCGTGGCACGCGGATTTTCCGGCGACAAACAGCAACTGGTGCCGATCATCAAGGCCGCGATCGCGCACAAGGGCGCGGCCTTCATCGATATCGTCAGTCCCTGCGTCGCGTTCAACAACCACCCGGGCAGCACCAAGAGCTACGACTACGTGCGCGAGCACAACGAGGCGGTGAACCGGATCGACTTCATCCCGACGCGGGAAGAGATTGTCGTCGACTACGCGGAAGGGCAGGTCATCGAAGTCGAGCAACACGACGGCACCGTGCTGCTGCTGCGCAAGCTGCATCGCGACTACGACCCGCACAACAAGATCGGCGCGATGAACTACATCACCAAGCACCAGGCCGAAGGCGAAGTCGTCACCGGCCTGCTCTACGTCGACAACGATGCCCAGGACCTGCACGAACACCTCAACACCATCGACATCCCGCTCAACACCCTCACCGCCAAGGACCTAAACCCCGGCAGGGCGGCACTGGACAAGATCAATCAGCGGTTGCGCTAACGGTGTTCTGCAGTGATGCCGGGAGGCGCGACGAGCACCGTAGGCTGGGTAGAGCGCAGCGAAACCCAGCATCGGTTACTCGAACGACAACTTCGTGATCTCCTGCGAAGCACCCCAGTCGACCTCATAGTGGCCCGCGTCGACGAAGCGGTGAAAACTCGAATGCGGCCAATCGCGCACTTGCGAAACCAATCCGTGTTTGACCGGGTTGAAGTGGATGTAGTCGAGGTGAAGGTGCAGATCCAATTCGTCGCGGATCAGGTGCTCCCAATACCTTCGCTGCCACAGCCCACGCTCCGACTTCTTCCAGCGACTTGGCGAAACATGCTCGTTGGCCGGAATCGCGCGTGAGAAGCGGGACTTGATCAGGCGCCAACGCGTTGGGTAGTTCGTGTCACCCTCCGGAAGGCGCCATACGCAGTGCAGATGATCCGGAAGCACGACGATGGCGGACAGTTCGAAGGGATGACTTGCGCGTACGGCGCGGAATGCGTCGCGCAGGACATCGACATGGCGGACGAGCAGATCGTTGTCGCGGCTATTTGCGGCGTTGACGGTGAAGAAGTAGGTGCTGCCTGGGGACCAGGTCCTGCGATAAGTTCGCATTGCTGAAGGGTACGGCAATTGCTGGGTTTCGCTGCGCTCAACCCAGCCTACGTTTTGGTGTGTCAGTCCTTCGCCTCGGAGCGAACTTTTCCCGCCGTCTTCCCAAACCACCGCTTCGCCGCGCGGCTGAGGCTGCTGGCGTCGTGGTAGCCGAGGTGTTGGGCGGCGGCTTCGAGGGTGAGGCCTTGGGCCAGGAGTTGTTCGAGGGCGTGTTTGCGGGCGGTATCGACGAGGTGGGTCCAGGACTGGCCTTCGTGCCGCAACTGCCGCTGCACGGCGCGCACGCTCATGCCGAGGGCGGCGGCGAGATCGGGGATGCGCATGCGACCGGCTGGTTGTGCGGGTAGCCATTGCTGCGCGAACGCGGTGACGTGGCCCGGTTGCGGCAGGCCGTCGAGCTGGCGGTCGAGCAGATCGCAATGCATGCGGTGCAATTCGGCATCGGCCTGCGGCAGGCGGCGGGCCAGATCGGCGGCGGCGAAACGCAGCGTGTGTGCCGGTGCGTTGAATTGCACGTCGCAGCCGAACAGTTGTCGATAGGCCGACCCATCGCCGAGCGGCGCATGCCGGAAGCTCACCGCGACCGGTGCGAGCGGACGTTCCGCCAGCCAGCGCGCCATCACGCACATGCCGCCGACGATGGCCTCGACCTGCTGCGGAAACTGCTGCACGCGCATCAGCTTCGCGCTGTAGTGGATCGACACGTCGCCATTCGCATGCGTCTCGGTGGTCATCACCCCGGACTCGCTGACCAGTCGGTGATAACGCAGCATCAACGCAAGCGCATCGGCGAGCGAGGCGCTGCTCATCGTCGCCAGGCCGAGCACGCGGAAGGTCGTCGGTTTGGTTGCGTCTGCGACCTTGAGTCCGAGCAGCGGATCCCGTGTCAACGCCAATCCGCGCGCCCAGATGCGGTGCATGTCCTCGACCCCGACGCGACCGTTCGGGGCATCCAGTGTCGCGATATCGACGCGCGTGCCGCTCAGCACCTCATCCGCCGCGACGCCGCACGCCTCGATCACCCCGAGCAGGGTCCGCACATAGGCGTTGGCGATGGTGCGCGGATCGAGCATGTCGCCTGATTAGGCCTGCTGGCGCGAAATGTCAATGTCATTGCGTCTGCCGTCAATGCGTCCCGGCGCCATCGCGACCATGCTCCGTCCATGCCTGCAGGAGCACCGCGCATGCCCACGCACGACACCGACGCGTTTCGATCGCGCTATCGCGCCGACATCAGCCCCCGCTACAACGCCTGGCTGCACGGCGGCTTCGTGTTCGCCTACGGCATCGCGGTGCTGGCGGGATTGATCACGCGCATCGATGCGATCCGTGGTTGGGAATGGCTCGCGATTCCGGCCGGACTGGTCGTCTTCAACTTCGGCGAATATGCCGTGCATCGCGGCTTCGGCCATCACAAGACCTGGCTCGGCGGACTGTTCTACCGACGCCACACCGGCGATCACCACAGCTTTTTCGTCGAGACCAGGATGACCTTCGAACAGGCCCGCGACTGGCGCGTCATCTTCTTTCCGGCCTGGCTGATCGTGCTGTTCTCGATTGGCATCGCCGCGCCCGCTTACCTCGTGGTCGGTCACGTCGTCGGCATGGATGCGGGGGCATTGTTTGCAGCGACCTTGCTGGCCGGTTACCTGACCTACGAGATCTTCCATGCCATCGAACACCTGCCGCCGGACCATGGCGTGACGCGGCTGCCTTGGCTCCGCCAGATGACGCAACTGCATCGACTGCATCATCGACGCGGGCTGATGCGCGACTGCAACTTCAACCTGGTTTTCCCGCTGACGGACTGGTTGCTCGGCACCTTGTATTGGGAACCGATCGACGCGGGTGCGCGGATGCCGGGGCAGATAGGCGTGCCAGACCTCGTCCGCCCTGAGACCGTCGAGGGGCGGGCGGAGTCGTCATGACCACGCACACCACACATACCGTGTTGCGCGCGCCGCCCGAGGTCGTCTACGACGATTTGACCCGACCCGCCCGCTGGCGCGAATGGCACCATGCCTCACTCGGCACCGAGGCGCATGCCGAGGCGTCGATGCGCGTCGGCGACCGTTTTCGCGAACAGATCAAGAGCGTCGGCCTCCGCAAGACACTGCACTGGCGTGTGCTCGAAGCCGATCCGCCACGGTGCTGGATCGCCGCCGCGACGATGGACGACGGCAGCACGGTCCACCTCCGCTACGAGTTTGCGCCGGTGCCCGAAGGCACGCGTTACACACGCACGCTGAGCTACAGGTTGCGGCCGTGGTCGCTGCGCCTGCTCAACGCCACCATCGGCTGGGCCAAGGTGCGCATTGAATCGCGTCAGGCGCTGCACTGCCTGCGGCGCCGTTTCGAGCGGTGACGGGTTCAGAAAGTTTTGGTAGGCGCAGCGGCGCGCGCGTGGGACTATTGCGGCCATATTTCAATTCGCCACACCAGAGGATCAGCGATGGCCGCACCGAATTATGCGTTTGCAAAGAAACAGCGTGAGCTGGCGCAGAAGAAGAAGAAGGAAGAGAAGCTGCGCAAGAAGACCGGCAAGTCCGATGATGCGGGCGAGACCGGCAAGCCGGAAGGCGGCGCGCCGCAGTCCCCGACGCAGAACGGCTGACGCCCTAAGGCGTCGCGCAGTCCGCCGCGCGTACCGCTGATTGCGTGAGCAGTGCCGAGACGACGTCGGCGCTGGCACGTTCGAATGCTTCGGCCAGTGCCTGTGGGTCGTGGCTGGCCGGGTCGGCGCTGGCCGATACCGGTGGAACCGTGAGGATGCGATCCGAGCCGATGCAGCGCAAGCTGGCCTGCGCGGTGACCGCGACCGTGTTCGAGTGATCGGGCTCTACACGCAGATTGAACTCGGTCAGCCACAGATCGATCGCCGCGACGGCCGCCGTGGCCTCCCGGCTGCGGGCGTGCGCGACACGCAATTGTTCCGACAGCATCACCGCGGGCGTATCGGCCCAGCGCAAACCGTCGTGCTGCATGAGCACGGCGCGGTCGACGACGAGCACACGGTTGCTGCGCAGCGCGGACGTGGCATCGACCTTGCCGGGCGCGAGGGTCGCCGGCCAGGCGGTACCGGCATCCGCGAGCGTGAGCTGCAGGGTCGTGAGCGGCTCCGGGCGCTGGATCAGGGTGCAGCACGACAGTGCCAGACCGCCGAGGAGGACGACCGGCGCAACGAGCACGTTGCGGACGATGCTGCGGTTCATTCTTGCTTCTCCGGCACATAGACGGGCAGGGTTTCGCCACCCAGCACATAATCGGCCGGTCCCTGATCGAATTTCTGGGTGATGCGCACCAGGTTGTCGCTGGCCTGCTGCAGCGACAGCAAGGTCGCCGCGAGCTCGTTGCGAGCCTGGGTATCAAGGCTGCCGAAGGTGGACTTGCCGGTTTGCGCGAAGGCGTCGACCTCGCGCGCGGCGGAGCGGATTTCCGCAACGGCTTCACGCGCCTGATCGATCAAACCCGTGCCGGGCTGTCCGTCCTTGCTGGCGACACCTTCCTGCAACTGCGCCAGCAGTGCATCCGCACGCTTGGCCGCGGACGCCAGGCGTTGCTCCAGTTCGCGCGCATCCGCCAGCGCCTCGCGCAAGGCCGGGTAATCGGTCTTCACTTCGTCGCTGACCGACGCGAGATTGTCGAGCAAGGTCGAGACGCGACCGATGTTCTCGTCACTCAGCACTTCAGCGATCCGCGCCATCACTTCCTGCGCGCTGTGCATCGCGCCGCTGCCGCCGCTCATCAGCTGGCTCAGCGTCGAGGGTACGGTATCGATCTCGGGGGCGTGGCGGGTGTCGACCTCGCGCAGCAGCTTCGCTTCGGGCGTGCCGCCGAACATCTCGACCACCGCGACGCCGGTCAGCCCGGTGTAACTGAGTTGGGCCTTGGTATCGGTCTTGATCGGCGTCTCCGCCGCGACGCGAATGCGCACCCGCACCTCGCGCGGATCCTTTGCATCGAGGCTGAGCCGACGCACTTCGCCGACCTGGATGCCGTGATATTGCACGAGGCCGCCGACACTGAGGCCGGTCACCGATTCATGGAAACGCACGTCGTATTCCTGATAATCGCGATCGAGTTGCAGTTTGCCGAGCCACAGCACGAACAGCACCAGCGCGATGGTCACGACCAGCGAGAACAGTCCGATCAGGAAGAATCTGGCATGCGTTTCCATTCAGGTTCCTTGCATGCGCAACGTCAGGGCGCGTTCGGCATTGCGTCCGCGCGGGCCGCGGAAACAGGCTTGTATCCACGGATGCGGATGCTCACTGATTCGCGCCGGCGTGTCGACCGCAACCACGTGCCGGTCGACCAGCACGGCGACGCGGTCGCAGCAGGTGTAGATCGAATCGAGATCGTGGGTGACGAGAAAGACGGTGAGGTCGAGACTCTGCTTCAAGGTCACGATCAGCTCGTCGAAACCCGCTGCACCGAGCGGGTCCAGGCCCGAGGTCGGTTCATCGAGGAACAGGATCTCGGGGTCCAGCGCCAAGGCGCGCGCAATGCCGGCACGTTTGCGCATGCCGCCGGACAACTGGCTCGGCACCTTGTACGCCGCGTCGGCCGGCAAACCGACCAGGGCGATCTTGAGCCGGGCCAGTTCATCCATCAGGTCGAGCGGCAACTTCTGTTGCTCGATCATCGGCACCTTGATGTTTTCGAGCACGGTCAGCGAGGAGAACAGCGCACCGTCCTGGAACATCACGCCCCAGCGCCGCTCGACCGACGCGCGCAGGCTGGCGTCGGCATTGCGCAGGTCGGTGCCGAACACACGCACGTCACCGGCCGCCGGATGCTGCAGGCCGATGATGGAGCGCAGCAACACCGACTTGCCTGCGCCGGAACCGCCGATCACGGCGAGCACTTCGCCGCGACGTACGTCGAGGTCGAGACCCTCGTGCACGACCTGCGCACCGAAGCGGTTGCGCAAGCCGCGCACCGAGATCACCGCATCGTCGATCGCTGCACTCATCGTCACAGGTCCAGTTGCATGTACAGCACCGCGAACAATGCATCGAACACGATGACCAGGAAGATCGACTGCACCACCGAGGACGTGGTGTGGCGACCGACCGATTCGGCGCTGCCCGACACCTTCAAGCCTTCGAGGCAACCGATGCAGGCGATCAGGAACGCGAACACCGGCGCTTTCAGCAATCCCAGCCACAGGTAGTACAGCTCGGTGGTGTCCTGCATGCGCACGAAAAACATCATCGGCGAGATATCCAGGGCCATGGCCCCGACCAGGGCGCCACCGACGATGCCGGACAGCATCGCGATGAAGGCGAGGACCGGCAGCATGATCAGCAAGGCGACCAGGCGCGGGATCACCAGCAATTCGATCGGATCGAGCGCCAGTGCCTGGATCGCATCGATCTCTTCGCGGCTGCGCATCGAGCCGATTTCGGCGGTGAACGCGCTGCCGGAGCGACCGGCGACAAGGATGGCCGACAGCAGCACGCCGAACTCGCGCAGGAAGCTCACCGAGACGATTTCGACCGTGAGGATCGAGGCACCGAAATCGCGCAGCGCGGTCGCCGACAGGAAGGCGACAACGGCGCCCACGAGGAAGCAGAGCAGGGCGACGATCGGTACGGCATCGAGTCCGGTCCGTTCCATGTGATGCACGACCGATGTCATGCGCAGCTTGCGGCGACCGGTGATGATGGCCCAAAAGCATGCATTGACGGTGCCGAAGAACCCGGCGAGTTGCCAGGCATGCGCGGCAATGCCGCTGACGGACTCGCCGAACTGCGCCATCCATTCGCGCCAACTGCTCCGCGGTTGCACCGGCAGCGGCGCGACGCCGGCGCGTTCGGCCACCAGCTCGATCAGGGCCCGATGCTCGGGGCGGGCATGGGCGATGCGCGCGACCGCATCGCGGTATCGGGGAGGGCGATCGAGCAAGCGCAACAACACCAGCGCTCCGGCCGAATCCAGGGCTTCGACACCGGACAGATCGAGCGTGGATGGCCGACGTTGCAGTGCATCGATGCGCGCCAGCAGGTCCGGCAGGTGTTGCATGGTGCAAGTTCCCCGCACCGCCAGCACGGCCTCGCCGAGATCCGATTCGCGCCAGTCCAGTTGCGCCGTAGTCATGGCCGGATCGTAGTGCCTTCACTGCGACTGCGCATGACGGGCGTCAACTGGCCGCGCGCTCAAGCCGCCCGGCGATGAAACTCGGCGCGCCAGTACAGCCAGACCAGTGCGCCGCCGACCAGTCCGCCGAGATGGGCGAAATGAGCGACCCCCTGCTGCGTGCCGGTCACGCCCATCCACAGCTCGACGCCGGCATACAGCGTCACGAACAGCCAGGCCGGCATCGGGATCGGCGGGATCAGCGGCACGATCTTGGCCTTCGGAAACAGCAGGGCAAACACCAGCATCACGCCGAACAGCCCGCCGGACGCGCCAACGGTCGGCCACGGCGAGGCCGTGATGTGGTTGACCGCAAGCTGTGCCAGAGCCGCGCAGACGACACTGGCGACATACAGCAGTGCGAATCGGGCGGGACCGATGATGCGCTCAACGTCGCTGCCGAACATGTGCAGGCCGAGCATGTTGAACAGCAGGTGGGTGAGACCACCATGCAGGAACGCGTAACTCAGCACTTGCCAGGGCGCGAACTCCGGACCCAGCGGCCACAGCGCGCCATCGATCACCAGTTGTTCGGGAATCTGCGCCTGCAGCAGGAAGACGATCACGCAAGCGACGATCAGGCTGCGGCTGACGACCGGCGTATGGAAGCGGAGCAGGGACGAGGACATGCGGATCCAGGCAGGGGGACGGTCGTGATTATGCCTGCACGATGACGACCTGCATCGGCATCGCCAGGACGCGGAGGTTGTCGTTACGATGTCGGCGTTCGCGAGAAGTCCGTCCATGCCGCATGCCGTCATCCACCAGCAATGGCTGCGTCGCCGCAAGCGCCTGCGGCGCGTCCTGCGCGCATTGCCTCGACGTGCGAACGTCGGTCGCTATCCGGTGATTCGTCGCTTCGCCGAAGCCGCGCGGGCGCGCCCCTATCTGTGGTCCTTCAAGTACGAACACGTCTGGCCGGCGCTGTATGTCGGCAGCGTGCTCGCATTCATGCCGACCTACGGATTGCAGATCTTCATTGCCGCGCTCGCGGCCATGGTCGTGCGTGCCAACCTGACGGTGATCGTGGCGCTGCAGATGATCACCAATCCGCTGACGCTGGCGCCGCTCTACCTGCTCACCCACACGGTCGGTCAATGGCTGATCGATGTCACCGGCTACGGATCAGTCGATGCCGGCATCGCCAGCAGCGTGAATGCACTCGTGCTCGGCGGGATCGTGGTCGGATTGGTCATCGCGATGCTGCTGGACATCGCATGGCGACTGCTGGCGTGGGAAGCGCGCAGGTTCCGCGCCCGACTGGCGACATCAGCCGCGGACCATCGCCGCGGCTGATGCGCAGGCGATCACTCGGTGATCAGGGTGCCTTGCGACGTCCAGACCAACCAGCGTCCATCCTTCTTCTTCCAGACATCGGTGAAGGCGAGGTGGCGGGTGAAGTCGACACCTTTTTCGTCCTTGCCATTGGCATGGTATTCACCCGTGACCACGGCGACATCGCCCTCCTTGCGCACGGCCAGATCGGAAACGCTGGCGGCCAAGGTCGTGGCCTTGTTCGTCTTCACGTCAGCGAGGTCTTCCGCCTTGGAGCTGAATTTTCCGGAGCGGGCACTGACGCCAACGAAGTCATCGGCATAGTTGTTCTCGATCCAGCTGGCATCCTTCGCCACATCGGCCGCCGCCCAGTCGCGTTCCAGATAGCGCAGGACATCACTGTCATGCATGGGGGCAGCCATGGTGGCGACGACGACCCACTGCCCGTTGCGTTTTTCCAGCGTGTGGACCGAGCGGCGGTACCAGGATTGCGGTTTGCCGGCGTCGTCCTTGTAGGGGAACACCGAGCGATGGGTAATCGTCGCGCTGCTCGCGCTGCACTGGATGATGTAGTTGTCGGACACGGCCTTTGGCGCATCAGCCGCCTGTGGCGCTGCCGCATTCTTGACGTTCGCCGCGATGTTGGCGGCCTTGCCGTCGCCACCATCGGGCGACAGGTCGCGAAAATCGTCCGCGAGCATGGCACCCAGTTTGGCAGCGTCGCCGGCCATGGCCGCGTCGCCCCAGTCATGGTCGAATTTCACGAGGGCCGCTTGCTCGGCGGGTGGGCAATCGGCGGATACGGACGCAGCTGCAAACGTCATGGCCAAGACGGCCAACGGCAACACGGTTCTCATAAAATCCCCTTCCCCAGTGCGGGAAAGCACGATGCTTTCCCTGCAAAAACGAGTCTGCGCCCGCCTGAATGGGGAGTCAACGAAATGTGAAATAGTTCACATTCCTAGTGCTGCAACGTCTGATAGCGATTCGAATCAGCTGCGACGATCAACGATCAGGTAGTGCTTGGTCAACGGCGCCAGCACCTCGAACACGCCGTTGAAACCGGCCGGAATGAGCAGCGATTGTCCGACGCCGCATTCGACCGCGTGACCGTCATCCGCAGTCAGACGACAGCGGCCTGCGGTGACGAAAAACAGCTCGTCCTCGCGATCGCCCATGGCGATGCGCCAGCTGCCCACCTCGCTCGACCAGATTCCGGCAAACACTTCGCCACTGGCATTGGTGTAGTGGTTCCAGGTGCTTCGCTGCGGATTGCCGGACAGCAGGCGTTCGGGGCGCGGATGGTCGAACTCGGGTTCGACCGGATGCAGGTCGAAACGGATGGCGTGCTTGGACATGATGCAGGCTCGTGTGTGGGTGGCGTCATCCGGTGTTTGCGATGCGTGGCTTCGATCCTACACTCGCAGGCCGAATACCCCACGGCGATCATTCGATGAGCACAGCGACCCCCGACAGCGGCCGAATGCCGCGCCAGATTCCGTACATCATCGCCAACGAGGCCTGCGAACGCTTCAGCTTCTACGGGATGCGCAACATCCTCACGAACTTCCTGATCTCGAGCATGATCCTCGCGTATCTGCCGGAGTCGGAACGCGCGGCGATGTCGAAGGAGGTCTTCCATACCTTCGTGATCGGCGTGTATTTCTTCCCGCTGCTCGGCGGTTGGCTCGCCGATCGCGTGTTCGGCAAGTACCGTACGATCTTCTGGTTCTCGATCCTCTACTGCATCGGCCAGTTCTCGCTGGCGTTCTTCGTGGAAAGCCGCATCGGCTTCTACAGCGGACTGGCGCTGGTCGCGCTCGGTTCCGGCGGCATCAAGCCGCTGGTCGCCAGTTTCATGGGCGACCAGTTCGACCAGAGCAACAAGCACAAGGCCAAACTGGTCTTCGACGCGTTCTACTGGATCATCAACTTCGGTTCGTTCTTCGCGTCGCTGTTCATGCCGATCTTCCTGCGCGAATACGGCCCCGGCGTGGCATTCGGCGTTCCTGGCGTGCTGATGGTGATCGCGACGTTCTTCTTCTGGCTCGGGCGCAGGAAATACGTGCATGTGGCACCGGCGCCGCGCGACCCGGACGCGTTCCTCAACGTGTCGCTGACCGCGCTGAAGAGCAAGCGCGCCGGCGAGTCGAATCCGGGAAGCTTGCTGGGCTGGCTCGGCATCGCACTGGCGCTTGCGTCGTTCTTCTTCATCGGACAGATCGGCTTCGTTTCCGCGTTCTGCCTCGCCATCGTGTTCGTGATTGCGCTCGGCGGCATCGGTACCTCGCTGCAACTCGAACGTGCGCGCGGATTGCACCCGGACGAAGCGGTCGATGGCGTGCGCGCGGTGCTGCGGATCCTGATCGTGTTCGCGTTGACGACGCCGTTCTGGTCATTGTTCGATCAGAAGGCGTCGACCTGGGTGCTGCAGGGCAACAGCATGGCAATGCCGCAGGATGTGTGGTGGTGGCCGAGCATGCTGGTCAAGGACGCGGCGCAGATGCAGGCGCTCAACCCGATCCTGGTCATGCTGCTGATCCCGTTCAACAACGTCGTGCTGTATCCGTTGCTGAACCGTATCGGGCTGCAAGTCACGGCATTGCGTCGAATGGGTTTCGGCATCGCGTTCTCGGGTGTGGCCTGGGTATTCGCCGGCATCCTCCAGTTGTGGCTGGACCAGGGTGATTCGGTCTCGCTGGCGTGGCAGATCGCGCCCTATGCCTTGCTCACGTTCGGCGAGGTGCTGGTGTCCGCAACCGGACTCGAATTCGCCTACAGCCAGGCGCCGGCGCGCATGAAAGGCGTGATCATGGCGTTCTGGTATCTCGCGGTGACCATCGGCAACCTCTGGGTGCTGCTCGCGAACAGCAGCATCAAGCATCCTGCGGTGCTCGCGAAGGTCGGTGAACTGGGCCTCAGCGCGAATGCCTTCCTGATGTTCTTCTTCGCCGGGTTTGCCCTCGTCTGCGCCGCGATCTTCGCGTTGTATGCGCGCGTGTATCCGATGCAGGACAACTACAGGTCGATCTGATGCCGGCTTCGTCGCTGCTTGATCCGCTGTCGAACATCGTCTGGCACAGCCTGATCGGTCCGCAGTCGCACCTGGCCGCGGGCACGGAGCGCATCCGCCGTTTCGCGCCCGGGTTTTCGCAACTGATCGGAGCCCGCGAACGCGAGGCGCCGGCCTTTGCAGCGTTGGCACCGTTCTGTTCGCCGGACGAGCACTTCTACGTGCTGGGCTGGCAGGGCCCGCCACCGGCGGGATGGACGGTCGACGTCGATGCCGAGGTCGACCAGTTGTTCTGGCCGCATGCCGCACCGGAAGCCATGGACTCGAGCGATATCGTGCGGCTCGACGGCGCGCACATCGCACGCATGATCGCGCTGACCGAACTGACACATCCCGGCCCCTTTGCCGAACGCACCATCGCGTTCGGCGAGTACTACGGCATCCTTGACGGCGAGCGCCTGCTGGCGATGGCCGGCGAACGCATGCACGCCGGGGCGCTCCGTGAGATCAGCGCCGTCTGCACGCACCCCGATGCCCAGGGTCGCGGCCTTGCGCGTCGGCTGATGAATCTACTGCTGCGCATCCAGATCGGGCGAGGGCAGACACCCTTCCTGCACGTGATGGCCGAGAACACCCACGCCCGCGCCCTTTACGAGCGGATGGGATTCCGCCATCACCAGCGCCTGGCATGCCGGGTCGTGTCGCGCACCGCCTGATGCGCGATGCGTTTCCGGCGAACGCCTGCGTTTGCGCGACAATGCGTCAATTCTTTGCGGGATAACCAGTGGAGTCGACCATGCATCGCAGTGGCTTCTGGAAGCGCGTGACACTCGGGACCATCGCGGTCGCGCTGGCAGGGGCAGTGGCCGCGAGCGCTGCGTCGACCCCTGCAGCGATCGTCGGGCAGACGCCGGCGGTGAAGATCATCGTGCTGGCGCGGCATGGACACTACGACCTCGACCCCAAGGCCGATCCGAAGCTCGGACCGGGGCTGTCGACGCTCGGCATCGCGCAGGCGCACCTGCTGGGCGCGCGTCTCGCGGGCGAAGCCGATTTTGATGCGGTGCGCGTCAGTCCGTTGCAGCGCGCACAGGATACGGCGCGCGTGGTGATGGAGAGTTTGGACGCACCGGCGATGACGACGCTCGACGATCTCGCCGAATGCATGCCACCGACGCACAAGCCCAGCGATACCGTCGACAGCACGCCGGCATCGCTGAAGGCCTGCACCGAGCAACTCGATCGCCTGTTCGCGACCCGGTTCAAACCGGCGAACGGACATCCACAGCGCGAACTGCTGGTCTGTCATGGCAACGTGATCCGATACCTCACCAGCAAGGTCCTTGGCCTCGACCCGAAATCCTGGCTGGCGATGTCCTTCGGCCACACCAGCCTCAGCACGATCCGGATCGACGCCGATGGTTCGATGCGTCTGCTCGGCGCCGGCGATCTCGGCCATCTCCCGCCGAAACTGCGCACCGGCGCGCTTGGCGATCCCGAACGCAGTCTCGTCGTGCCGACAGCGGTGGACTGACCATCAACCCGTGTTCTGAAGCGCCTGCGACACGCCCTGCACGCAGGTGATCAGTGCGCGCAACAGGTCGTCGTCCGGGCGGTCGGCGGCACGCCAGCGCGCGAGCAGGTCCGCCTGCAGCAGACTCATCGGATCGACGTAGGGATTGCGCAGCCGGATCGAGCGGGCGAGGCGCGGGTCGTTGGCGAGCAGTTCGCGTTCGGTCAACAAGGCCAGCATGTCGCGTACACGTCGGTGCTCGGTTTCGAGCATCGGGAAAAAGCGCGCGTGCAGCGGACCGGCCAGTTCGGAGAACACCCGGGCGATGGCCATGTCGGTTTTCGCGATGACCATTTCGACGTCAGCGAGCAGGCTCGCGAGAAAGCGCCAGTCGCGCGCCATTTCGCGCATCGCATCGACGCCGAATTCGCGCACACCGTGTTCGAGAGCGGTGCCGAGCCCGTACCAGCCGGTGAGTACGCAGCGCGATTGCGTCCACGCGAACACCCACGGAATTGCGCGCAGATCGCGAATCTGCGCACCGCCGCGACGCGCCGGACGCGAACCGAGCGACATCCGCTCGATCACGTCGATCGGCGTGGCGTCGCGGAAATAGGCGACGAAGGCATCGCCGTCACTGACCAGCGCGCGATAGTGCTGCAACGAGACCTCGGCGAGCGTCGCCAGCATCGCGCTCCAGCGTGCTTCGCGCGCTTCTTCGGGTGGCGGCAGCATCGACGGTGCAAGCACGGCGGCCGTGGTTTGCGCGAGCGTGCGCAGCGCGAGTGCATCGATGCCGTATTTGCGGTGAATGACTTCGCCTTGCTCGGTGACGCGCAACCGGCCATTCATGGTGGCGCGCGGTGCGGCCAGAATGGCCGCGCTGGTCTTGCCCCCGCCACGACTCGCGGAGCCGCCGCGGCCATGGAAGAAATCGATTTCCACGCCTGCTGTCGCCGCGATATCGAGCAACTGCGTCTGCGCACACTGCAGCGCCCAGCGCGCGGCGAGCAGACCACCGTCCTTGGCGGAATCGGAATAACCGAGCATCACGAACTGGCGGTCGCCGCGCGCGCGAAGATGTCCGCGATAGACCGGGTCGGCCAGCATGCGCGCCAGCGTCTGCGGTGCCTGCTGCAGGTCTTCGATGGTCTCGAACAGCGGCGCGATGTCGAGCGGCACCTGGTCGTTGCCATCAACCAGCTTTCCCGCGCGCGCCAGTGCGATCACCGACAGCACATCACTGGCGCTCGCGGCCATGCTGATGATGTACAAGCCGATCGCGTCGCGGCCGTAACGTCGACGCACGTCGGCGACCGTGGCAAACACCCGGCGTGCACGATCCAGCAGGGGATCGTCGAGTGGTGCATTGGCAATCGCAGTACCACGCGCCAGCTCCGCGATACGCGCGGCAGAATCCGGATGTGCGGCGAGTTGCGGATCGGCGGCTAGCAGCACGCGCCGATGCACGCGCGCATCCTGGCGCAGGTCGAGCCGCGCCAGGTGGAAACCGAAGGTGCGCACGCGCCAGAGCATGCGGCGCAGCGCGTAGCCGCCGGCATGGTCGCCCTTGTGCGCATGCAGGCTGGCGCGGATGGCTTCAAGGTCGGTGATGAATTCGTCGACGTCGCGATAGGCGTGTTCGCCGCCGTTCGCACTGGCCTCGATGCGGGCGCGCATCAGGCGCAGCAGCACGCGATAGGGCATGTCGCGATGTCTTGCGCTGATCAAGGCCGCAGTTTCGGGCATGGTCGCGAGGTAATGGTCGCGGCGCGCATGGACCTCGGTCGAGAATCCGCACAGACCTTCACTCTGGCTCAGCAAACCGGCGATGCGTTTCAGGTCGCCGACGTATTGCCCGAGGATGGCGCGGCGATGGCGTGCCAGCGCTGCGGCAATCGTTTCCGGGCCGACATTCGGGTTGCCATCCATGTCGCCGCCGACCCAGGACGCGAAACGCAGCAGCGTCGGAATCTCCGGCGATACGCCGAACTTGCGTTCGAATCCGTCGAGCAGCACCTCGTAGAAGATCGGTAGCGTGCGATAGATCGGTTCGACGAGGTAGTGCACCGTGTGCTCGAGTTCGTCGCTGACATCGGGCTTGATCGGCGCCAGGGTCGCGGTCTGCCAACCCGCAGTGAGCGCGGTACGCATGCGCGCCCAGTCGGTGGCGGTCTCGCCGGGTGTGCGCAGGCCACCGATCTCGGCCAGCAGGCAACGCACAATTTCTTCTTCCTTCTGTAGCAGGGATTGCCGTATCGCCTCGGTCGGATGCGCGGTGAACACCGGCTCGATATCGAGCTTCGACAACTGCGCGAGGATCTCGTCCGGCGTGTATCCGGCCTGCTTCAGGGTCGCCAGCGTTTCATGCAAGCCACCCGGCTGATCGCCGCCCTCGTTGATCTGGTAGTGACGACGACGACGGATGCGATGCACGCGTTCGGCCACGTTGACGACCTGGAAATAGGTCGCGAACGCACGCGCAAGCCGCTCGGCGTGGCGCGGACTGTGACCACACAATGCTTGCGCATACTCCTCGATCGGTCGTGCCTGTTCGCGACGCCGGATCGCGCCGGTACGCAATCGCTCGATCTCGGCCAGGAAGTCGATGCCGAGTTGTTCCGCCAGCATGTCGCCGACGAGTGCACCGAGCCGACGCACGTCATCCTTCAAGCCCTGGTCGACCTCGGGAAACTCGACCTCGCGCAGCCGTTCCGGTTCCATTATTCGCACGCCCATGTTGCATCGCGGTAGGCCCGATCATGCCGCACTGCAGGCGTCACGGGAATGCGACCAAGGGGTACGTGATTGACCGAATGTCGGCGTCGTGAGCAGGTCGGTGGCGGGTGCACGAGGGCGCGTTTACAAATCGGCGGGTCGGGCGTAGTGTCGACCCGCACCCCCATACCACCAGGGAGATTCAAATGCGTTCAGGCAATGCGTTGTTCCTGTGTGTCCTGGCTCTGGCCCTCGGCGCTGCGCCGCTGAACATCGCGCGAGCGGATGATCTGAAGAAGGCGGAGGCGGAGCTCGAAGCGGCCAATGCCGAACTCGAAGCGGCCGAGGCGGAGGCGGATCTGGCGGAAGCCGAGGCCGATCTGGCTGACGCCGAAGCTGACCTGGCCGAAGCGGAGGCTGATGAAGCCGAACTGGATGCGGCGGAAGCGGAACTCGACGCAGCAGAAGCAGAACTCGACGCGGCCGAAGAAGACGAGTAATCGCAGACCCGGCCGCGCATCAGCCGGCCGGGTTTCCGTATCGCGGGATCAGGCGCGACCGGCGAATTCCCCGGTCGTGGTGCTGACCAGAATCTTTTCGCCGTTGACGACGTATTCCGGCACCATGATTTCGATGCCGGTATTGAGTTTGGCTGGCTTGGGGCGCTTGGTCGCAGTGGCACCCTTCAGCTCCGGCGCGGTCTCGATCACTTCCAGGATCACGTTCGGCGGCAGTTGCAGACCGATCGGCATCTCGTCGAGCAGGCGCACGAAACACTCTTCCAGACCTTCGGTGATGTAGCCCGCGTTGTCGCCGACGAGGTCGGGGTCCAATGTGTACGGCGTGAAGTCCTCGGTGTCGAGGAAGACGTAGGCGTCGCCGTCCATGTACGAGAACGTGACCGGGCGACGCGACAGTTCGACTTCGCGCATGTCGTCTTCGGCACGGAGGCTGATGTCGAGCTTCACATTGCCCGGCACCGAATACATGATGACGCGATACGTGGTGTTGCCGCCGCGGCCCTGCGGCGCGCTGCGCTCGACATCCTTGACCTGCCAGATACGGCCGTCATGGTCGAGCACGACGCCACGCTTGATGTCATAGGCTTTCATGGATCACCTCACTTGGGTTGCAGGCGGATGGCGCCATCGACGCGAATCACGCTGCCGTTGAGATAGCGGTTCTGCAGGATGAAGGCGACCGCGTCGGCGAATTCATCCGGCTTGCCGAGGCGCGACGGGTAGGGCACCTGCGCGCACAGCGAGTCGTAAACGGCCTGCGGCATGCCATCGACCATCGGGGTATGGAAGACACCGGGTGCGACCGTCATGACGCGTACGCCGATGCGCGCGAACTCGCGCGCCATCGGCAAGGCCATCGCGACGATGCCGCCCTTCGAGGCCGAGTAGGCAGCCTGTCCGATCTGGCCTTCGAACGCGGCGATCGACGCAGTGTTGATGATGACGCCGCGTTCACCGTCCTCGCCCGGGGCATTCGCCTGCATCAAGTTTGCGGCCGCCTTGGCGACATTGAAGGAGCCGACCAGATTCACGCGCACCGTCGTTTCGAACTGCGACAGCGGCATCGGACCGTCCTTGCCGAGCACACGGCCGGCACCGAGGATGCCGGCGCAGCTGATGATCGCATTCAATCCGCCCATCGCCGCCTTGGCGTTGGCCAGCACCGATCCGACATCGGCTTCCGAGGTCACATCGAGCACCGCGAAACGCGCGCGTTCGCCGAGTTCCACTGCTGCAGCCTGGCCTTTCTCCGCGTTCACATCGAGCAGGGTGACTGATGCACCATGCGCGATCAGGTGACGAGCCACGGCCAAGCCGAGCCCGGACGCACCGCCGGTAATGGCGGCCTGGGTCTGGTGAAGTTGCATGGGGATCTCCGAAAGGGGCGCGGATTGTAACCGAGCCCCTGAACTCGGGCGATCAGGGCTAGAGCCGATAGAAGACGTGATCACCGATCAATGCGACGCGTTGGCCGTGGGCCGCCCAGGCCGGCGTGACGCGCTGATAGGCATAGAAGTGATCCGCGGCCGGGACGACGCTGTAGCGATCGCCGCTGTCCGCCCAGCGCAGCATGGTCGTTCCGGCGATGCGCCATGCGCGGTTCCAGGCGCCGAGGTTGCGCAACTGGTATTGCGGCGAGACGATGCTCAGCGCGAATTGCTTGGGCTGCATCAGCACGCCGCAGAGATTCACCGGTCCTTTGCGTGTACCGCGTCGGCGCAATGCCACCTCGGCAACGGCGACCTGGCCCAGGACCGGTTGGTCGCGCGCTTCGAGGTAGAGTGTCGCGGCGAGACAGGTCTGGTCCGCAATCGGTTGCGGCAACCAGTTCGCGATCATCAACAGGGTGGCGAGCTTCATGCGTTTCTCCAGCACACGCGCCGGCGCAGTAGAGCAGCCGATGCCTGAACATTCGGATGCCATCGTCGGTGTCATGGCTAGAGTCGGCGCACTAGGGCTGAACGTCAGGTTCATGTTGCCGCTCGCCCTGTGCCTCGTGCTGGGTGGTTGCGCCCGCGCACCGGCGCTGCGCGACGCCGCCGATCCCGTTTCGCTCCTCGATGAGGTCCGCATCGAGCGCGAGGACCACCAGTGGGCGGTGCCGGCCGATCGTCGATGCCTCGTCATCGAGAATCCGTTCGGCGATCTCCATCTGCGTGCCGGCAAAGAGGGAAGCATCGCCTATCACGCGGTCATGCAACGCATCGAAGCGGCGCTGCCTCGGCCTGCCGTGGTGATGGGCGAAGCGCACGGTTGCGCATCGATGCAGGTGCACATCGACGGCCAGCATCCGGATTCGCGGCAGCGCTGGAACGTGCGACGGGCACGGGTCGATCTCGCCGTGGCGGTGCCGCCGGGTGTGGCGGTCGAGGCCCGCAGCGACGTCGGATCGATCGATGCCAAGAAGCTCGACAATGCGATCCGTGCATACACCGTCAGCGGGAACATCCAGCTCTCCGGGTCAGGCGATGTCGTCGCGCAATCGATCTCCGGCAGCATCGTACTCACCGCGCGCGGGCAACGCCCCGATCGTCGCTGGCAAGCGACCACGGTGAGCGGCGTGATCCGCGCGTTCGTCGAAGCGCAGGTGGCTTCGCTGGCCGCGTCGACCTGCGGCGACGTCCGCACCACGTTTGCCACTGCAGTGAACGGGACGACCCAGGACGGTTGCCACGTCTCGCATCTGGGGCGAACGGAAGCCGTGGACGTCGTGTTGCAGAGTGAACACGGCGACATCGAGATCTATCGTCTGGAACCCTGAACATCGGACGGCGCTAGACTGCGTCGTTTGCAATGCCACGGGTTCAAGGGTGCGTGATGCGCAGCGGGTTTCGAGTCTTTTCGGTGATGGCGACGGCGACCGCCGTGCTGATGGCGTCTGCAGGCATTCAGGCCGGGACGACCTTCAAGCCGGTGCAGTCGCAGCGCGCGGATGGCGTTGAACTTCGTCGCGGCGCGGTCTGGGTCAGCGAGCCGGTTGTGCCGGATTTCGTGCATGTCGCCTTGGGCGACCAGCCGCCTGTCGCGCCATGGCAGCCTGGCGATCCGATTCGCGAGATTCCACGCCAGTTCTACGGTCCTTCCGAGCGCCCGATGCCGCGTCCGGCGAATCCGGTGTCGGCGCTGGATGCGTTGGCGCAACTGCAGGCGCGTGTCGGTGCGATGCGTGCACCTTCGGCGTTCAATACGCCCTTGGTGAACGTGCCCGGCCTCGGCAATACCGGCGTGAGCCCACCTGACCCCGCGGGCGACATCGGCACGACGCATTACCTGCAGTCGATCAACGGCAGTGGCGGCGGCGTCTATCGCATCTTCGACAAGACCGGCACCGCCGTGAGCGGCACGCTGAGCATGGAAGTGCTGGCCGCCGGTGGCGCCTGCGCCAACGGGCTGGGTGATCCGATCGTCCTGTTCGACGAGCTGGCGAATCGCTGGCTGCTGACCGAGTTTTCGTCCAATGCCGGCCGCAGCTTGTGCATCTACATCAGTCAGTTCGCCGACCCGGCCATCGCGCAAACCTGGACGCGTTATGTCGTTCAGGCGCCGCAATTTCCCGACTATCCGAAATACGGCGTGTGGCCCGACGCGTATTACGTGGGTACCAACGAGGGCGCGACCGGCGCCGAGATCTATGCGCTGGACCGGACCCGGATGCTGGCCGGCCAGACGATCTCGACCCAGCGTTTCGTGGCGCCGGAACTGCCGGGATTCGGGTTCCAGGTCCTGCAGCCGATCGACCTCGATGGTGTGGTCTTGCCGCCGATCGGCGCACCGGGCGTGTTCGTTCGGCATCGCGACGACGAGGTCCATGATGCCGGGTCGAACAACCCGAACGCGGATCGCCTGGAGCTGTTCGAACTCGACATCGATTGGACGACACCGGCGAATTCGGTGCTGGCCGGCCCGATTGCGGTGCCGATCTCGGAATTCAGTTCCGACATCAACGGTCTATCGTCGTTCAACGCGTTCGCACAGCCGTCCGGCCAGAAGCTCGACCCGTTGCGCGAACAGGTGATGTTCCGTCCGGCTTATCGTTCCTACGCCAGCTTCGAGCAGATCGTCGGCAACCTGACCACCGACATCGACGGCGCCGACACCGGCGGCGTGCGCTGGTTCGAGTTGCGTCGCACCGGTGGCACGACCCAACCCTGGCAGCTGTACCAGGAAGGCACCGTGGCCCTCGGCGATTTCGTCGACCGCTGGATGGGCGCCATTGCGGTCGACCAGAATGGCAACCTGGGACTGGCCTACAGCGCGGTGCGCGACAGCACCCACCCGGCGCCGAACAACACCGGCGTGCCGGCGGGTCTGCGTTTCATCGGACGCCTGGATGGCGATCCAGTGGACGTGATGACGACCGGCGAGAGCAGTTTAGTGGCCGGCACCGGCTCGCAGTCAGGCGAACGCTGGGGCGACTACCATGCGATGAATGTCGACCCAGCCGACGGCTGCACCTTCTGGTTCACCGGCGAATACGTCAACAGCAGCAGCTGGACCACACGGGTCGCCGGCACGCGGCACGCGCGCTGCGGCTCCCCGCAATTCATGCTCAATTCGGCCGACATTTGGTTGTCGAGCTGTTTGCAGAATGCGCCCCAGACCATCGATATCGACCTCGATGTGCTGGCGCAGAGTGGCTTCAGCGGCGCCGTCGATCTGCAATTCGGAACACTGCCGGTCGGCGTGAGCGGCAGCTTCGCGCCGGGCACGCTGGCGGTACCCGGCACGAGCATCGCCAGCCTGAGCATTGGCGGCAGCACGTTGGCGGGCAACTATCTCATCCCGCTGATCGCGAGCTCGGGTGCGCTGAGCAAGGAATTCGACGCGCGCCTGTCGGTCGAGACCGGGGCCATCCAGCCGTTGTCGCCGGCGGACCTGGCCACCGATGTCGGAACCACACCAACCCTGGCCTGGACCGCGACCGGCAACACGACGCAGTATCTGCTCCAGATCGCCACCGACAGCGACTTCAACAGCATCGTTCAATCGGCCACGGTGGCAGGCTTGAACCACGTGCCGGCGACGGCACTGGCCTTCAACACGCGCTACTACTGGCGCGTGCAGCGTGTCGACGGCGATTGCGGTGCCGGCAATTGGTCGGCCGTGCGCAGCTTCACGACCATGCCGGACCCGACGCAATGCCCACTGGGCACGGCGACCACGACGGTATTCAGCGACCCGATCGAACCGGCACAGCCAGGCTGGACCGTGACCGAATTGCCGGCGCAGGGCCAACCGGGCTGGTCGGTGACGACCACGCGTCCGGCCAGCCCGACGCGTTCCTGGTATGGCAATGACAGCGCTACGGCGACCGAGCAGCGCCTCGATACGCCGACCATTGCGATTCCGCCGGCGGCCACCAGCACCATCCTGCTGTTCTCGCACGCCTACAACATCGAACAGAACAGTCCTGCGGATTGCTGGGACGGCGCGACGCTGGACCTGTCGACCAACAACGGCGGCAGTTTCGCGCCATTGGCCAGTGCCAGCATCCGTGTCGACGGTTACACACGCACGATCACCTCGGCGGCCACCGACAACCCGCTGGGTGTCGGTCGCCCGGTCTGGTGCGGCTCGGCCTTGACGCACCATCCGGTGGTCGCTCAGCTGGGCAATCAGGGCGGCAACAATCTGAAGCTGCGCTTCCGCCTCGGCAGCGATGGCGCCGTCGCCACCGAGGGCTGGTATGTCGACGATCTCGTGGTCAAGGCCTGCACGCCGCTGCCGCCCGCGACCCTCACCCTGACGTCCAGTGCGGATCCCGGTGTGTTTGGACAAGGGACGACGCTGACGGCCACGATGACCGGCAGCTCCGGCTTGCCCACCGGCATGGTCGAATTCCGCGATGGCGCGAGCGTGCTGGGCACGGCGGTCTTGAACAGCGGCATCGCGACACTCGCGGTGACATCGCTGTCCGTCGGGACACACGCGCTGTCGGCGCATTATTCAGGCGACGCGGTCTACGGCAGCAGCAGCGGCAACGATGCGCACACCGTGACCAAGGCCGATACCAGCCTGGTGATCAGCGACACGCCCGATCCAGGCATGCAGGGCAGTCCGGTCACGATCAGCGCGGGACTGGCGGCGGTGGCCCCGGGTGCGGGCAGCCCCGGTGGCAGCATCATCGTCACGGCCAGTCATTCCGGCGGGTGCACGATGGTCCTGCCGGCGACGACGTGCAACCTCGTCTTCGCGACGAGTGGTCCGCAGACCATCTCGGCCAGCTATTCCGGCGATGCCAGTTTCAACGCCGCCGTCGCCATGCCGATCGAGCACCAATCCGACTCGGCCACGGTGTTCATGGACGGCTTCGAGGACTGAACGATGCGGCCTATGCCATCTGCGCCTTGGCATGGGCGATGTCGAGCGCTTCCATCGCGTCCTTCGGCTTGAGCTTGATCGCTTTCGCGTAGAGCGCAGCCGCTTCGTCTTCCTTCTTGTCGCCGTGAATCAGCATCAGTGCGTTCGCGTATTCGATCAGCGCGATCGGCGACTCCGGCGTCAGCTTGATCGCCAGCTTGCAGTGCTCATCGGCCGATGCCGCCTTGGCACCATACGTCAGGCTGGCGATCATGCCGCCGATCTTGCCGACGATCTCGGCGTGATACAGCCCGAGTGCCGTCTGCGCCTCGGCATGCTTCGGTGCGAGCTTGAGCGTGGCGTCGAGGCTTTCCTTGACCTTGCTGGCCAGGCCTTGTGACAGCGCCTTGGCGATCGAGATCATCTGACTGTAGCGGCCAAGCCCGAAGGCGCGGAAATAGTGGCTGTTCGCTTCTTTCGGGAGGGCTGCCATGGCCATCTCGGCGCGCTGGCCGATGCCTTCGAAGCGTTTCAGCTTTTCCTTCTCGTCGTCGACGAGATAGACGGCATGGATGCCGATGGCCTTGTTGGCCAGGGTCGCACCCAGGGCACCGAGCGCATCGCCGAGCTCGAACGCGTGCTGGAACTCGCCGGCGTGATAAGCGCTCCAGCCTTCCTGCAACTGCGCCGCGATCTTCGCGGCATCCGCGGCCTTGCCGAGCTTGCTGTTGCCCTTGATCAGCGCTGCCACATGGGCATCGTCCGGAAAGGTCTCCTGGTCACCCAGATGCAGCTTGGCCCAGTGCTTGTGCAACTTGTCGCCGCTGTAGTCGAAGGCCTTGTTCGCATGCGGAAACGCCGCCCACTTCTTCGCTGCCATGGTGTCCTCCCGTAGATGCAGGGAGCATCCTGCAATCGCGCTTGCCGGACAAGCACCGGTAGTGTGATTGCTCCAGCATCGGCCCCGAATATCGTTGGCGAATGCGAGGCGCGGGTCAGTGGCCAAGGTGGTCGCGGCGCGTCGCTACAGCTGACGGAGAATGTCCATGCGTACCCAGATCAAGACCAAGAAGACCAGCAAGGTCGTGCAGGCAAATGAAGCCTCGCGCAAGTTCGTGCTCGCCGGCCTCGGCGCCGTGTCACTGGTGCAGAAGCAGGGCCAGAAGGCGATCGACGCCTTGGTCTCGGAAGGTGAAAGCTTCCAGTCGCGCACCCGCAAGCTCGTGAAGACCGCGAACAACGACGCGCGCAAGTTCTCGACCAACGTACGCAAGCAGATCACCGGCTACATCAGCCCGATCCGCGCCAAGGCACTGAAGAACGTCGAAACGGTCGAGAATGCGATCGGTGAACGCGTCGGCGCCGTACTCGGACGTTTCGGCGTGCCGTCCAAGGGTGACGTGCAGGAACTGCTGGCCCGGGTGGCCGAGTTGAACAAGGAAATCAAGGGTGGGGCGCGCCGCGCCACGCGTTGATTGCCGAGCGATCATTCGAATGAAAACAAACCCCGGTCGCGAGGCCGGGGTTTTTCATTTGCGGTAGTTGTTCGCCAGCGTGTTCAAGTGCACGCGCTCGGCATCGCGCAGGAAGGGCGCGATCAGCATCATCACCTGGAAGATGCCCTGGCCGAGGTCCTCGTTGCCCTTGTCGGTGTTCACCCCTCGGGTGGAATTGAAGCTCAGCCAGAAGGTGCAGACCAGGATCACATTGGTTGCAGTGGCCTCGATTTCGGCCCGGCTGGCGCGCATGATCTCGGCCTCGGCCAGTCCTTTCAGGATCGCGGTGACGTTCTCGACCGCGCGCTTGAGGATTCGTCCGAAATGCATGCGCAGCTTGCGATTGCGGCTGGTGATGTCGACCAGGTCGCGATAGATGAAGCGAAATTCCCACATCGTCTCGAACGCCAGGTGCAGTTGCAGCCAGATGTCTTCGAGGTTGGGCAGGCGTTCGTCCGGCGCCACGATCACGCGGTCGATCTTTTCCTCGTAGCGCGCGAACAGGTTTTCGACGATGTCTTCCTTGTTGCGGAAGTGGTAGTAGAGGTTGCCCGGGCTGATCTCCAGCTCGTCCGCGATGTGGTTGGTCGTGACGTTCGGCTCGCCGCGCTCGTTGAACATCGCGAGGCTGATGTCGAGGATGCGATCGCGGGTCTTGGGCGCCACGGCCGGGAATGCCTCAGCCGGCCAGTTTCTTGACAAGGTCGACGTACTGCTTCTGTGCGGCGTCCTTTGCCGTGCCGGCCAGTTTTGCCCAGGCCTCGTACTTGGCAACACCGACGAAATCGAAGAACCCCGGCTTGTCACCGCTGACGTCGCCCTGCGAACCCTGCTTGTACAGCGCGTAGAGCTTGAGCATGGTGTCGTTGTCGGGGCGATCCTTCAGGTTCAGGGCTTTCTTCGAGGCATCTTCGAACTGCTTGTTGAGATCGGCCATGACGTCGCTCCGTGGCGCTGCATGAGGAGAAGGGAACGAGCGGCTTGTAGCACGCGTTTCCGGAGGCGGTCAACGCGCAGCGCAGCGCGTCCGCGAGGGCTAGGAAAGCGGCAGGCCCAGGGCTATCTTTGGACGGTCGCGGCTGCCCGTCGCGCCAGTATTCGGCAGATCTGCAGCGCGGCGTCGTTCGCGCTGCTCCAACCTTGAGGGGAGCACCATGACCTACTTCGTGACCGGCGCCACCGGCTTCATCGGCCGCCACCTGCTGGAGAACCTGCTGAAGCGCCGCGGCAAGATCTACGCGCTGGTGCGCAAGAGTTCGCTGGAAAAACTGGAGGCCCTGGTCGAGAAACTCGGCGCGGAGAAGGGCGAGATCATCCCCGTGATCGGTGACTTGACCAAGCCCAAGCTCGGCATCACTGCGGCGCAGCAGAAGCAGCTCACCGGCAAGATCAAGCATTTCTTCCATCTCGCCGCGATCTACGACGTCGAGGCCGACGACGAAACCAACCATGCGGTCAACGTCGAAGGTACGCGGCACGCGCTTCAGTTCGCCGAGGCGATCAAGTCCGGCTGTTTCCACCACGTCAGTTCGATCGCCGCCGCCGGCCGCTATCCGGGCGTGTTCAAGGAGGACATGTTCAGCGAAGCCGAAGGTCTGGACCATCCTTACTACCGCACCAAGCACGAGTCCGAGGGTCTGGTGCGCAAGGATGCCAAGATCCCGTTCCGGATCTACCGCCCGGCCATCGTGATCGGACATTCGAAAACCGGCGAGATCGACAAGATCGACGGGCCGTATTACTTCTTCCGACTGCTCAAGCGCATGCGTGAATACCTGCCGCAGTGGATGCCGACGATCGGCATCGAAGGCTCGCGCATCAATGTCGTTCCGGTCGACTACGTCGTGAATGCGATGGACCACATCGCGCACAAGGCCGGGCTGGATGGCCATTGCTTCCAGCTGGTCGATCCCGAACCGATGCGGGTCGGCGAACTGCTGAATACCTTCGCACGGGCCGCCCACGCGCCGGAAATGACCATGCGTCTCGATGCGCGCATGTTCGCGGTGATTCCGCCGATGGTCCGCGGCGCGGTCGCGAATCTGCCGCCGGTCAAGCGCTTCACGAATTCGGTGCTGAAGGATCTCGGCATCCCGCGCGAGGCGCTCAAGTACATCAATCAGCCGACGCGTTACGACAATCGCGAAACCGAACGCGCGCTGCGCGGCTCCAAGATCAAGCTGGCGGCGCTCGATACCTATGCGTGGCGCCTGTGGGATTTCTGGGAACGCCACCTCGATCCGGACCTGTTCATCGATCGCTCGCTCGAGGGCAAGGTCAAGGGCAAGGTGGTGATGATCACCGGCGGTTCGTCCGGCATCGGCCTCGCGGCCGCGATGAAGCTGGCGGCGACCAAGGCGAAGATCCTGATCGTCGCGCGCGGCGTTGAGGAACTGAATCAGGCCAAGGCCGAAGTCGAGAAGGCCGGTGGGCAATGCTGGGCCTACTCGGCAGACCTGACTGACGAGAAAAGCTGCCACGACCTGGTCGCGGCCGTGCTGAAGGAGCACGGTGGCGTCGATGTGCTGATCAACAACGCCGGTCGTTCGATCCGGCGTTCGGTCGCACTCAGCTACGACCGCTTCCACGACTTCACCCGCACCATCGAGCTGAACTACTACGGTTGCCTGCGCCTGATCATGGGCTTCCTGCCCTCGATGACCGAGAAGCGCCGCGGCCACATCATCAACATCTCCTCGATCGGCGTGCTGGCGAATTCACCGCGCTTCTCGGCCTATGTCGCTTCCAAGGCTGCGCTCGACGCGTTCTCGCGCTGCGCCCAGGCCGAATTCTCGGATTCCGGGATCGCCTTCACCACGGTCAACATGCCGCTGGTACGCACTCCAATGATCGCACCGACCAAGATGTATGACAGTGTGCCGACCCTGTCGCCGGAAGAAGCCGCCGACCTGATCGTCAAGGCGATCATCGAACGCCCGAGCCGTGTTGCGACCCGACTGGGCATCTTCGCGGCCACGCTCAACGCGATCGCGCCGAAGGCTTACGAGGTGGTGATGAATACCGCGTTCAACCTGTTCCCGGACTCGGCTGCGGCCAAGGGCATGAAGGGACGCGACGAGAAGCCGTCGAGCGAACAGATCGCGTTCGCCGCACTGATGCGCGGGGTGCATTGGTAAGGCAACAACGCATCGCACCACAAGAAAAGCATCGGCCCACAAGTGGGCCTCTTACAAGCAGCTCTCTGTGGGCCGATGCTATGTCGTGAATCGTGTTTTCGTCGCATCCAAAAAAGAGAAGCCCGCCAGCCGGCCGAAGGGGAGGGATCTGTCGGCGTGATCGGATGGCGGGCTAATCGGTCGGCGCCTTGCGCCTGATGTTTACTTGGCCTTGCTGGCGGCCTTCTTGGCCGGGGCCTTCTTCGCCGCTGCCTTCTTCGCGGCAGCCGGAGCAGCCGCCTGCGGATTCAGCTTCTTGACGGCCTTGCTGAGTTCTTCGACGCGCGAGACCAGCGCTTCCATTTCGTCACGGCCGGGAACGCCGAGCTTGCCGAGCGCGCGCGAGACGCGATCCTCGAACACCTTCTCGAGCTTGTCCCAGGTATCGGATGCGCGTTCCTTCACTTTTTCCACCTTGGTCTCCACGACGTCGCGCACTTCATCGACCTTGCCGGTCGCGAACTTGCGGGTCTTCTGCTCGATCGACAAGCCTTCCTTCACCAGATTCTCGAACAGCTTGCCACCCGAACCCTGCGCATTCTTCAGCGCGCCGAGACCGGCGGCCCAGATCTGCTGCGCCGATTCGACCAGGGCACCGGCCTTGTTCGAGGCAGCGGCGGAAGCGGCTGCGGACGTGCTCTTGGACTTGAACTTGGGCTTGCTCATGTTCCCTCCACGAATGTTGTTGGCCCACCGAAGGTCGGCACCGTGCGCAGGATGTTCTGCACACTGCCTAGAATAATCACACTATGCCGCGACGTCGCGGCGCGGACTCAGCGGCGTTTGCGTTCGTGGATCGCACGGTCGAGATCGTCGAGCGCATGGCGCAGTCGTGCCGTCACGTCGGTGCGTCGTGGGCGGCGTCCGAGACCTTCCATCAAGCTGCGTTCCGGATCGTCGATGATGTCGCGGCGCAGCGTGATGCCGTGGCGCGCAAAGATGGGCGCGACTTCGTCGTAGCGCGCCGCGAGATCGTCGAGCGTGGCGCGGTAGGCATGTTCGGCCACGCGCTGGCGCATCGTGTAGCTGAACGGGTTGGTGAAGAACATCTCGACGTCGTCCGGACTGGGTTCGAACACCAGCAGGTCGGCACGCTCATGCGTCTTCTGGTACTTGTCCAGACCGACCTGCATGCGCGACTTCAGCATGGTGCGGAAAGTCTGCGACAGGACCGCCGGCAAGCCGCTGTCGACCAGGCTGTCCGGTACCTTGCGCAGATTGGCCGTCGCCAGCGAGGCATCGAAGGGCACCAGCGGGTTGATGCCGAGCACCAGTTCGGCGCCGGCTTCGAGGGCCACCGATGCATGCAGGGTGCGGCGCAACGCGCCATCGACGTAGTACCGGCCGTCGATTTCGACCGGCGGATAAAGGCCGGGCAGGGCGGCGCTGGCCTGGATCGCGCGCGAAATCGGCACGTGGTCCAGCCCTTCGCTGCCGAAACGGACGGTCTTGCCGGTATCGAGTTCGACGCCGATCACGAACAGCTTGCGCGACAGCTTGCGGAAGTCATTCGTGCGCCCGTGCGCTTCGAACAGCTTGCGCAGGAAGTGTTCGATCTCGTTGTTGTCGAACAATCCGGTCGGGATCAACGCACCGAGACGACCGAACACATCGGTGAAATTCGTGTCCAGCGGATGGGTAGCGAGATCGCCGAGCCAGCCGAGCAGGGTGCGCGGAATGGCCGCGACGCGCTTGGCGTATTCGCCCATGGCCGGACGCAGGAAGATTTCCGGGCGGAATCGTTCCTGGTCGGTGACATCGGTCAGGAAGATCCGGCACATTTCCGCGGTATCGAGCCGGTTTGCCAGCCCCGAGGCCAGGAAGGCGCCCGAACTGACGCCGACGTAAACGTCGAGTCCGGTCATGTCCAGGCCGTCCATCGCCTCGTCCATGGCGCGCAAGGCGCCGAGCTCGTACATGCCGCCAATCGGGCCTCCGCCCGCGACCGCCAATCCGATGCGCGGACGGCTGCGTTTGCGGATCGGCTTGGTCGAGGCTTGAACAGTCAGCATTCCGGTTCCATCTTCAGCATGGCAATCGCTCGATTCTATCCGAGCCTGTGCGACGGTCGTCGCCGCAGACGACCATCGTTTACACGAACAGGGGATTTCGCACCATGACCGACACCGCCGATCGCTTGCACGGATTGCTGCGCGACTTGCATCGGGCACGCCATCCCGAGCACGAGCCGCGCAATCGCCTGCCCCAACTGCCGCGCCTGCGGCGTTGGCAGAGTGCGCGTCTCGGGCGCAGTTTCGGCAGCCTGCGCGAGCACCCGCGTTACGGCAATGCCGCCGAATTCTTCCTGAGCGACCTTTACAGCGCCGAGGATGTGAGCTGGCGCGACCGCGACTTGGCGCGGGTGTTGCCGACCATGTTGCGCTGGCTGCCCAACGGGGTACTCGGGTCACTTGCGGACGCGCTGGAGCTGGACCTGATCTCGGTGCGTTGCGACCTGGCCCTGGTCGAGCACCTCCCTGCGGGCGAGATCGACGTGGGCGCCTACGCCCGGGCCTATCGCGCCAGCATCGATGCGGAGCAACGGCGTCGCCAGATCGCGTTGATCGGCAATGTCGGCCGCGAGCTGGAGGCCATCGTGCGCAAGCCCTTCGTGCTCGGCGTCCTCAAGCTGGCACGCGGTCCGGCACGCGGCGCCGGTTTCGGCGAATTGCAGACATTTCTCGAGCGCGGCTTCAGCGCATTCCGGGCGATGGGGCCGGCCGACGAGTTCCTGGCCACGATCACCGATGGCGAAACCACCGCCATGCAACGCCTTCTGTCAGCCCACCCGGATCCGTTCGGATTCGAGTTGCGCGCCTAGGCCTCAGGCGGGTCCGAACTCATCATCGAGGTAACGCTGGATCTCGTCCTCGACCGAACTGCGGATCACCATCAGCAGGAAGCCGAGGGTGGCCTCGACCTTGACGCTGCCCTTGCCGAGCGCGATGTGGCCATCGACACCGGGGCGCGAGAAGTGCAGGGTGTCGCCCTCCCATTCATGGTTGACCTGGAATTTGCGGGCGATGCCCTTGGCCACCCGGTCGATCGAGGCGCGTGCCTCGGACATGGACTTCTTGTGCTTGCGGGAAATCGAGATCGTCGCCATGCCGGGCCCTGTCGAAAGTCGCTGGTGTCGGTGAAGTGCTGCGCTAAGATCATGCCAGAACCCCATGATCGCGGGAGCAAAAACTGATGCGCGTCTGTTTCGTACTGTGCTTGCTGCTGGGAATGTTCGATTCGACCGCGGCAGACTTGTCCGGAACCCTGCGCCTGTTCGCGAACGGCAAGCCCTTGCGCGAGTCTGAAGCGGCCGAGGCGATCATCTATTTTCGTCCGAATACCCCGGTGCTTGCCAAGCCTGCAGCGACGCCCTTCGTGATGACGACGCGCCGCAAGCAATTCGTGCCCCGGGTACTGGCGATCACCGCCGGCAGCTCGGTGCGATTTCCGAACGAAGATCCGATCCTGCACAACGCTTTTTCGACCTCGCCCGAAAATGCCTTCGACACCGGTCAGTACAGTCGTGGCGACGGTCGCACCCAGGTGTTCGGCAAGCCTGGCCTGGTCCGTGTGTACTGCAATGTCCACCACTCGATGTTCGGCTTCTTGCTGGTGCTCGACACGCCGTTCCACACCCGCGCCGATACCTCCGGGCATTTTCGGCTCGACGGCTTGCCGGAAGGCGACGGCGAACTCGTCGTGTTCCATGACCGCGGTGCGCCGCTGAAACAGCAGATCAGCGTGACCAAGGGCAGCACCATCAAGCTCGATCTCGACCTCAACAAGCGCCGCGTGCCGGCGCATTCCAACAAGTTCGGCAAGCCCTACGCGAGAACGCCCAATGCCAATTACTAAGCCCGGCTTCCGCTTGCCGCTTGGTGCGCAGATCTTTCTGGTTTGCGCCGTCCTGATCACCCTTGCGGTCGGTGCCGCCGTCGCGATCACCTATGTCCAGGGACGCAAGATCGCCGAGCAAAGCGTTCAGCGCACCCTCGACACCAGCTCCGGCGTTCAGGCGAACACCAAGCAGTCGCAGTTGCAGCAAGTCCAGAATCTGGTGCAGTTCATCGCCCAGGATCCGGCCATCGTGCAGTATTTCGAGAGTTCGACCGACATCGAACTCGGGCTCGGCGACGTCATGGGCGGCACCATGTCGCTGGCCGACCTGCTGTCGGAACGGCGCGAACAGTACGGATTCGATCTCGGCATCTTCCTCGATGCCGATGGCGAAGTGCTGGCCCGTACCGACGAAACCGAAGCGGTAAAGCAGAACCTGGCCGGCGACGTATTCCTCGCGTCCGCGATCAGTGAAGCCAGCCCGGTGTCGGGGTTGTGGCGTCAGGGCAACTCCCTGCTGCAGGCGGCGGTGATGCCGATCCTGCGCGGCGAGGACCTGCTCGGCTTCCTTGTGCTGGGTGAAGCGATCGACAACACGTTGGCGGCCGACATCAGCAAGGTCAGCGGCGCCGATGTTGCCTACGTCTTCGTCGACAATGACCAGGCGGTACTCAGCGCCAGCAGTCTCGACGCCGACACCGCGGAAGCGCTGACCGGATTTCTCGCCACTCGCGCCGATGTGCGCAAGGCGATCGCTGAGGCCAAGCCGCTGGAACGGATCGACGTGCGCCTCGGCGGACGCGACTGGATCGGTCGCGTCGGCCCGGTCGATGCCGATGCAGGCGGTGCGCTCGGTGCGACTGTGTCGCTGACGTCGCGCGATCGCGCCTATGCCGGATTCCAACGCATTCTCAATCTCGTGCTGGCCACCGGCATCGGCTCGCTGCTCGCGGCATTGCCGCTGTCCTACCTGCTGGCGCGCGCCATCCTGAAACCGGTGCGCACCCTGGCCGATGCCGCCGAGTCCGCGGCGGATGGCCACTACCAGACCCGACTCAGCATCGCCGGCAATGACGAACTGGCACGCTTGTCGCGCGCATTCGACCATCTGCTGTCCGACTTGCGCGAGAAGTCGGACATCGAGGGGTATGTCGCGAATCTGTCGCGTTTCCTGCCCGAGCCTGCCAACGAGCGCAAGACTCATGGCGGCGGGGAGTCGCGCATCACCAGTGCCGCGCCGGCGATACGCCCCCCCGATCTCGCCACCCGAATCGTGCTCGGCATCGATTGTCGCGCACTGGCGAAACCGGTCTCGCGCGACCAGGCCGAGCGCCTGGGCAACGGCATCGAGCAGTTCACTCGCGCGATCGACGACGCGGCGCAACGCGCCATGGCGCATGTGCTCGCATTCAACGGATTTCGCGCCGTGCTCGGGTTTTCCGGCGAAGAACCCTTGCGTCGCGCGTTGCGCACGGCGCGCTTCCTGCGGCGCGATGCGAGCCTGCCGGACGCCTTGTCGGCGTCGCTGGCGTTCGCCGTACACGAGGGCGATGTGGTTGAAGGGCTGCTCGCGATGGCGGGAGGTTCGGTGCCGGTCGCTGGTGGCGGCACGCTGTACCAGCTCGATCGCCTGCTGTCCGAGTCGGGCGAGCACCAGATGCTGGTCGCGAAGCCGATGCTGGAGCAGGTCAAGCAGATCTGTGGCCACGATACCCAGGCCGCAACCGGACTGGTCAGCGGACGTGCGTTCCCGGTGCTGGACCTGGCCCGGCTGGATGCGCTCGAACCGTTGACGGCAAGATCCGGCGGCCCCGGCGGCGATTACGCCACGGTAGTCACGCCCGGGACCTCGATTGCCGCGACCAAGCGCGGCGCCACCCAGGACGTAGTGCTCGGCAGCGTCTTCGCCGGTCGCTACGAGGTCCTTTCCGAACTCGGTGCCGGCGGCATGGGCGTGGTCTACAAGGCGCGTGACCTTGAACTCGACGACATCGTCGCGATCAAGATGCTGCGCGGGGCCGGCCTGATGGATGCCGAACAACTCGACCGGCTCAAGAGCGAGATCAAGCTGGCACGCAAGATCACCCATCCCAACGTCTTGCGCACCTTCGATTTCGGCGATTCCGACGGACGCGCCTACATTTCGATGGAATACGTGCGTGGCATGACCTTGCGCTACCTGATCAAGCAGGCCGGGCGCATTCCGTTCTCCGCCGGCCTGCGCATCGCCAAGCAGTTGTGCGCCGGTCTCGGTGCCGCGCATGAAGTCGGCGTGCTGCACCGGGACATCAAGCCCGAGAACCTGATCCTCGAATCCAGCGGCAATGCGAAGTTGATGGACTTCGGGATCGCCCGACCGATTCGCCGCTCCGAGCCCGGCCACACCCAGCAGGGCATGTTCGTCGGCACACCGCATTATGCGGCGCCGGAACAGCTGGCCGGCGACGAGGTCGACCATCGCGCCGACATCTATGCGAGCGGCGTCCTGCTCTGCGAAATGTTCTGCGGCAAGCTGCCCTTCACCGGCAGCAACACGATGGAGATCTACATGGCACAGATGCAACAGGCACCGATCAAGCCTTCGGAATACTGGCCCGAGATCCCGGCCGGACTGGAGGCGCTGATCCTGCGCTGCATCGCGCGCCGGGCCGATGACCGTTTCCAGAGTGTGGACGAATTGGGGGCTGCGTTGTCGCAGCTGCGTGCTTGAACGTCGTGATGGGGAGATCACCATGAATATCCGCAAGTTGCTGTTGGCCACCGTCTGTTTCGGACTGTCCATGCCGGTGCTGGCCCAGGACGACGCTGCGTCCAGTGTCTGGTCCTGGTACGGCGATCTGAAGCTGCGCGTCGACCACGTCCAGGATCTGGCCGGGCGCGATGACCTCGAACGCAATCGCAGCCGTCTCCGTTTCGGGGCGCGGCGCATGTTCGACAATCTCGAATTCGGTGTCGCGCTCGAGGGTGCGCTCGGCAGCGACGACAACCGCGACAATCGCCGCAACAACGACAACGAGCGCAGCGACGCGCTCAATCTCGACGAGCTCTACCTGCGCTGGAACGTCGCCGACAGCACCAGCGTGGTGCTGGGCCGCACGGCGATGCCGCTGTCGTTGACGCCGATGCTGTGGGACGCCGACCTGCGCCCGATCGGCGCGAGTGTCTCGCACAGCATCGCGACCGGCGATTTCGATCGCCTGGCATTGACCGCGGGCTACTTTGCCGGCACCCATCTGTACGACGACGACTCGCGCATTGCGGCGCTGCAGGCCGGCTGGTTCCTGCGCGAAGGTACCGACTTCGGCGGCGATATCCAGATCGCCTGGCTGGACTTCTCCGAGCTCGAACAACTCACGTTGAATGGCTTGGCGCGCACCAATCGCCGCGCCGGCGCGGTGCTGCTGTCCGACTATGAAATCGTCGATCTGCAAGCCGGATTGCACGCAACACTGAGCGGTTGGCCGCTGGCCGTGCGGGCCGATGTCGCGCGGAACACCGGCGCCGATGATCACAATGAAGCCGGGCGATTCAGCGTCGTGCTTGGCGACAAGCTGCAGCCGATGGGTTGGGAATACGGGTTTGCCGCGCAACGCATCCAGCGCGATGCCGCCATGGCGGCCTTCAACGACGACGACTGGTGGTTCCACAGCTTCGCCAAGGGCCACATGCTCTGGGTGGGCTACGGCATCGACGAGACCTGGAATACCCAGTTTGCGATGCTGCGCGAGAACCGCGACGGCGTCAGCGACGACGTCGACCGCTTCATGCTCGAGCTCAACGCGCGCTGGTGAGACAGCGCCGGGCCCTGTGCTACATTTCAGCGCAGTCGACGGATACGGCGGTGTATGCGGCTCCATTTTCCGCACGGTGAACAAACCGATGTGATGCTTCGCGAGGGTGAAACCTCGCTGGGTTCGGCTGCGTCGAATGCCGTCGTCGTCAAGGGCGATGGCGTGCAGCCGATCCATGCATCGCTGCTGTTCGACCGTCGCGGCCTCACGCTGATCGTTCGCGAAGGCGCCCACAGCACCCATGTCAACGCGCGACCGGTGCGCGAGAAGGCCATCGTCCGTGTCGGCGATATGGTCAGTCTCGGCAACGTCCTCGTCGCGATCAAGCCCGACAGCGACCAGTACATCACCAGCCGCGTTCCGCCCAAGAGCAGCACCGACGACGCCATGTCCGAACAGAACAACGAAACCCGCTACCGCATGGCACCTCCGAAGGCCGTCCTGCGCGGCGTTTCCGGCCCGTATTTCGGCAAGGTCATCGCGATTGCCGGCCGCCTCTCCATCGGGCGCGGCAATGATTGCGACCTGGTGCTCGACGAGCCCGAAATGTCGCGTCGCCACGCCATGGTCGAGGCCACCCCGGCCGGCATCTGGTTGCGCGACCTCGGGTCGGCCAATGGCACCTATGTCAACGGTGTGCAGGTCCGTGATGCGGTGCTGTTCACCGGTGACCAGCTGGCGTTCGACCGCAACCGGTTCCTGATCGAGGCGCCCGGTACCCCGACACGTCCGCTCGGCATGGACGTGCAGGACATCAGCGGCAAACCGCAGGTCGAAGTCACGCAAACCCTGCAGGCCATCCGTCTGGATGCGGCGCGCAGCGACGCAGCCGCGGCAACCGTTGAAGTCGACGCGGCGAAGCAGGGCAGTCCATGGTTGCTGATCGTGGTCGGTGCGCTGATCGCGGTCGGTGTCGCGGCCCTGCTCAGCTTCGGCCGCTGAGTCGCGGCCAGCGCGCCAGCAGCAGCAGGGCCAGAATCGCCGCGTAGATCAATGGCTGGGTCAGGTCGGCCTTGACCAGCCAGGCGAAATGCAACACGCCGAGAATGGCGATCAGGTAGCTCAGCCGATGCAGGCGCTGCCAGCGCTTGCCGAGTCGGCGCATCATCGCGTTCGTCGAGGTGATCGCCAGCGGCACCAGCAACAGCCACGCGCTGAAGCCGACCGTGATGTACGGGCGCTTGACGATGTCGGTGAGCAACTGCGCCCAGAACGCGCCGAGGTCGAGGAACAGGTAGCTCGCGAAGTGCAGGCTGGCGTAGAAGAACGCATAGAGCCCCAACATGCGCCGGAAGCGGATCAGCACGTTCCAGCCGCCGAACCGACGCAAAGGGGTGATCGACAGCGTGATCAACAGGAAGCGCAGCGTCCATGCGCCGGTCTCGTGCACGATGCGCGCCACCGGATCGGGCCCGGGGTCGCCGACGAAGACATCCCAACACAAGACCGCTGCCGGCACCAGGCAGAGCAGGAACAGCAGGACCTTCGCCACCGCGATGCGGGTCATCATCAATACAGGGTCTTCGGATCGAGGCCGGTGTACATCGACGCGACCTGGTCGGCA
This sequence comes from Lysobacterales bacterium, assembly GCA_016721845.1. Classification (NCBI taxonomy): domain Bacteria; kingdom Pseudomonadati; phylum Pseudomonadota; class Gammaproteobacteria; order Lysobacterales; species Lysobacterales bacterium. The sequence goes on from JADKHK010000013.1 coordinate 866,262, forward strand.
TAGCCGTTGAACGGCGTGGTCGCGATGCGTGCCTTGAACACCGACATGCCTTCGGCGATGCGGCGTTCGGACGCCTGGCTCCAGCGCGGATGATCGACATCCGGATTCACGTTCGCGTAGAAACCGTATTCATCCGGACCCATGTCGCTCCAGCTGGTCGATGGCTGCGTTTCCGAGAAGTGAATCTTCACGATCGACTTGATGCTCTTGAAACCGTACTTCCAGGGCACCACGAGGCGCAACGGTGCGCCGTTCTGGTTCGGCAGCCAGCGTCCGTAGACGCCGACGGCGAACAAGGTCAGCGGATGCATTGCCTCGTCGATGCGCAGGCCTTCGCGGTAGGGCCAATCGAGGACAGCCGAGCGTTGCCCAGGCATCTCGCGCGGGCGCTCGATGGTCTCGAATCGCACGTACTTGGCTTTCGAGGTCGGCTTGAAACGATTCAGCAGACTGGCGAGCGGAAAGCCGTTCCACGGGATCACCATCGACCAGGCCTCGACGCAGCGCAGGCGATAGATGCGCTCCTCGATGGTGACGCCCTTCAGCAGGTCGTCGAGATCGAAGCGACCGGTCACCTCCGCTTCACCCGCCACTTCGAGCGTCCACGGCCGCGGCTTGAAGTTCGCCGAGCGTGCCGCCGGGTCGCCCTTGCCGGTCCCGAACTCGTAATAGTTGTTGTAGCTGGTCACATCGCGGAAGCTGGTGCGCGCCTCGCGAGAACTTCCGGGCCAGGTCTTCAACCCGGGGATCTCCGGTTTCGGCGCGGGCAGGACCGGGGTTTCCGTCTTGGCCTCGGCCTCGTGCTCGCAGCCGGCCAGACCGGCGATGAGGCCGGCGGCCAGGCCTTTCATCAGCGTCCGGCGCTGCAGATAGGCGGACTCGGGCGTGATCTCGGAAGCGGCGATGGGATCGAACAAACGTTGGCGCATGGGGGTACCTCCGGGGACACAGACCCGAACGATGCCGAAATCCTGACACTGAAGCGTGCACGCGTCGTCAATCCGCTGCCTCGGTTTCTTGCCCGAATGTTCGCTGGTAGGTTCGGGAAGTCCGCGGTCTTGCACATGCTCTTCACCGTGTCGGGCTCGCATCAGGTTCCCCATCGACAGTCGCTCCGGTTCCCCGGAGTGCAAAGGAGTGTTTGTGAGCCGCGCCTACAACTTTTCTTCAGGCCCCGGAGCGATTCCGGAACCCGTGCTGACGCAAGCCCGCGACGAGATGCTCGAATGGTCGAGCGCGCGCGCATCGGTGATGGAAATCAGCCATCGCGGCAAGCACTTCATCCAGCTCGCGGAGCAGGCCGAAGCCGACCTGCGCGCGCTGATGGCGATTCCGGCGAACTACAAGGTGCTGTTCCTGCAGGGCGGTGCGACCCAGCATTTCGCGCAGATCCCGATGAACTTCGGCGCCGCTGCCGGTGCCGACTACATCGTCACCGGCCAGTGGGGCCAGAAAGCCTCGAAGGAAGCCAAGCCCTATACGTCGGTGCACATCGCCGCCACGTCCGAAGCCGACAACTTCTTCAAGTTGCCGGCGCGTGCGGCATGGCAACTCGATGCGAGCGCAGCTTACGTGCACTACACGCCGAACGAGACCATTCAGGGCGTCGAGATCCATGACATCCCGGACGTGGGTTCGGTGCCGCTGTTCGCCGACATGTCCTCGAACATCCTGTCGAAACCCGTGGACGTGTCGAAATTCGGCCTGATCTACGCCGGTGCCCAGAAGAACATCGGTGCGTCGGGTCTGGTTGTGCTGATCGTGCGCGAAGACCTGTTGGCGCGATGCCCATCGAACATCGCCGGCATCTTCAACTACGCCGCGCATGCCAAGGATGGGTCGATGCTGAACACGCCGAACACCTTCGGCTGGTACCTGGCCGGCCTCACCTTCCAATGGTTGCAGCGCGAAGGCGGGCTGGTCGAAATGGGCCGCCGCAACGACGAGAAGGCCAAGAAGCTCTACGCCTACATCGATGCATCGGGTTTCTACAGCAATCCGATCGATCCGGCCGCACGCTCGCGCATGAACGTGCCGTTCCGTCTCGCCGACGAAAAGCTCGACGACGCCTTCCTCAAGGAGAGCGAAGCCGCCGGCCTGATGGCGCTGAAGGGACATCGATCGGTCGGCGGCATGCGCGCGAGCATCTACAACGCCATGCCGATGGCGGGCGTCGATGCGTTGATCGACTTCATGCGCGACTTCGCGCGTCGTAACGGTTGAGGTGGGCGCCATGTTCAAGATCAAGACCCTGAACAACATTTCGCAGAACGGCCTCAAGCGTTTGCCGACCGAGCGTTACCAGATCGTCGATGCGCTGGACGGCGCCGACGCGGTCCTGGTGCGTTCCGCCGACATGCATGCGATCGACATTCCAGCTTCCGTGCTCGCGATTGCACGCGCTGGTGCCGGCACCAACAACATCCCGATCGCGGCGATGTCGAAACGCGGCGTGCCGGTGTTCAATGCCCCGGGCGCGAACGCCAACGCAGTGAAGGAGCTGGTGCTCGCCGGCATGCTGCTGTCGGCGCGCAACATCGCCGACGCACTGGCGTTCTCTGCTTCGCTGCCTGCCGAAGGCGGTGAGGAATTGATGGAGAAGGAGAAGAAGCGCTTTGTCGGGTCCGAGCTGATTGGCCGCACGTTGGGCGTGATCGGACTCGGTGCGATCGGCGTGCGTGTCGCCAATGCCGCGCGCGCGCTCGGCATGCGCGTGATCGGCTTCGATCCGCACATGACCGTCGAAGGCGCCTGGGCGCTGTCCTCCGACGTGATCAAGGCCGGTTCGATGAACGAGGTCTATGCGGCTTCGGACTTCATCAGCTTCCACGTGCCGCTGAACGACGCCACGCGTGGTTCGTTCTCGCTGGCCTCGCTCGATGCCGTCAAGCCCGGCGTCGTGCTGCTGAACTTCTCGCGCGACGGCATCCTCGCGCACGACGCGATCAAGGCCGGCCTGGCCGATGGCCGCATCGGTCGCTACGTCACCGATTTCCCGAAGCCGGACTATCAAGGCAATCCTCGGGTGATCGGCCTGCCGCATCTCGGTGCCTCGACCGAGGAGGCGGAAGAGAACTGCGCCTTGATGGTGGTCGACCAGCTCAGGGAATTCCTGGAACACGGCAATGTCGTGAACAGCGTGAATTTCCCGACCACGCGCATGCATCGCACCGGCAAGGCACGCATCTGCGTCGCCAACGCGAACAAGCCGAACATGATCGGCCAGTTGTCGGCGACACTGGGCGCGGCTGGCATCAACATCGCGCAGATGCACAATGCGTCGCGGGGTGATCATGCCTACAACCTGGTCGATGTCGACAACGATGTCGGCCCGGAGGTGGTCGAGCACCTGCGTGCGATCGATGGTGTGCTGTCGGTGCGGGTCATCGCATGAGCGAGGGCGCGCCCAAGCCGAATCTGTCCGAGGTGCGGGCGCGCATCGACGCGATCGACGCCGCGATCCAGCAGCTGATTGCCGAACGCGCGAATTTTGCCCGCCAGGTCGGGCAAGCCAAGGGTCCGTTGAAGGCGGCAGTCGATTATTACCGGCCCGAGCGCGAGGCCCAGGTCTTGCGCATGGTCATCGCACGCAACCAGGGCCCGTTGTCGAACGAGGAAATGGTGCGGCTGTTCCGCGAGATCATGTCGGCCTGCCTGGCGCAGCAGGAGCCGCTGAAGATCGCGTTCCTCGGGCCTGAAGGCACGTTTTCGCAGCTTGCCGTGCACAAGCATTTCGGTCACTCGATCCATGGACTGCCACTCGGCACCATCGAGGAGGTGTTCCAGGAAGTCGAGGCCGGTCATGCCGATTTCGGCGTCGTGCCGGTCGAGAATTCGACCGAAGGCTCGGTGCACCCGACCCACGACATGTTCCTGACGTCGCCGCTGAAGATCTGCGGTGAAGTCGAGTTGCCGATCCATCAATACCTGCTGGCGAAGCAGGACGACCTTGCGCGCATCGAGCGCGTGTTTTCGCATCCGCAGTCGCTCGGGCAGACGCGCAACTGGCTGCGTACGCACCTGCCGAATGCCGAGCGCGTGCCGGTGTCGAGCAATGCCGAAGCAGCCCGGCGTGCGAAAGGGTCCGACGATTCGGCCGCCATCGCGGGCGAGGGTGCGGCGGGCGTCTACGACCTCAAGGTGCTGGCCGGCCCGATCGAGGATCGACCGGACAACACCTCGCGCTTCGTCGTGATCGGACGCGACATCTTTTCGCCGAGCGGCATCGACAAGACCTCGTTGATGCTGATCGCCAAGGACCAGCCCGGCGCGCTGTATCACCTGCTGGCACCCCTGGCGAAGCACGGCATCAGCATGACCCGCATCGAGTCTCGCCCGACCCGCCAGAAGAAGTGGCAGCACGCTTTCTTCATCGACGTGAACGGGCATGTCGAGGACGACAACATGAAGCAGGCGCTCGGTGAACTGGGGCCAGTCACCGACCAGCTGACCGTGTTGGGTTCATATCCGGTGGCGGTGCTGTCGGCATGAGTGGACGGCCCGATTTCGTCGCGCAGGCCATCGCGCCGCTGCGCAAACTGGTGCCTTACGATCCGGGCCACGATCTGCCGGCAATCCGCCGCCAGTTCGCCGGTCGTACGCTGGCCGAGCTCGGTTCGAACGAGAACCCGTGGGGCCCGTCGCCGCGGGTGCTCGAACGCTGCGCGCAGCTCGATGCCTCGACCTTGCTGCGTTATCCCGACCCGCTCGGGTTCGATCTGCGCCGTGCGCTCGCGGCACGGCTGGGCGTCGACGCCGACGAGATCGTGCTGGGCAATGGTTCGCATGAGTTGTTGATGCTGTTGGCGCAGGCCTTTGCCGGCCCGGGCGATCGGATCGTGTTCAGCGAATTCGGATTCGCGGTCTTTCCGATCTCGACGGCGACCGTCGGCGCGACGCCGGTGCGTGTGCCGGCGTTGCCGCTCGATCATCCGACTGCACCGCGCGGCCATGATCTCGATGCCATTGCGGCCGCGGTGACCGAGGACACCAAGCTCGTCTTCATCGCCAATCCGAACAACCCGACCGGTACCTGGTTCTCCCGCAGGGCCTTGGCGGACTTCATGACGAAGATTCCGGCGCATGTTCCGATCGTCGTCGACGAGGCCTATCACGAATACGTGACCGATCCGGACGTGGGTTCGGCCATCGAACTGCGAGCACGCTTCCCGAACGTCATCGTCACCCGCACGTTCTCCAAGGCCTATGGTCTGGCCGGACTGCGCGTCGGTTATCTGGTCGCCGCCGCGGACGGCTGCAACGTGCTGAACCGGGTGCGCGAATCGTTCAACGTCAACGGCGTCGCGCTGGCGCTTGCGGAAGCGGCACTGGCGGACCAGGCGCATGTTGCGTCGGTGCGGGCACGCACACAGGCGCAGGTCGCGGCGCTGAGTCACGAGATTCGCGGGTTGGATCTGTTCGTGCATCCGTCGCAGACGAACTTCGTGCTGGCCGATTTCGGCCGCGAAGCCGCGCCGATCGAGGCGAAGCTGCTGGCGCAGGGCGCCGTCGTGCGGCCGATGAAGGGCTATGGCCTGCCGACCTGTTTGCGCATCAACAACGGTACCGAAGCGGACGATACGCATCTGCTGGATTGCCTGAAGGAAGCCCTGCGATGAGTGGCGGCGGGTTGCAGTTCATCACCGGTCGTGCAGCGCCGTTGCGCGGGCGGATTCGCGTACCGGGCGACAAGTCGGTGTCGCATCGCGCCATCATGTTCGCAAGCCTGGCCGATGGGGTGTCGCGCATCACCGGCTTCCTCGAAGGCGAAGACACCCGCGCGACCGCGGCCGTATTCCGCGCGCTCGGCGTACGCATCGACGCGCCGAACGACGGCGAACGCATCGTCCATGGGGTCGGTGTCGATGGCCTGCGCAGTGCCGGGGCCACACTCGACTGCGGCAATGCCGGCACCGCGATGCGGCTGCTTGCCGGACTGCTGGCCGCACAACCGTTCGATTCGACCCTGATCGGCGACGCCTCGTTGTCGAAGCGGCCGATGCGGCGCGTGATCGAGCCGCTGGCCAGGATGGGGGCACGCATCGGAGCCGACGATGGCCTGCCGCCGCTGCGCGTCCTGGGCGGACTGCGGCTGAGTGGCATCGACTACACCTTGCCGGTCGCTTCCGCGCAGGTGAAATCGGCGCTGCTGCTGGCCGGTTTGTATGCCGACGGCGAGACCACGGTGCGCGAGCCGCATCCGACGCGCGACTACACCGAGTCGATGCTGCGCCAGTTCGGCGTCGTCATCGACTATGCGCCCGGGCACGCGACCTTGCGCGGCGGTCAGCGCCTGCGTGCAAGCAACGTCGACGTGCCGGCCGATTTTTCCTCGGCAGCGTTCTTTCTGGTAGCCGCCAGCATCGTGCCGGGTTCCGATCTGGTGCTCGAGGCGGTCGGCATGAACCCGCGCCGCACCGGACTGCTTGCCACCTTGCGCGACATGGGTGCCGACATCGCGGTGGAACGCGAAGCGGTGCAGGGCGGTGAGGCCGTCGCCGACCTGCGCGTTCGCCATGCCCAGCTGCGCGGCATCGAGGTTCCGGTCGAGCGCGTGCCGGACATGATCGACGAATTCCCGGCCCTGTTCGTGGCCGCGGCGTTGGCCGAAGGTCCGACCGTCGTGCGCGGCGCGGCGGAATTGCGCGTCAAGGAAAGCGATCGGCTTGCGACGATGAGCACGGCCTTGCGCAGTCTCGGGGCGCGCATCGACGAAACGCCCGATGGCGCCACGATTCATGGCGGTGCGGCGTTGATCGGAGGCCGTGTGCACGCCCGTGGCGACCATCGCATCGCGATGAGTGCCGCCATCGCCGGACAATGCGCTTCCGCGCCGGTCGTCGTTGACGACTGCGACAATGTCGCGACGTCGTTCCCCGGTTTCGTCGAACTGGCCACGGGTATCGGCATGCAACTGGCCGCCTCGCATCCCGGGTAGATATTGCCGTCGTCATGCATTCGACCTCGGTTATGCTGATCGTGAGGTCAGCGGAGAACAGGGAACGGCAATGGACGACGCGAACGAGCCGAACCCGGTGCCGCAGGCACCGCGCCCCTTCGTGATTCCTTGCCGTGACTTGACGTTCGAGGCACCGTGGCGCTGGCTTCGGCTGGGCTGGCGGGATCTGCGTCGAACGCCGGCCCTCAGTGCCATGTTCGGTGTCGTGATCGTGCTGGTCAGTGCCGCGATCTCGTGGCTGGCCTGGTCACTCGGGCGTTTCGCCTTGCTCGCCACGCTGCTGTCCGGGTTCGTTTACGTCGCGCCACTGATCGGGGTCGGCTTGTACTCGGTCAGTCGCGGGCTGCTGGCCCATCGCACCCCGAAGCTCGCCGATTCGTTCGTGATCGCGCGGCGCGTGCTTGGACATGCCGGCGTCTTCGCGCTGATCCAGATCGTCATCGTGCTGATCTGGTCGCGCTCGGGCATGATGATCACCGCATTCATCCCGGTGCAGGCAGGCGACACCGGGGCCCTGGCCGAATTCCTGCTGATCGGTTCGGCGGTCGGATCGATCTTCGCCGCCATCACCTTTGCCGTGACGGCGTTTTCCCTGCCGATGATCGCCGACCGCGACGTCGACATGGTCACCGCCTGCATCTCCAGCATCCATGCCGTGCTGCGCAACAAGTGGGTGCTGGCGGAATGGGCCGCGATCATCTGCGCATTGACCGCACTCGGTTTTGCCACCGCGCTGATCGGCCTTGGTCTGGTCATGCCCTGGCTGGCGTACGCGACCTTTCACGCCTATCGCGACACGATCGATGCGTCGGACTGGCCGCTGGTCTGAGCAGTTCGGATGGAACAGTCTGCCACTGCTCGGCGTGCGCGCCGCGGCGCGCCCTTGAGTAGACTCGACGGTGTTCGATTCCGGAGGTTGGATGCTTCGTCTGTGGCGATGTGCGATGTGGGTACTGGTCCTGCTGGTCGCCGGTGCGGCCGACGTCCGGGCCCAGCAGCCGCTGCTCTCGCAATTCCGCCCGGACCTGCGCGTCTATCCGCAATTCTTCACGCTGGCGCAGGGCGCCGACGGCGATCTCTACATCGGCGGCATCGATGGCGTGTTGCGTTACGACGGCGGTCGCTGGCATTGGCTGCCGATGCCCCGACCCGGTGCCGTGCGCGCACTTGCGGTGGACACCGAACGTCGCGTGTGGACGGGCGGCACTGACAGTTTCGGCTATATCGAACGCAACGGCAGCGGTGACGAGCACTACGTCGATCTCTCCGCGCTGTTCGCGGCCGATCTTCAAGGGCGCCGCTTCGCGGATGTCTGGCGTGTGCTGCTCGTGGGCGACGAAGTTTGGTTCCAGGCCCTGCATGATGTGTTCGTGGTGTCGCGTGCCGGCGAACGGCTTGGCTACTGGCATCACGACGGCCGCTTCGGCGCCATTGCCGACGTCGACGGCACCGTGTGGATGCAATGGCGCGGGCAGGGCTTGAAGCAACGCCGCGGCGACGGCTTCGAGATGCTGCCCGGCGGCGAACAGTTTGCGACCGCGCTGATCTACAACCTGTTTCCGCGCGGCGATGGTCGCGTGCTGGTGCACGATGTCGCGCCTTCGCTATGGCAATGGGAGGCCGGTCGTTTCGTTGACCTGACCACGCCGGAATTGGCCGCAAGCCTGACGCAGAGTGGCCTCGGCACGATGGTGGATGCCGGCCACGTCGTGCTGGCCGGCGCTGATGGCCAGGTCCGCGTCGTCGATGTCGACCGCCGCAGCGTCGAGCGGGTGCGGGTGAGCAGCAACTATCTCGCCGACGTAATGCAGGCGTCGGACGGCAGCCTGCTGGTCCTCGATATTTCCGGCGTGTCGCGGATGGATTGGCCGCCGCGCTGGCGCAGCCATGTCGAGTCCGCGGCTGCGATCAACGGCGTGTACACCTTGAACGACATCGATGGCGCGCTCTACGCCAGCACCTGGAACGGGGCCTTTCGCGCCACGTTGGGCGTGAAAGGCCTCGAGGTCGAACCCTTGAAGCTCACTCATCACGAGGCGTGGGCGTTCCATCGGCATGACGGGCAACTGCTGCTGGCGGATTCGCGGCAACTGTCGATCGTCGCGGAGGGCAGGGCACGTGCGGTGTCCGGTGACGACCTGTACCCACGGCAGTTCCTGGATGACCCCGTGGATGCGACGCTGCTCTGGCTCGGCACCGAACACGGGCCGGCCCTGATGCAGCGGGACGGCGACGGATACCGGCTGCGTCATCGCGATTTCTCCCTGGGCTGGCTGATCAACAGTCTGGTCGCCTTCGATGGTGCGATCTGGGTCGGCAGTGGCGAGCGGGGTGCACATCGCCTCGCACGTGCCGGCCTCGATGCCGATGCATTCGCGTTCCAGCCCGTCCGCAACGACATTGGGTTGCCAGCCGGTGCCGCGGAACCGGTACAGTTTTCGCTGTACGGCGGCCACTTGTACGCCAGTCTGCGCGAGGGCCTGTTCCGCTATGCGGATGGTCGCTTCCATGCCGACGATGTGTCCGGACTGGACGCCCTGCTCGACGAAGGTGAGCTGGTCAGTTTCCGCGAAGCGCCGGATGGCGGCGGCTGGGCGTTCAGCTATCACAGCGTCTATCGACGCGGCGGCGACGGTCGGTGGTCGCTGTCCCTGCTCGGCGGGCTGCATACGGGGGCGATCTACGACCTGCTGCCGCGTGCCGGCGGCGAAGCCTGGATCGGCGCCGAAACCGGATTGCTGCAACATCGCGATGCCGAAGTGCCGCTGCCCGCGCCAGCCACGCGCCCGGTGCAGCCGCGGATCGCCGCGGCGCGCGTGCTTCGTGCGGCGGGACATTCAACGTCCTTGCCCTTGAACGAACCGGCAGTGCTGCAACTGGACGGCGGCAGTCTGGAATTCGAATTCGCCTATCCGCGGCTGGATGGCGTGGGGGTCAGCGAGTTCCAGTTTTCGATCGACCCGGCCGGACGCGAATGGTCGCCGTGGCGCAATCGCGCCAGCGCCGCGTTCTTCGCGTTGCCGCCGGGCGACTACCGCCTGCGCCTGCGGGCACGCAGCCGCTATGGCGCGGCGGTAGAAGCCGATCCGTTTGCCTTCACCCTGGTGCCGCGCTGGTATCAGCGCGCATGGTTCTGGCCGCTGCTGGTGTTCACGGTCGGCGGCGTGGTCGCCCTGGCGCTGATCCAGCGGCAACGCCGCAAGGTACGCAGCCTGCGCGAACTGAACCGGCAACTCGATGCGCTGGTGCACGCCCGCACCCAGGAACTGGAACTGGCCAATGTGCAACTGCGCAGCCTTGCCGACAGTGACGGCTTGACGGGGTTGTCGAATCGTCGGCACTTCGATCTGGTGTTCGGCCAGTTGATGCAGCGCGCGAGCGAGCGCAACGAACCCGTCAGCCTGCTGCTGCTCGATGTCGATCACTTCAAGCATTACAACGATCATCATGGCCACCAGGCCGGCGACGACATCCTGCGCACCCTGGCACTGGCGATGCGCGAATCGGTGCGGCCCGACACCCTGGTCGCACGTTACGGCGGTGAGGAATTCGCGGTGCTGGCGCCGCATTGCGATGCCGCGCAGGCGCATGAAATCGCTCAGCGCATCCGCACCCGACTGGCGACGCGGCTCGGCGGTGTCACGGTCAGCATCGGCATCGCCACACGGGTCGGCGCTTCAGGGGAAGACGGCGGCGTGCTCATCGCGCGCGCCGATGCGGCCTTGTATCGCGCCAAGCACAACGGTCGGGACCGCATCGAGACCGACTCGGCGGCACTTGCGTGAGCGTCAGTTCGACTTCTGGCTGAAGGCGACGCTGCCAAGAATCAAGGTTGCGGCGACTGCCATCGGCAACGTCAGCGGCTCGCCCAACAACAGCCAGGCCCAGGCCACCGCGAACAGCGGCACCAGGTAGGTCACGGTCACCGCGCGCGCCGCACCGATGCGAACGATCAGCCGATAGTAGATCGCATAGGCCGCACCGGTGCAGAGCGCACCCAGCGCCAGCGTCGACAGCCAGGCCTTGGTCGACGGCACGACCTCCGGCCAATGACTGATCGCGAACGGCAGCAGTTCCAGGCTGGCGCAACTCAGGGTGACGGCAGCGACGGCGATCGGGGGCATGCCCACCAGTTGCTTGCGCACCAGGTTTGCGCCGATGCCATACAGCAGCGCGGCTCCGGTGCCTGCCGCGACCGCCAGTCCGATGCTGGCGCCCGCGGTCTTGGCGCTGGCCAGCACGATCACTCCGGCGAAACCCGCCAGCAAGGCGACCGCGCGACGAATGCCGATCTTCTCGCCGAAAAATAGAAAAGCGATCAGGGCCGTGAACAGCACCGCCATGCTGTTGCAGATCGCCCCGATGCCGGCCGGCGCGCGTTGCGCCGCGTAGGCGAACAAGGCAAAGGGCACCGCCGAATTGATCGCGCCCAGCAGCGCCAGCATCGGCCAGACCCGCGCCGGGAAACTGTGCCGCGCACGCCACAGGAACGGCAGCAACACGGCAGCGCCGAGCGCCAGTCGCAGTTCGGCCAGCGCCAAGGCACCGAATTCCGGCGCTGCGACGCGCTGGAACATGAAGCTCGCGCCCCAGATCGCGCCAAGCAGGGTCAATTCGAACAGGCTCAGCCAGTCGCGGGCAGGCGCATCCAGGGCACGGGCAGTCGTCGCATTCATCTCGTCACGAAATCAAGTTGGGGCTGGACTGCATTGTCGCGATTGCTGCATGCACCGCAAACGCGTACTTTCGTGGTCAGACACGAATCAAATTTGAGGCTGGCATGACGCAACGCACGGAGTTTCTTTCGGCACTGGCAGCGTTCGAATCGGCCGCAAGGCACCAGAACTTCGCGCGCGCCGGCTCCGAATTGCACCTCACCGCCAGCGCCGTCAGCCATCACGTGCGCAAGCTCGAAGCGCGCCTTGGCGTCGCGCTGTTCCAGCGGCATGCGCGCGGCGTGTCCTTGACCGCAGAAGGGCGCCGGCTCGCCGATTCCGCCAGCAGCGCGATGGCCGACATGGAAGGTGTGGCTGCGGCACTGGCCAGCACGCCGGGTGAGCGCGAACGCGTACGCATCAGCACCTTGCACTCGTTGACCTATGCCTGGCTGATGCCGCGCCTGCCGGACTTTGCCCGGCGCCATCCGGAGGTGCGACTCGGCATCGATACCGAAATCGGGCTCACGCGCTTCGACGACGGCGGTGCCGACCTCGCGATCCGCCATGGTCCGGGCCATTGGCCCGGCCTGACGGCACACCATCTGATGGACGACGCGCTATTCCCGGTTGCGTCGCCCGCGTTCCTCGCCCGGCATCCGCTGTCGGATGCGGCGGGCATCGCAGCCCTGCCATTGATTCACGATCTCGCACGACAGGGTTGGCATGACTGGTTCCGGGCCGCGGGGGTGGCGCTCGCCCGGATCGACGAGCGCTTCGTGTTCAGCGACAGCACCGACGCGCTGGAAGCGGCAGCGCAAGGCCTAGGGGTCGCATTGGCGCGCAAAAAGATCGTCGCTCCCGATCTCGCCGCCGGTCGCCTGATCGCGCTGGTCGGTCCACGCTTGCCGACGCGCTGGCAGTACTACGTCGTCTATCCGGCCCATCGCCGCCTGCGGCCGCCGGCGCAACAGTTCGTCGACTGGCTGCTTACACAGCGCTGATCATGGCAAGTGCTCGGCCGCCACGACGCGATTGCGACCGCCACGCTTGGCCGCGTAAAGGGCCGAATCGGCTCGGCCAACCAAAGTCGCCGGCGCCGTATCGGCGGTGGCGTCGCGCATGGCGACACCGATACTGAGCGTGACTCGCCCTGGCGCGCTGTGTGCGTGCGGAAGCGCGCGCGCCTCGACCGCGATACGCAGGCGTTCCGCCAGCATCATGGCGTCGGCGATCGTGCTGCCGGCGAGCACCACCGCAAATTCCTCGCCGCCGTAACGGGCCAGCGTCGCGTCGGTCGTGCCGATCGATTCGGCCAGGGCCGCAGCGACTTCGCGCAGGCACTGATCGCCGGCGAGATGGCCATAGCCATCGTTGTAGGACTTGAAGTGATCGATATCGATCATCAGCAGCGCGGTGCGCAGGTCCGATACTTGCGCGGCCGACCAGGCCTCGCTGAGCGCGGCATCGAAACGGCGACGGTTGGCGATACCGGTCAGGCCGTCCCGTTGCGCCTGCTGTTCCATCACGCGATAAGCGTCGCGAAGTTGCGCGTTCGCGGTTTCCAGCCGTTGCAGCAGGTCGGCGGCATGCAGGGCGCCGCTGATCTGCGCCGCCACGGTCTCAAGCAGGTCGCGCTGGCCGCGGAAGGCGTCGAGTCGCAAGCTCTCGACATTCAGCGCCGCCAGCACCCGACCATCATGGATGATCGGCACGCACAATTCCGAACGTGTGCCGCCGAGGGTGTCGATCACCAGCGGATGCCCGCGCGTATCCGGAATGTCGACGGTTTCGCCGCTCACCGCGACATGCCCGACCACGCCGGAACCGAGCGCGCGGCGGTAACCAACCTGGACGTCACTGTCGATCGATGCGTGCACGGCATCGCAGACGAATTCGCCGCGCTGATGATCGATGCCGGCAAAGGCGATGAATTCCCAGCCGAACTCGGCGTTCAATGCGTCGACAATGCGCTGAAGCATCGGCCGCAAGGCCATGTCCTGAAGGGCAATGCGCGAGATCCGGTTGAGCGCGGCAAGCTGTCGCAGCACTTCTTCGGCGGAAGCACTCATGACCCCGCCTTGGTCGCGAACCGCCGCCACAGGAATGCAGCCGTCAATTCGACCCCGAGCTTGATCAACCCGAACAGTTTCAGGATCGCTTGCGGCGACTGCGCCGACAGGGCCAGCCAGCCGCCACCGATGACGATCGCATGCAACACCAGCACGCGCGCGTAGGGCTCGGCCATCAATCGTCCCGGCGTGGTGCGCGTCCAGCCCTGGCTTGCCCGCCAATCGACGCGATACCCCCATGAATGAATGGCCGCAATGACCAGTGCCGACAGCCACCAGGCCTGTCCCTGTTGCCAGAGTCCGCCCATCACCAGACCGAAGAACACCAGCACCAGCAGTCCGTGCACGGCCGTGAAGATGCCGTAGTGCAGCGCGAAGAAACTGCTCAGTGCGAACGCTTCGCGCGGGCTATCGGCATGGGCCTCGGCATCGCGCAGTTTCCGGAACTGGACGATGCCCGTACACAGGTTTTCGAACCAGTACAGACCCAGCACGGCGAACACGTCCCACCAGCCGAGCCAGATCGGCACCAGGGTCGCGAGATTCCAGAGCAGGATCAGCACGTAGGCCATGCCCGATCGTAGCGAACCCGCTTAGTATCCGCAGTCAGGCTGATCGGGAAGGGCACATGCTGCAGGCGTTTTTCGGCTTCAAGGAACACCGCACCACGATTCGCACCGAGGTGTTGGCCGGACTGACCACGTTCCTGACCATGGCCTACATCATCTTCGTGAACCCGGACATCCTGTCGGTCACCGGCATGCCGCGCGAATCGGTATTCGTCGCGACCTGCCTGGCCGCCGCGATCGGTTCGCTGGTGATGGGCTTGTATGCGAATTATCCGATTGCGATGGCACCGGGCATGGGCATCAATGCCTACTTCGCGTTCGTGGTCTGCGGCACGCTCGGCTACGCCTGGCAGACCGCACTCGGTGCGGTCTTCATTTCCGGCCTGCTGTTCGTCCTGGTCAGCCTGTTCCGCCTGCGCGAATGGATCGTCAACGCCATCCCGCGCTCGCTGAAGCTCGCGATCTCGGCCGGCATCGGACTGTTCCTGGCCCTGATCGGGATGAAGAATGCCGGTATCGTGGTCGCGGATCCGGCGACCTATCTGAGGCTCGGTGATTTGCACGCGCCTGCGCCCTTGTTCGCGATCGCCGGACTGGTGCTGATCGTGGCGCTGGAAGCGCGCAAGGTGACCGGCGGCGTGATCCTCGGAATTCTGGCAGTCACGATTGCGTCGGTCGGGTCCGGGTTCAGTGCGTTCGGGGGCGTGTTCGCGATGCCGCCTTCACTGGCACCGACCCTGTTGCAGCTCGACATCCGCGGCGCCCTGGACGTCGGCCTGGTCAGCGTGGTGATGACGTTCTTCTTGGTCGAATTGTTCGATGCCACCGGCACCCTGATTGGTGTCAGTCATCGCGCCGGACTGCTCGACGCCGACGGCAAGCTGCCGCGGCTGAAACGCGCGCTGCTGGCCGATTCGACCGCCATCGTCGCCGGCAGCCTGCTCGGGACCTCGTCGACCACCGCCTACATCGAGAGTGCCGCCGGCACCGCGGTCGGCGGACGCACCGGCCTGACCGCGGTCGTCGTGGCGATCCTGTTCCTGCTCGCCCTGTTCCTGGCGCCACTGGCCGGTACCGTACCGGCCTACGCGACGGCACCGGCGCTGATCTATGTCGCGATCCTGATGACCCGTGGGCTCGCCGAGATCGACTGGCACGACCTCACGGAAACGGCGCCGGCCGTGCTCTGTGCCCTGGCGATGCCGTTCACGTTCTCGATCG
Organism: Lysobacterales bacterium; assembly: GCA_016721845.1. NCBI lineage: Bacteria > Pseudomonadati > Pseudomonadota > Gammaproteobacteria > Lysobacterales > Lysobacterales bacterium. The sequence continues at coordinate 881,737 of JADKHK010000013.1, forward strand.
CGCACGGCATTGCCTTTGGCTTCGTCAGTTATGCCCTGATCAAGTTGCTGGCCGGCCGCGGGCGCGATGTGCCGGTCGCGGTCTGGATCATCGCAGCGGTGTTCGTCGCCAAGTTCGCGTGGCTGGGGTGAGTGCTTCGGTCAACGTGCTGATCGTCGGGGCGGGCTTCGGTGGTCTCGCGATGGCGCGGGAACTCGATCGAATGGGCATGAACGATTACCTGATCGTGGAGAAGGCCGATTCGGTCGGCGGCACCTGGCGCGACAACACCTATCCCGGCGCCGCCTGCGACGTGCCCTCGCATCTGTATTCGCTGTCGTTCGCGCCGAATCCGTACTGGTCGCGACTGTTTCCTCGCCAGGGCGAAATCCGCGCACACATGCAGGACATCGCAACGCCCTGGATGGCGCGCGGCAAGTTTCGTTTCGGCTGGGCCGTGACCGCGTTGCGATGGCGATCGGACCGGAAGATCTGGCAGGTCTCGAACTCCCGAGGCGACTGCATCGACGCACGCATCGTGGTCGCGGCGATGGGCGGCTTGCATGTCCCGAACTGGCCCGACCTTCCCGGTCGCGAATCCTTCGCTGGCCGACATTGCCACAGCGCGCGCTGGGACCCTTCGATCGACTTCGCCGGCCAGCGCGTCGGCGTGATCGGGACCGGCACCAGCGCGATCCAGTTGATCCCCGAACTGGCCAAGACTGCGGGGCGGTTGACCGTGTTCCAGCGGACGCCGGTGTGGGTGTTGCCACGTCCGGATGTCGCGATTCCGTCCTGGCTGCAACGCCTGTTCGCGCGCCTGCCGCCCTTGCGCCTGGCGTTTCGCGCAGCGCTGTATCTGCAACTGGAGTTGCTGTCGCTGACCTTGCTGAAGCCGCGCACGGCGTTCTGGGCGCGATGGCTGGCGCGGCGGCATCTGCGTCGACAGATCCCGGACACCACCGTGCGCAGCGCGCTGCAGCCGGATTATCCGATCGGCTGCAAGCGAATCGCCTTATCCAGCGACTACTACCCGGCATTGCAACGGGCAAACGTGCATCTCGACAGCGCCGCCATCGCCGCGATCGAGCCGGGCGGCATGCGCATGGCCGATGGCCGGCACGTGGCACTCGACGTGCTGGTCTATGCCACCGGGTTCCGGCCAATGGACGTGCTTGCGGCCGTGCAGGTCGAAGGCGAGGGCGGTGCATCGCTCGACCGTGTGTGGTCGGAACGGCCGTGCACGGCAAACGGCGTCGCCGTTCCCGGATTTCCGAACCTGTTCTTCCTGCTCGGACCGAATACCGCGCTCGGACACAATTCGGTCCTGTACATGATCGAGTCGCAGACCCGCCACATCGCGACGCTGCTCCGGGACATGCGCCGGAAACGCGCCACCCGGATCGACGCAACGCCTGCAGCCATGACGCGCTTCATCGCCGACATCGACCGTGCCTTTCCAGGCACCGCCTGGGCAGGTGGTTGCAGGAGTTGGTACCTGGACGCCAAGGGCCGCAACATCGCGCTCTGGGTCGGGCCCGCGATCGGTTATCGCTGGCGACTGTGGCGGGCGCGGCATCGCGACTACATCATCGACTGACCTGACCGCACGGTGCTGGTCCTACAATAGGCGCTGGAACCAGATATTTCGGAGCGGGCGCATGGACAAGGCAGGGATTCCGGTCGTGACGATCGACGGCCCGAGTGGCTCGGGCAAAGGCACGATCTCGCGTGCGCTGGCCGAACGCCTGGGCTGGCATTTTCTCGACAGTGGCGCGCTGTACCGGGCCGTCGGCCTGGCCGCGAGCTGGGCCGACATCGACCTGAATGACGACGATGCACTGGCCCGATGCGCTGCCGAGACTTCGGTGCAATTCGTTGATCGCAAAGGAGATGACCCGCTGGTCTTCGTCAATGGCGTGGAATCCAGCAGCGATCTGCGGACCGAACTGGCGGGCGCTACCGCCTCAGCCATCGCCGCGGTTCCGGCGGTGCGCGCCGCCTTGGTCGACAAGCAGCGCTCGTTCCGTCAAGCGCCCGGACTGGTCGCCGACGGCCGCGATATGGGCACCGTCATCTTCCCGGAGGCGGTGATCAAGGTGTTTCTGACCGCCAGCGCCGACGAGCGCGCCGAGAGGCGGTATAAGCAGTTGAAGCAAAAGGGCTTCGAAGTTACACTCTCCACCCTTTTGCGCGAGATTCTCGCGCGGGACGCCCGTGACGCCGAGCGTCCGGTGGCACCGCTCAAGCCCGCATCCGATGCGATCCTGATCGATACCACCGGCATCGGTATCGATGAGGTGGTGGATCGCGTGTTGGCCCAGGTTCTCGCGAACCCGTACTGACTGCGGCGCACCCCCGACTTGGTGCAGGCGTGGTCCCGGCTCCGTCCGGGGTATTCGCAACGGCGGCAACGCCATCACCCAAGCCGGACGTGGTCCGCGCCGCGGTCCGTCAGATTTCTCCAACTGGAACCCAACATGACCGAAAGTTTTGCCGAACTGTTTGAAATGAGCCAGAACGCGCTGTCGCGTCTGAAGCCGGGCAGCATCGTGACCGGCGTCGTCGTCGAAGTGCGCACCGACGTGGTCGTCATCCACGCCGGACTGAAGTCCGAGGGCATTGTCCCGATCGAGCAGTTCAGGAACGACCTGGGCGAAATCGACGTGGCCGTGGGCGACGAAGTCAAGGTCGCGCTCGACTCGCTGGAAAACGGATTTGGCGAAACCGTGCTGTCGCGCGAGAAGGCCAAGCGCTCGATGGTCTGGGACGAACTGGAGAAGGCGCTGGAAGCCAACGCCACCGTCAACGGTCGCATCAGCGGCAAGGTCAAGGGCGGTTTCACCGTCGACATCCGCGATGTGCGTGCGTTCCTGCCGGGTTCGCTGGTCGATGTGCGCCCGGTGCGCGACACCAGCTACCTCGAAGGCAAGGAACTGGAATTCAAGATCATCAAGCTCGATCGCAAGCGCAACAACGTCGTGGTCTCGCGCCGCGCCGTGGTGGAAAGCGAATTCAGCGCGGAACGCGAACAGCTGATGGAACGCCTGCAGGAGAACGCGGTCGTCAAGGGTGTCGTCAAGAACCTCACCGATTACGGTGCGTTCGTCGATCTCGGCGGCATCGATGGTCTGCTGCACATCACCGACATGGCCTGGAAGCGCGTGCGTCATCCGTCCGAAGTGGTCGAAGTCGGCCAGGAACTGGAAGTGCGCGTGCTCAAGTTCGACCGCGAGCGCAACCGCGTGTCGCTCGGCCTCAAGCAGCTCGGTGAAGATCCCTGGGTCAACATCGCCCGCCGTTATCCGTCCAGCGCCCGCATCTTCGGCAAGGTCAGCAACGTCACCGATTACGGCTGCTTCGTCGAGCTGGAACCGGGCGTCGAAGGCCTGGTCCATGTCTCGGAAATGGACTGGACCAACAAGAACGTCAACCCGGGCAAGATGGTCCAGGTCGGCGACGAAGCCGAAGTCATGGTGCTGGATGTCGATGAAGAGCGTCGCCGCATTTCGCTCGGCATGAAGCAGTGCACCAGCAATCCGTGGGAAACCTTTGCCGCCATGAACAAGAAGGGCGACAAGGTCTCCGGCACGATCAAGTCGATCACCGACTTCGGCGTGTTCATCGGTCTGGACGGCGGCATCGACGGCCTCATCCACCTGTCCGACATTTCGTGGCAGGGCACCGGCGAAGACCTCGTGCGCAACTTCAAGAAGGGTGAAAACCTGGATGCAGTCGTGCTCGCAGTCGACCCGGAGCGCGAGCGCATCTCGCTCGGCATCAAGCAGCTCGAACAGGATCCGTTCGCCTCGTTCATGGCGAACAATCCGCGCGGCAGCATCATCAAGGGCAATGTCCGCGAAGTCGATGCACGCGGTGCCACGATCGACCTCGGCGAAGGCGTCGAGGGCTATCTGCGCGCCAACGACATCGCCAAGGAGCGCATCGAGGACGCGACCACGCGTCTGAAGGTGGGCGACGAAGTCGAAGCCAAGTTCATCGGCATGGACCGCAAGGGCCGTACGCTGCAACTCTCGATTCGCGCCAAGGACGAGCAGGAACTGGCCGACACGCTGGCCGACTATCAGTCGGCTGCGGGCGGTACGACCAAGCTCGGTGCGCTGCTCAAAGAGCAGATGCGCAACAAGTAAGTTCTGCGCGCCGCCGGCAGCGACCCTGCCGGCGGCGCGTTTTTCGTATCTTCCGTTTCTGGTGTCCGGACCGTTATGACGAAATCCGAACTGATCGAAGCCATGGCGCGTCGCCAGATCCACCTCGCGCACCATGACGTCGAGCTCGGCGTCAAGGAAATCCTCGAATATGTGAGTCAGTCGCTGGCGACCGGCGAACGCATCGAGATCCGCGGCTTCGGCAGCTTTTCCCTGCATTTCCGCCCGCCGCGCGTCGGCCGCAATCCCAAGACCGGCGACTCCGTCGCGCTGCCCGGCAAGTACGTCCCGTACTTCAAGCCCGGCAAGGAATTGCGTGACCGCGTGAACGGCATCGTTTCCAACGACGACGGCAACGACTGAGACCGGCGATGAAGCGCGGGATCGTCATCGTCCTGGCATTGCTGGTGGCGTTGCTCGCCGCCGCATTCGCACTCATGAACGAGGCCGAAGTACGCCTCGACTTCCATTTCTTCGCATTCGAGATGTCGCTGGGCGTGGTCGTCATGGTGAGCTTGCTGACCGGATTCCTGCTTGCCAGTGCAGCACTCTCGGCCGCCGTGATCCTGCCGCAACGACTGCGTCTGCGTGCATTGCGACGCCAACTCGATGCCGTCCGCCCGAGCGGGCCGACCGTTCCATGACGCTCGACCTGTCGGTACTGGCCTTGCTGGTACTGCTGGCGTTCCTGTCCGGTTGGCTGCTTGCGCGGCGCAATCCTGCGACGGCCGTCGGCGCCCAGGCCGATCGCCTGCGCCGCAACTATTTTCGCGGCCTCAATTACCTGCTGAACGAGCAGCCGGACAAGGCGATCGAAGTCTTCCTGCAGATCGCCGAAATCGACAAGCAGACCGTGGAAACCCATCTCGCACTCGGAAACCTGTTCCGTCGTCGCGGCGAGACCGATCGTGCGATCCGCGTCCATCAGAATCTGATCGCGCGACCGAACCTGACTCCGGAACAGAAGTCGCTGGCCTTGCTTGAACTGGGCGAGGACTACATGCGCGCCGGCCTGCTCGATCGCGCCGAAACCCTGTTTACCGATCTCGTCGGCATTGATGCGCATGCGCCCGCGGCGTCGCGCCACCTGATCGCGATCTGCCAGCAGGAGCGCGACTGGAAACGCGCCATCGAACATGCGCGGCATCTGGAGCAGATCACCGGCGAGTCGCAGGCGGAACTGGTCAGCCAGTTCCTCAGCGAACTGGCCGAGCATGCGGTCGTCAAACAGGATGCGGTACAGGCCAAGGCCTACCTGACCGAGGCAGTCACCGTGGCGCCGCTGTCGGTGCGCCCGCGCCTGATCGAAGGGCGCCTCGCGCACGAGCGCCAGGACTGGAGCCGCGCCGCGAACGCCTTTGAACGCGCAGTCGAAAACGACATCGAATACCTGCCGATCGCGCTCGCGCCGATGCTCGACGCGCTCGAACATCTCGATCGCCGCGAGTCCATCGACGCCATGCTGGACGAATGGATGCGCCGCTATCCCGGCATCTCGCCGGTGATCAAGATGACCCGCCGCGTGCGTGACCGCGAGGGCGACCAGTCGGCGATCCGCTTTCTGGCCGAGCGCCTGCGCAAGAAGCCATCGGTGCGCGGTCTCGCCGAACTGGTCGAACTGCAACTGGCCGGGGTGCAGGGCGAAGCGCGCGAGCAGCTCGAACAATTGCGCGACTTGCTGAAGCAACTGCTCGACGGTCAGGCACTGTTTCGATGTTCGCGCTGCGGTTTCGGTGCACGTTCGCATCACTGGCAATGCCCGGGCTGCAAGTCCTGGAGCACGATCAAGCCGGTGCACGGCATCGCCGGAAATTGAGCCGGATGCACCCTCCGTTCGATGTGCTGCTGATCCCCCTGGTGGCGTTGCTGGGTACGCTGGCGGCCCGCGCCCTCGCCATGCGCCACGACCAGCTCGACCGGCCTGACCGTCGTCGCCTGCATGGCATACCGACGCCGCGCGGCGGTGGGCTCGGTCCGGTCCTGGCCTGGCTGTGGATCTTGGCCATGCCGACGCTGTTTGCAGCGAACGTGTTTCGTGCTCCTTCGGCCCAGGCCCTGCTCGTCGCGCTCGCGTTGGTGGCGTCGATCGGTGCGCTGGATGATCGCTTTGGTCTGTCCATCCGCCTGCGCCTGATCGTGCATGTCCTTGCGGCAACGGCGGTGGCGGGGAGCTTCGTCGGTTCGTTCGACAACGCGACGTCCATCGTCGCCATCGCGCTGCTGACGTTCGCCGGCGTCGCCTCGATCAACCTGCACAATTTCATGGATGGTCTGAACGGTTTCCTGAGCCTGCAGGCCCTGTTCGTGCTGATGGTGCTGGCGATACTGGGCGCGCTGCGCAGCGATGTCACGTTCACGCATGCCTGCCTGCTCGTCGGCAGTGCCTTGATGGTGTTCCTGCCGTTCAATTTTCCACGGGCGCGCATCTTTCTCGGCGATATCGGCAGCGGTTCGATCGGATTGATGATCGGCGCGATGACCCTGGTGGCTGTCGACCGCGATCTGCTCGGGTGGGGCAGTGCAGCCGTGTTGTCGTCGGCGTTCGTGATCGATGCCGGTGCGACCTTGATCGTCCGCATGCGTCGCACTCGGCACTGGCACCAGGGCCACCGCACCCACCTCTATCAATGGCTCTGGCGACGACGCTGGGGCGTCGTTCGCATCAATGCGGCCTACCAGGGCTGGAACGTGCTGATCGTGCTGCCGGTATTGCTGGGCATGGAACGTTTCGCCAACTCGCTATGGTGGGAATTCGGCGCAACCCTTGCGGTCTACGGCCTCGGACTGTGCGTCTGGCACGCAGCGCGTGGTGCGCTGCGGCGCAGCCATCGGGCACAATACCGACCATGAACCTGCGTCGATTGATTGCCATCCTGCATCCGCGCCTCGCGGTCGTCGCGCACGACCTCGCGATGATCTGGCTCGCCTGGTACGGCACCAACTGGCTGCGCTGGAACCTGCAGATCGATCCGCCGCCGGTGTCGGTGTTCGGCCCCGAGTATGCGATCGTGCTGGTTGCGCAGACCGTCATCCTGGCCTGGACCGGCCTGTATCGCGGCCTGTGGCGCTTCGCCAGCCTCCCGGACCTGTGGAACATCGCGCGCGCGTCGGTGCTCGGCGCCCTCGCGATCGCGCTCGGCCTGTTCTTCCTCGACCGCCTCGAAGGCACGCCGCGTTCGGTGCTGCTGATGTATCCGATCGCGCTGATGCTGCTGCTCGGCACGCCGCGCATGGCCTATCGCTACTGGAAGGACAGCCGCTACGACGGCGGCGGCGCACCGGCCAAGCGCGTGCTCGTGCTCGGCGCCGGCCGGGCCGGCGAGACCCTGGTCCGCGACCTGCGCCGCGACGGCGCCTACCGCGTCGTCGGCTTTCTTGACGACAAACCCGGGCTGCGTGGCGCCAATGTGCATGGCGTGCCCGTGCTCGGTCCGATCGAACAACTGCCGCAACTCGCGCGCGAAGTCGCCGCGGAGATGGTCCTGATCGCGATCCCGACCGCGAGCAACCAGCAGATGCAACGCATCGTCGGCATCTGCGAACAGACCACGCTGCCGTTCCGCACTGTCCCGCGACTGGAAGACGTCGTCGAGGGGCGTTCGAACTTCAACGAACTCAAGGAAGTCGCGATCGAGGACCTGCTCGGGCGCGAACCGGTGTCGCTGGACTGGACCGCGATCCGCGCCGGTCTCGCGTCGCGCAGGGTGTTGATCACCGGCGGCGGCGGCTCGATCGGATCGGAACTCTGTCGCCAGGTGGCGCGCCTCGGCGTCGAACGCCTCGCGGTGCTCGAACTGTCCGAATTCAACCTGTACAAGGTCGAGCAGGAACTGCGGGTCGAATTTCCCGATCTGGTGGTCGACCCGATCCTCGGCGACTGCGGCGACGCCGCGACGCTGGAACGCGTGTTTTCGCGCGTCAAACCCGAAGCGGTCTTCCATGCCGCGGCGTTCAAGCATGTGCCGCTGTTGCAGCACCAGGTGCGCGAAGCGGTGCGCAACAACCTGCTGGCCACGCAAACGCTGGCGCTCGCCGCCGACCGTCACGGCGTGCACAACTTCGTGCTGATCTCGACCGACAAGGCGGTGAATCCGTCCAGCGTGATGGGCGCGACCAAGCGTGCGGCCGAGATCTACTGCCAGAGTTTCGCGCAGCAGTCGAAGACGCACTTCATCACCGTGCGTTTCGGCAACGTGCTCGATTCCGCCGGCAGCGTGGTGCCGCTGTTTCGCGACCAGATCCGTCGCGGTGGTCCGGTGACCGTCACGCATCCGGAGATCTCGCGCTACTTCATGACGATTCCGGAGGCCTGCCAGTTGATCCTGCAGGCGGCCGTGCTCGGCCGCGGCGGCGAAATCTTCGCGCTCGACATGGGCGAGCCGGTGCGTATCCGGTATCTCGCCGAACAGATGATCCTGCTCGCCGGCAAGCTGCCCGAGCGCGACATCCAGATTGTCTACACCGGCCTGCGCGCCGGCGAAAAACTGTTCGAGGAACTCTTCCACGAGCAGGAAAACCACGAGAGCACCGGCCATCCGAAGATCTTCCTGTCGCAACCCCGGTTGATCGCGTTCACCGAACTGACATCGACGATGCGCATGCTGGATGCGGCCGTGCGTCGTTTCGAGGAAGACGAAGCGCTGCGCCTGTTGCAATCGCTGGTACCGGAATTCGACCAGTCGCGCACCGAGCGCGACGCCGACATCGTCTCGATCCACAAGGCCGCTTCTTGATGCGTATCCGCAAAGCCGTGTTCCCGGTGGCCGGTCTCGGCACCCGTTTCCTGCCGGCCAGCAAGGTCGTTCCGAAGGAGATGCTGCCGCTGATCGATCGACCGCTGATCCAGTATGCGGTCGAGGAGGCGGTCGAAGCCGGCTGCGAGACCTTGGTGTTCGTGACCAACCGCTACAAGCACGCCATCGCCGACTATTTCGACAAGGCCTACGAGCTCGAAGCCAAGCTCGAACAGGCCGGCAAGCACGAGTTGCTGAGCATGGTCCGCGACATCCTGCCGCGTCATGTGCAGACCGTGTTCGTGACCCAGCATGAAGCGCTCGGACTGGGCCACGCGGTCCTGTGCGCACGTCCGGTGATCGGCGACGAGCCCTTCGCGGTGCTGCTGCCGGACGACATGATCTGGAACCGCGGTCGCGGCGCGCTGCACCAGATGGCCGACATCGCCGAACGCGACGGTGCCTCGGTGATCGCGGTCGAAGATGTGCCGCGCGAGCATACGAACCGCTATGGCATCGTCTCGGCCGAACCTGTGGATGAACACCTCGCACGGGTGCGCGGCGTCGTCGAGAAACCCAAACCCGACGTGGCGCCGTCCACGCTGGCCATCGTCGGTCGCTACATCCTGTCGCCCCGGATCTTCGACCTGCTGGAAACCACGCGCGCCGGCACCGGCGGCGAAATCCAGCTCACCGATGGGATCGCGGCCCTGCTCGCGCAGGACCCGGTGCTGTCCTACCGCTTCATCGGTCGCCGCTTCGACTGCGGCAATCGCCTCGGCATGGTCCAGGCAACCGTGCACCTTGCGCTCGAAGATCCGGAATTGCACAACGCCGTGGTCGCGATGATGCGCGAGCGCCTGGCGCTGGAAGCGAACTGAGCGGGGCAGGGCATGGACCTGTCCTGGATCATCAACCACCTCGGCGAAGAACGCGACCGTTATTTCGATGCGGTGATTCCACCGATCGTGCAGAGCGCGATCTTCGCGCATCCGGACATCGCGACCATGCGCGCGCGCCTCGCCGACGAGTTCAACGCGCATGTCTACACGCGCGGCCAGAACCCGACGGTCGAGATCGTCGCGAAGAAACTGGCGGCACTGGAAGGCGCCGAACGCGCACTGATGTTCGGCTCCGGCGCCGCGGCCATCGCCGCCGGCGTGCTCGCGAACCTGCGCGCCGGCGACGAGGTGATCTGCGTCGAGAAGCCCTACTTCTGGACCGGGCAGCTGGTGCGCAAGCTGCTCGCGCAATTCGGCATGCGCGGCGTGTTCATCGATGCGCGTGAGGCGGCTGATGTCGAGGCCGCGATCACGCCGGCGACGCGCATGATCGTGCTGGAAAGCCCGAATTCGCTGACCTTCGAGCAACAGGACCTCGCGGCAATCGCCCGGATCGCGCAGGCGAGGGGCATCGTCACGCTCGTCGACAACAGTTATGCGACGCCGCTCGGGCAGTCGCCGATCGCGCTGGGCATCGACCTGGTCGCGCATTCGGCGACCAAGTACCTCGGCGGCCACAGCGATGTCGTCGCCGGTGCCTTGTGCGGTTCCGAACGGATGATGCGCAAGGTCTTCGATGGTCCGTACATGACGCTGGGCGCAATCCTGTCGCCGTTCGATGCCTGGCTGCTGTTGCGCGGCCTGCGCACCTTGCCGGTCCGGCTCGAACGCATCGTCGCGACCACCGCGACGGTATTGGCGCATCTGGCCAATCATCCGAAGGTCCGGCGCATCCATGCACCGATCCTGCCGTACTCGGAACAGCCGGCACTGAGCGCTTCGCAGTTGCGGCATGCGAGCGGCCTGTTCTCGATCGAACTCGACGTGCCCGACATCGCGGCCATCGACCGTTTCTGCAATGCGCTCGAACGATTCCTGATGGCGGCGAGCTGGGGCGGTTACGAATCGCTGGTGTTTCCGGTCGCCGGCGTGCGCGACTGGGGCAGTCTGAATTCACCGGCCAGCGTGCCGGTCAACCTGGTTCGTTTCTCGATCGGCCTGGAAGATGCCGCGGTGCTGATCGCCGATCTGGAACGCGGATTCGCCGCGATCTGATCGGCGCAGGCATCAGCGCGCGGTATAGCCGCCGTCGATGACCAGCTCCGAACCGGTCATGAACTTCGATTCGTCGGAGGCGAGGAAGACGACGCCCCAGGCGATGTCGTCGGGTTCGCCGACATGGCCGAGCGGGTGCACGGACCCGACCTGGGCCTTGGCGGCTTCGATGTCGGTGGCGCCACTGTTGCGCAGGTGATTCTCGACCATCGGCGTCCAGATGTAGCCGGGATGGATCGAGTTCACGCGGATGCGGTCCGGGGCGTAGATCATCGCGTCGGTCTTGGCCATGAGTCGCACCGCGCCCTTGGCGGCGTGATACGGCGGCACGTCCGGGCCACCGACCAGTCCGTAGATCGACGACAGGTTCACGATGCTGCCGGCGCCGGCACGCTTCATGTGCGGGATCGCATGCTTGGTGCAGAAGAACACGCCCTTGACGTTGACCGCCTGGACACGATCCCACTCGGCTTCGGTAACCTCGTGCGTCGGCTTGTTCACGCCGGAGATGCCGGCGTTGTTGACCAGCACATCGATCGACCCGAAGTGCGCGGCGGCCTCATCCATCGCCGACTTCACCTGGGCTTCGTTCGACACGTCGACGTGCCAGAACCGCGCCGGGGCACCGGAGGACGTGAGTTCGGCGACCAGCCGCGCGCCATCCTCATCAAGCACATCGAACACCGCGATGCGCGCGCCTTCAGCCGCCAGTCGCAACGCACACGCACGGCCGATGCCGAGCGCGGCGCCGGTGATCACGCAGGTCTTGTGCTTGACGCGATTCATGGCGCGCTCCGGTTGGGTGGGGTTCGACCATTTGTTCACGGTAACTCGATCCGACAACCGTAAGTGATTGATTATTCGTTAGGTCGCGGCTCGGACAAGGAAGGTCGATTGACGGTGCCTTCGCACATTGGGCCGATCCAAGGATGCCCAGAGCCATGAAATCCGATCCAGGATGACAGTCGTCAGGAAGAAGCGGGCCATAGGCTGCGGCACGTCATCGCAAACGGTCCAGAAACTTCGGCTGATTCAACCCGGAGTGTTACCAAGTCGGGCCCAGAATATCTCGATCTCCAGCCTCGAACCGGCTTCCTTCCGGAGCAGCACCCAAGGCTCTGAGAGATGAGGCCGATTTCTCCCCGGCCGGTACAAGTCGGGCATGTAGCGGCCCATTACGACGCGAATTCCTTCTGCGTAACTCCGGGCCACCAATTCTTGGATGGCAGACAGACAAACCTGAAGGTCTTCAGTTTCCTCACGCGTAGGGGCTGGCCGCTTTACAGGCCATCCTGGCCAATGAAGTCGCAAGATGGACAAACCAACCTGCCTGGTCACCTTCGCAATGCAATGTAGATCCAGATAGGAGCGACAGCCGACGACGGTCAGCGGTAGCGAGCGAATTTCCAGAATCGATTTTCGGCGAGCGGGCACAAAAGAGCGATCCGCATCGACACCAGCAGGTTCCAAGAACAGCGTCATTTCGGTGTCTGACAGGCTGTTTGGCGGCAACTCGGGCAAGCCGACAAGCCGCTGAAGCAATTCTCACCGCGAGCCTTCCCGTAGCTTCAATCATGGCCGACTGGGAGTCGCCCAAGCTTTCGAGTCTGGTCAGTGCGGCGAAAAGGTCTTCAGTCGCCCGCCTGCTCTCCGGCTCAGGGCGAGCCACTGTCCTATGGACGATGTGTGGATCTGTCTCCGGCCGATCGGTACGCCACGCCAAGGAAGTCGGCAGGACAAATGCAGTATCGAGAACCGACATCGATCGCGCATGGGGAGACGGACCCACCAAACGCGTTCGGTTGCGCTGAGTTTCAGCCCAGTGCAGATACATCGAGCAAAAGCGTTCAACTTGGAGCGGCGCGTTGAATCCTCGGACAGCGCACTTTTCAATCACGTGGTCGAAGCCGCACTTGCACGTGCCTAACCATCCAAAACTTAAGCCATCTAGCCGCATTGGGCGACGACATTTCAGGCAGGTCGTGCGCAGTCCATCGCCGTGCCAGGGACATCGGTGCATCCACGGAAGCTGATGGAGTAGCGAGTGGTATCCGTAGTTCAAACATTGGGGACAGTATCGAAAGTGGTGTTTGGCCTGCACCAAAGCTTCATCACATTGAAACGGGAGCCAGTGTCCGTAGTCCCAAAACGTGCGAGTCATGGGCGGCACGTCCAGCGCGGCTGACAATTGTTCCTTGCGCTTGACGGAAAATGTCATCACATGATTGAGATCATCTACGTGCCGAACGGAAATGCCGAAAGCGAAACGGTAGTCTCCGCGCTCGTAACGATTGAGGCGTGTGACGCGTAAGAATGCTCCAATGCCAGAAATGTACGGCCACCGATCGAAGGGCGCGCCAACAAAATGTGGCCGCATGGGGACGTTCATCCGGGCATCCTCGGCAGTCGTGATTTCTCCAAAGCCACTAAGCCGGACAGCTTGAGAGCCGTCATGAAATCGTCGGGCGTAAAACGCTTGAACCTCTGATTCTCCTCGCAACGCGAACCATCAGATAGTAGGTCGCAGTGTCGAAAACACATCATTGGAAAGGGTTCGTCGGGTCCTAGAGAGTTTTGTCCACGAAGCGCGGTCACCGCGTCCAGAAATCTCCTGCCTGCTGTTCAATGGACCATCCTTCAGCAACGGCGCAAGGTGCAAATTCCTCGAGGAACGTCCGGCCCTGCCACGTTTGTGCACCGAAGGATTTCAAGGCTGGCCGAATCTCCAGAAGCCCCTTGAGACCGGTGTACTCGTAGGAGTCACCCGTGAAGCGACCGGTGATCTGAGAGGGCTGTGGGTCCGCATCAGCCGTCGGGACCGAAGATTGGTCTGCGTCTGATTGCACTACCAAGATCACGAACAAGCGGTAACCCATGGCCGTAATTTGGTTGTCAAGCGTTGCGAGATGGGCGTAGTCATCGTGTAGTAGCCGATTTGAATCGTCGATCGCCAGTACGATCACTTCGGCACCCGCCAATGCTGCTTGTTCAGACAGGTGGTTTTTCATGTGATGCACGGAAAACGGCGATTGCGTCTGCTCTCGCACCTTCAAGTTCGCGGAGAGCTTGAGAGAATGAAAAATACGATTCTGTGGACTGTTGCGGCACGCCAGCCAACATTGAATGCCAGTACATCTTCCAGTTTCGCCAGTCGTAGGTCTGACTAAGCATTACCAGCCCCTCGGTCTTGCCGATTCGACCAACGCCGTTTGCGATGATGCCGTGGCGATTGAACTCGATGCCACTGTTGATGGCCTTCCCTAGTGCGGTGATTGGAGGCACCAGAAATCGTGGCCTGATGGCGTACAAAATGGGATGCTTCTTGTCCATGACGAGACCTTTGGTTGCGTTTCGGGGACGGCTTCGATGAGGTTGAGGAGCTCGGCCGGAACACTGCTTCCGGCGGCTCGTTTGCGTTCCATTCGTTCGTCAGCGACGAGGGGGCAAGTCGAAAATCGAGATGCTTCGAGTTGAATTGCCGTCGCTGTTGCGAGGCGAAGCCGTGGAAGCCAAGTCGGAGCGCACATACTCGTCTGCCGCCCAGCGCAACTCGTGTGCCCAGCGCCGCACTGCGTCGTGATAGGCGGCGACAGCGTCCTCGACACCCTTCCAAGAGATCAGTCCACGCTCTTCGCATGCGTTCGCACGTTCTCGTGTCTCGAGATCGTGCGCGGTGCGAGACCATGGCGCCGACACATGCAAGACGACAAAGACTTCGCCGTCTTTCCACAGCGTCATTCGACGCAGATCATTTGCGCTAACGGTGGCTTGGAACGATTGCCCGATCAGGTTGTAGCGACCCTGCAAGGTTCTGCTGCGATACGTTGCCTTCTTCCACCGCACGTAGGGCTGCCGGACCTTTTTCTTGCCGGCAATCTTCACTCTCGGGCGCAGCAGCAATAGTTCCCCTGCATCTTTGTCGGTCAAGGTTGATTGGATTCCGACGACTGTGTCGAAGTACCGTTCGACGACTTGTCGCGGGCTTTGCTTGTAGAGGGCCTCTTGGGGCGTAGCGTGATAGCCGGAAACCGCCACATCCATGAGGTCGTCTAGTGCTTGCAGCTTTGCCGGGTAATCCTCGGCTCGAAGAGCGGTGGTAGCTTCTGGACCATCGCGGTTCGTTCCCTCCGGTCGAAATCCGCCGGCGAGCAGCCGCAGCACCTGCTCTTCGATCTTTTTGAAGAATGCTTCTACATGCGGGCGACCTTCTGGCACGCCCGGAAACCCAATGTTGACTACGCCGCCGAAGAACTTGGCAAGGTTGTGTGTCGCGTCTTTGGCGATGTGGGCCATGGCGCTGTCCAGCGCCAGGCAGGCGCCGCGCAAGATTCGCGAACACGTGTCCACCGCGTTCGGCATCCACGCTTCGGGGTGGTATTGCATGTTCGGCACAATCAGCGCGCGCGGCTGCCATCGAGTGAGGCTGCGTGCTCCCGTGCGCAGGAGGTCGAAGCGGTTGTAGTTGTCCTTCACGACCAAGTTCCACGCCACAATGGCGCGCGATGCCACGTCGATGAAAACGATTAGCCAGAGGCGGGTAATGAGACGCGGGATCCAGTTTCCTTCGGGTGTCTGTATGAGAACGTTCCAATTGACGTCGATACGATGACCGTCCGCTTCGATGCGATCGAAGGGCTTTATTGGGTATAGATGTTCTAGCCGCGTGCTGTGTGTCTTCTCCGGAGACTCTTCATCCAGGTTTGGCGTTGGCAACAATTCGCGAGCAGTCCGAATCCGCCGAATGAGAGCGCGACGGCCCCGGTCCGGTGTAGCCCACATCGGCAAATTGCCCCAGCCTGCTTTAGAGATCAGTTCGAGCAGCTTCTTGAAGAACTTGTTGAACGCGCGGCTAGACCGGCTCCGTTCCGGCAAACGTCCTCGGAAAGCTTCGATGAGCGCCAAGGCTCCAGGCACCAAGCGCAGCAACGTCGCGATGCTCTTGGGCGGCTGGCTCGCGTCGACTGCCGGCTGTTCGGTTTGCTCTTTCTCGCGGCGGTGATGCCAAAGGCAAGCGCGATAGCCGACGAGATTGCCGTCCGGGTGTGCGCGAACTGATTCAGCCACCACGTCCATGAGAGTATTCCTTCGCACGTGGTGGTGCTTCGCAGCGTCGCGAATACTTGAGCCTGCATAGACGGCGGTCAGCGCCTTCTCGTAAGCGACGTAGTGTTTCGCTGCCGTTTCAGGCTCAATGGACTGCGGATTTAGACGCGGCAGTGCTAGCAACTCGGACTCGGGCGGAAGATCGAGAGAGCGACTCATGACGCAATCTCGAAGCACGTACTGCGCAGCATGCGATCTGTGGCATCGCAAGTGAGAATGCCTGCGTGCACGAGATAGGCCAGCACACATTGGATGTCGGCGTGCTGAAATCCTTCCAGGGCCGTCGT
The DNA here is from genome assembly GCA_016721845.1 of Lysobacterales bacterium. NCBI lineage: Bacteria > Pseudomonadati > Pseudomonadota > Gammaproteobacteria > Lysobacterales > Lysobacterales bacterium. The sequence goes on from JADKHK010000013.1 coordinate 898,065, forward strand.
AAGCTGCGAGAATCGCAGACGGTGATGGCGCGACAACTGGTCGACAATGGCGTCTTGCACGACGCCACGATTGGTCAATCGAATGGCGGTTTGCACATCTGGAAGCAGCCGAAAGGCAAGAGCGATCCGGTCGCTCTGCGCGAGCACGTCTCTCTCTTGAACAAACTCCAGCGGAAGGTGGGCAGCACGTGCTGCTTCGATCAGTGCCTCAGCGTCGCGATGAGCCCGTCGCTTTTGTCCTTGTGCTGCATTTGAGGAGCCCATAACCATCATCAACATGTGCTCTTCACCGGACGTGTCGCGACACCAAAAGCAGATTTCGTAGAGTGCGGTGCCGACCTGCAGTACCCGGGGACGTTCCGTGTACGCGCTGACCTTGGGGTTGAACTCCAGCAGCAGTGCTTGAGCAATGCGCGCCAAGTTCAATACCCGTACGAGTCGCCCGCCTTCTTTGGGAGACGCGAAAGAATGTGCATCGCCCGCGCGAATCTCTGGCAGTGAAAGATCTCTTGGCGCATATGGACGGTCTCCGCTCGGATACGATTGGGACGAGGTGTTATTCATTGAGGATCCTCTTCGCACGTAGTACGTAAGCGGCGTGCGGACTCAAAGGAAGGCGGCCCCGAACCATCGCCTTCTGGCGTGCGCACCAACAGCCATTCCAATAAGCAACGACCGCGCGCGCTCACGACGAAAAGCCGCTGAAGTTCGTTGCGCTTCTCGTCCACGAGGGCGAATCCATCGAACACAACGTCTGGCAATTCGGTGTCGTCTTGATCGAGCACTACCCGGACTCTGCGTACACAAATGCCGTGAGCAGATGCGTGCGCTCGCGGGATCGGGATCACCAGAAACCACGGCACCTTCTCAGTACCCTTCGGCGAGGCGGTCATGACATGCCTCCCGGCGCGCTCACTCTGGAAGGCTCCGCAAGGAAGGTTTCGAATGGACGCCTTCCCTCAGGGCGCGACGCCATGGATTCGGAGAGACACGGACTCGGTGGACAATGAAATGACAGCGTGACGTGCATGCGAACGCTCCCGGCAAGTGCAGAGGCGCCGACGAGCGCGTCCGCGTGGCAGGGCCGAAGCGAGCAGATGGGAAGGTGCCGAAAGGACCAACTCGTGGATCCAATTTCAGACGCAGTTGACACCGACCGAGGAAAGTGGGACTGTGTAGCGAAGCCGCCAAGCTTTGCACTACCCAGCCCCTGCTCGCAGGGGCTTTTGCTTTTTGGGTATTAGAAATCGTGCAAACGGCTGCGCTACGGCGGACGCCACTGCGGCATGTCTACGCGTACGACGATGGATTCTGCGCCGTCGACGTTTCTCTGAAGATCTGGGGCTTGCGGCGAAGAGTCACTTAGTTTCGTGCCGCAGAGTGCGCGGTGTGCGGGCAGATAGGGAGAGTTTTCCCCCAGCCTTGCACTAGTGCTAAACATGGCGAGTGTCCACCGCGATGGCGATGCTCGCGGCTTCGGTCGGCTGGGCGCCAATGCACTCGCCCGCATTGACTTCGCCGGCCAACCACCGCGCCACTTCGATGGTCCGGGCGAACCGGCCTCGACGCCCCGGCAGTTTGAACACCTCGACGGGGAGCTCGCCGAGGCGTGCGGCCCTCTGAAATGCACGTGACGATCGGTATCCAAGGCACCGTCCGAGCGCTTGACCGCTAAGAAGTTCACTATGCTCATCGAGCATGCGGCGTATCAATTGACTCGCTTCGGTGGGCGTCAAAGGGTGCACATTGCGCCTCTTGGTAGACATTGTCGTTTTGACATGTTTTCATGAGCACATCTATGCCGTATTTGCTTAGCAAATCTGCTCATGCCAAGAGTGCTAGAAACAGGCCAGGGGTCAGACAGACGTAAGCCCTCAAAGGGTCGGCGCGGTCCGCAGACGGGCGCGCTCAAGTCCAACAGGCGGGGTCCCGAGGACCGTGTTTATCGAGTCCGAACCAAAGTGTGGTTGGCAGCTGTCAAGGCGCGCTGCCCGGTCGATTCGTTATTGGGATTGGATCGTCATTTCTTGGGAGACGATCGCGCTGATCTACGTGCCTTCTGGCGGATAGCTCGCGACGACACGGATCCCGGCCTGTCCCGGGATGCGCTTGGCGAGAGGAGTTTGGTAGACATAGTTGGGGAACGACCTGGTTACCACCACACCCGTGCGATCTATCACTCAGAGCTGTGGGAAGAGATTTTGGGTCCGCGACCCCTCAATCTGGACCGGCGCGAAGCGCTACTGAAGATTCTGCTCGATCGACTACACCTGTTCGAACCCAATTCTGAAGACTGGATGGCCGCAGCAGAACTAGGCATCGACTTTTTGGTGCACGACGCCGTTCGATGCGCGACTTCAAGCCGATGAGCTGCCCACTTTTCGCGCAAACGCGATATTGACCGCTTGGCCCTTTTGAGTTTGCTATTTCGACGCGCGATTGAGGCGTCAGCGTTACAGGAGGCCTTGGCACTCGAGAGTGCATTGATTAGCAGCGTAAGAAGGTTCTGTTGTCGATTCGGCTTCAACAGTTCCATTTCAGCTGAATGGGAATTTCTCATTCGCCGCCGCGTCATTGCTGGCCAACAGTCTCTGGCGATCCCTCAGCACATCATCGACTCGGCGACTCTCATGCTGTCGGGTTGGGAGCGCCAATGTGAATCCGCGATACAGCGTCGGCGTTACGAACAGATGCTCTGGGCGGGGGCATGCATGCTCGACAACCAACAAGAACCACCAGTTACGCACTTGGTTCCCCGATGCCAACGAGTGAACGACTATCAGAGCAATCGTCAGGATTTCGTGCATCGCGCCGGCGAGATGGCCAACGAGCGGATCCGACAACATTTCGCTGAAAGCATGCGAGAAGGCGTGAGTGCAGAGGTTCGCTTTGGGGAAATGAGGGGGTACCGCGAGCCAATGCGCAACTGGGATTAGCGCATCGAGCCATGCCTGGAAGGACTGAAACAACGAGGACTAGTCGTCTCCTTGCGATAAGGGATTCTTATCAAGGGTAGGGAAGGGCGGCTTCCGACCCATAGCGGACTGTCAACACCGGAGTTAAGCGGCCTGTGGGCCGCCAGGGAAAACCAGGCTATGACATGAACCCGACTGCGGCCCACAGGTCCGCTTGAACCTAGTTAGGCCGCACCCGCCACCAACTGGAAGATGACTACCCACATGCCGAGAACCGCAATGAAGTTGATGGTGAAGACGGCGCCGCGCAGCCGCACATTGGTAGTGCATACCTGGACGTAGGTGTGCACGATGCGACCCGCAACGAACAGCCACGCAAGCGCAACAGCGAGTTGGCCTGTTGCGCCAAGCAGATGCAGCAGGATGCACGCCACGTAGAACAGCAGCGGCCACTCAAACTGATTGGACAAGTTGGCGCTGATGCGCAGCTCGAACGCGGCGAACGGGTTAGAGCCGTCCGGGCGCCGCCAAATGCCCCAAATGGCCGGAGCCCGTGCGATGGTCAAGAGCGCGTAGAGAAACGCCGCGAGCAGCACATGCACAAGCATTGGAAGTACGAGCTGCTGAAGCATGGACGAGCCCATTTGTGCGGCCTAACGTTTGAGCTGAGCGGCTGACGCCGGCATGGCACTTGGGCCGCGGAGTGAACGATGACACTGGCCGCTCCGCGGCCCAAGTGCCATGCAGGTGGCAGTCCGCCCGAACGAAGGGTTAGGCCGCAACCGTGGGCCAGTGCCGACTGAAAAGCCGTGCCATCAAGGCTGCTGCGATGGGGAAGATGACTGCGTAGCCGATGATTCCAACGTTGCGCAACTGCATGTTGGACAGCGGTACTCCTGCCAAGCCAATGAAGGCCAGCGCAGCGCTGACATACAGCAGAACGCGAGCTACAGCTGCTTGGTCCGGGCCTTGAACGGTTGGTGCCGCGAACAATGCGGCCAGGGGGAAGAAGATGTCCCACGCCAAGATGTCCAGTGCATAGGCGACCGAGGGCCACTGGAAGGCGAACACATTCCGCGCCCAGTCTTGCCCGGCGAAGCCGGGCTCACGGCTGAGGGTCAGGACGCTGAAGTGCACACCGCAGGTAACTACCGCGCACCCGGTCATGAAAGCGACCGATACAACCGCGAACGGCCTTTGAGCAGGCGGAGCATGGGCGAGAAGGCCTACTGTGAACACGACCATAGCGGGAGCGATGGCAATGATGAGGAGTTCCATGAGGGTGAACCATGGGTCCTGGATCTGGTGCTGTGGGGATGGCAGCAAGAGAAGGCCGACTGCGAGGACAACGGCGTAGACGAGACAGAGCAGCGCGACGGAGAGCGCTGCAACGATTGCCATCCTCTGTGCCTTCGGCATTTCGGCCTCGATCAGTCGATGCGCTTCATATGTGCGGCCTAACGCCGTGTTAAGCCGCCGCCGCGCGACGGTGTGTGGATGATACGAGCAACTTCCTCGGCGGTCGGCTTGAACACACAGTTAGGCTTCATCGCGACGCGTCCACCTGGTGCACCTCATAGGACAGGTTTCGCGTGATGAGGCGACGATACACGCGTACGTGAGCGATGCCTCCAACTTGCGCCGGCCCACTGCTGGCGACGACTTTGGCAAGGACCACCTCGCCGTTGTCGAGCCGAACGCTCACGTGCTCTGTTGCGGCGCCCCACTTGCGTGCATTGACGCCGGCAGTTTCGACCACGCCACGCAGATCTTCGATCGGCCCTTGAGGCACGTTCATTGTGAGCGCGACGATGCACGCGAGCACAAATGTTCCGACCACAGCGGAGACGATGTTTCCAATGCGCTCGCGATCAGGTTCCATCATTAGGCCTAACGACGCTGTAGAAAAAGTGGCCCCGATCTTGCTCTCATGAATGCGGGTGAGCAAGGTGGTGAACGATGGCGCGCTACAAGTTTGTCGACATGAGTCCGCGGTTGTTGCCGGTGGATCTGGAAGTGCAACTGGTGCCGGGGACGTTTGCGCATGCGGTGCATCATCTGGTCGATGCGTTGGACCTGTCGGCGTTCGATGCGCACTATCGCAATGACGACAATGGTGCTCCGGCACATGCGCCGCCGATGCTGCTGAAGGCGGTTCTGCTGGCGTATTCGCAAGGCATCGTCAGCTCGCGTGCGATCGAGCGCGCGTGTCGCGACAACGTGTTGTTCATCGCGATCACCGGCGATGCGAAGCCCCATTTCACGACAGTGGCCGACTTCGTCAGCCGTTCGCGTGACGCGATTGCGTCCGTGTTTGCGCAGGTTCTGACGGTCTTGGGCAAGGAAGGTCTGATCGGTCGCGCGATGTTCGCGATCGACGGTGTGAAGCTGCCCTCGAATGCATCGAAGCATCGTTCCGGTACGAGTGACGAGTTTCTGGCGCAGGCCGAGAAGCTGGAGCGTGTCGCGCGGCAGATGCTGGATCGGCATCACGGCAACGACGTCGACGTGCGCGACGAGTCGACCGACAAAGTGACCGCACGCATTGAGCGGATGACGCGCGAAGCGACGCAGATTCACGCGTGGCTTAAGGCGCATCCGCTGGATCGCAAAGGCAGCCAGGACAAGCCGCGCAAGTCGAACCGCACCGACAACGAGTCGGCGAAGCTCGCGACCGACAAGGGCGTGATCCAGGGTTACTGCGGCGTGGCCGTCGTCGATGCCGCACACCAGATCATCGTCGAGGCCTCTGCACACGGCACCGGATCGGAACAGGAATTGTTGTTGCCGGTGATCGACGCGTGCGCGGATCAGCGCAACGTCGACACCCTGATCACCGCCGATGCTGCCCCATCGGGGCCGCGCTTCACAGGAATGACCAGCCAGTATCGCGCGCCATTTGCGCCCTGAAAGGAGGCGCAGAGAGAGCCTCCATCACTCAGCATCTCAACAGAACCGGCCAATGTGACGGGTGGGAGCATGAGCAGCCTAACGCTTGAATTAAGCGGCGGCGAAGCCGTCCGCTTGAATGAACTGTTAGCTGCTGCGTGACGGCCGACAAAGGAACGCATGGCAAGACGCACCAGCCATTACCTTTTTCTATATGCGCTGGCGGGGGCTCTGCCGTAGCGACAAGAACAGCAAAGCCCACAATGTTGCCGCGCCAACGGCCAATGCGATCGCTACCCCAAAGGCTGTCTCTGACCAAAACCAAGAGAAGCCTTGGTTGCCAAAGGTGAAGGCAGCCGCGAGAAACGACAGCGACAGTGCCGGTGCGAGAAGTTTTTTGGACTTGGGTGACATGACCGTTCTCCGTTTGTACACAGCTAACGCCAATTCTCCGACGGGATCGTCGGACTAATGGCGGAGTTTGAAGCCGGGAAGTCGAGCGCGTCAACGCAAGCTGTTGTTCTCGAGGCGTTAACGAGCATTGTTCGCGTTGGTGGGCGTCGATGATTCAGCACTATCTCCGACCATTTGTGCGTAAGAAATTTTTAGCACGACGTTCACGTCGGACTAACCGGCGACTGACCGCTATTGGCCGATAGCAGCGGGGCGCTATCGACCCATAGCGGACTGTCAACGCCGGAGTTAAGCGGCCTGTCGGCCGCCAAGGAAAACCAGCCTATGACATGAACCCGACTGCGGCCCACAGGTCGGCTTGAACACATAGTTATGCGGGCGCACGAGTGAATACCTGGATAGCTCTGCTGCCAGACGCATAGGGAGTGCCCGCTTCAGCGAATCCGAGGTGCCGCAAGGTTGCATGCATTGCTACGTTCTCCACTGCGGAAGTTGCGAACACGCCGTGTCCGACTGCGGCGTTGGAGGCGGCCGACGCGAGTTGGACCGAGAGCTTTCTTCCACGGTAGGGCTCCCTTACGTAGACCCAACCCAACTCGAAAGGAAACGTGTTCTCTGTGAGCTTGAACCCAGACGACCGAGAAATGCGCGAGCGATAGCTGGGGATCGGTACCTTTAGCGCAGCGATGCCGGCCAAGGCATTCTCAACGAATCCAAAAACGAGTGCGCTTGCGCTATTGATTCGCTGAAAAAGACCGGTCGTTGCCACTTCGCCGCCAGCGAGAACGAAAGAGGTATATGCGCCGATCTCAGGCGCCGAGCAGTCAGTGGGAGACTTGAGTAGAATTTTCACGGCAGCCTCCACCGCCCGCATAACGCCGTGTTGACCGCCGCCGCGCGACGGACTATGGATGAAGCGAGAAACGACCTCGGCGGTCGGCTTGAACACATAGTTAGGCGCCTACGGAATAACAGATCGGCAGTTGGTGTCTTTGCGAGATGTGTCCAGAGGCTGCCAATCCATTGAAGACTTCTCTCGGCCACACATCTGTTCCCATCCCGCTGCCTTACGGAAGCGCACACGGAATACATAACCATAAAACTGCCAGACATCATCGATGAGTATGGAAAGGACAAGCTCTTTGTCTTCGTAAAGCTCCAATGTCGGCTCGTACAAGCGATCGACGATGCGCGCGCTGACTGTTTTGCGCCCCACCTTGCACGCCCCGCCGAGTGACTGGCTCTTCTTGGCGCTATGAATTTCGTAGCCGTCCAACGTTGCCTTTCCGGAAGCGCGGTCGAAAATTGGCTGCAATACCTCCAGTTCTTCGTTCCATACGATGCGCGGCTCAATCTCGAAGTTGCGCAATTTGCTGTCGCAGCGCAATGCCAGGACGCCCTCGCCATAGTCTGCATGAGCAGCATCAACCCATATGAAGCCCAAGAAACCCAAGACCAGAAGGAGCGCAACTCGCATAGGGGCCTAACGCCTGAATTAAGCCGAGCCGCGAAGCGGCTTCGGCTTGAATGAATTGTTAGCTGCCAGCGGAACTACGCCGTAGCCGGTTGAAGATTGCCATACCGGCGCTTGCGCAACTCGGTGAAGTGCCACCAGGGTTGCGGCGTTCCCCCTGCCAAGAAGTCAGTGACAGACATGAAGACATCAAGAACACAGGGATCTTGGCGCAAGCCGGTTGCAGCGCAAAGGTCTCGATACAACTCAAGCGGATTCGCGCCGATCAGCTCACTAGGGATGAGTACCCGAGCAGCTCGAAATCACGAGCCGCGGCTGGACCGATGTTGGGAAGATCAGTGAAGCGCAGAAGTTTGCTCCGCGAGACCTTGGTTGGATTCATGGCAGCTAACGCTGTGTTAAGCGGCCGCGCGGCCGAAGAGAAATTTTAGGGCGAAATCGCTAATTCCACCCGGTCCGCTTGAACACATGGTTAGGCAGTGCCTACAGATGGCGTTGCATGCGCGGCGAGGAGTCGACTATCGATGTCGACGTGATGTGCACCGATTGCTTGAAGCAAGCGAAGTGGGGCGATCACGCGAGACCGCCACAGAAGAAGGCGACAGTGCGCATCGCTCGAAGGTCGAATTTCAGATGCAGCACGTCGCAGCCGCCGTCAAAGATGACAGGCATAGAGTTTGCGGGCACCAACTTGGCGCCTCCCGGCTTCCCACGCACAAAGATGCCAGTGACGTAATGTTCTTGGTCGTTACGTGTCTCGGTGTAGTAGCGCGTGTAACTGCGAAGGCGTGCCGCGCCTTTGGGCAGCCTGAGCAAATCCTCAATCGATTCAAGGAGCGCAGAACTCGAGTCGTCTGTTTGAGGCGCAACGGCATTTGGCGCCTGCGCGGCACATCCGGCGAGCATCATCAGTGCCGCGAAACTTGAGAGGAGCGATTTCATCTGCCTAACGCCGTGTTAAGCCGCCGCCGCGCGACGGTGTGTGGATGATACGAGCAACTTCCTCGGCGGTCGGCTTGAACACACAGTTAGGTTTGCACGCGAACAAGCAACAGTTCGCCGGCCGGACCACACGACAACGCAAACACGCCGCTTGTTGGAACACGAACCACGACTGTTTTCGAAGGTTGCGGGCCGCCGCTGAAGCAGCCGTACTTTACCGCGACCTTTCCAGGCGAAAGCCAGACAGGAGACTGGTGATATGCGTAATCGCTGAAGCCAAGGCCGCCAATCTCGAAGACCTTTACTGAGCCTTGGCTGGCTGATGTAAACCGAAGCTCTGCAAATTTCTGAGCATTCGACGGCCGTTCGTGCCTCACCTCACGCAACGACATACCCGCGCAGGCAGACAGCGCGAGAGATGACGCCAACAAGATGAGACGATGGGACATTGCGAACCTAACGCCGTGTTAAGCCGCCGCCGCGCGGCAGAGTGTGGATGATACGAGCAACTTCCTCGGCGCGTCGGCTTGAACACATAGTTAGGACGCACGACCGCTCGGCGCAAGCTCCGGTAGGAACGGCTCGACCAGCGCCATGTACTCCGACGAATGTTGAGGAGGACAAAGCTCGAGCGCAGAAACGAACTCCATAGGCGGACAGTAACCATGCGCCTCGACATAGTGCCGAATCAACACTGGAGCAACGTAGCAAACATGGTGTCCCGGAATTATGAGCTCACCTTTGCCGAGCGGGCCGGATTCCCCCGGACACAACGTGCATCGATGCGGACCGCAGAAGTCGA